>NZ_LLWJ01000071.1:0-350238 GCF_001529285.1 Pseudomonas sp. TAA207 | reverse complement strand
CTTCGGCAACTGCTACATGACCCGCGATCATTACCCTGTAGTCGCTGACGAGTAATGCGAGGCTGCGTCCGGGCGCGTAGCGGTCGTAATTGCGGTCTTTAACGGCTTATCGTGCCCAGTTAAACAGCGCGCACGCATTGGCCGTGGTGGCGTCGGCCAATTGCTCGGGGCTGATGTTCAGCACCTCGGCCAGTGCCTGGCAAATGTTGGGCAGATGCACCGGGCTGTTGCGCTGGTGGGGGAACATGGCTGGCGCCATGTCGGGCGCGTCGGTTTCGAGCACGAGGGCCTCCAGCGGCAAATCAGTCAGCACTTTGCGCAAGCGTAACGCTTGCGGCCAGGTCGCGGCACCGCCCACGCCCAGCTTGAAACCCAGCTTGAGGTATTCGCGCGCTTCCTCGCGGCTGCCCGCAAACGCATGAATGATCCCGCCGCGCTTTAGCTTGAAACGCTTGAGTGTGGCAATCACCTGCGCATGGCTGCGGCGCACGTGCAGCAGCGCTGGCAGATTAAAGTCTGCGGCCAACTGCAACTGACCTTCAAACAAGCGCTGTTGAGCGTCGCGGTCCAGTTGCGGGAGAAAGTAATCGAGGCCGATTTCACCCACCGCACACAGCTGCGCATGCCCGTCCAGCCGGGTCAGCCATGCCCTCAGCTCAGTGAGGTGCTCAGGGCGATGCTCATTCAGATACACCGGGTGCAAGCCAAACGCGGCATACAAATGAGGGTCGGTTTGTACCAGATCCCACACCCGTTGCCAGTGACGCTGATCGACCCCCAGCACCACCATGCGCTCCACCCCCAATGCCCGACTGCGCGCCAGCAACGGCGTACGGTCGGCGTCAAAGTCGGGGAAGTCGAGGTGGGTGTGGGTGTCGATCAGTTGCATGCTTAAACCTGATCAATACGCTGTTTGAAGTTACGTGCAATGGCGTGGATGCCGGGTGCGTAACGTTGCTCTTCAATGGCGGCCAGAGCGAGATTGAGTGCCGTTTCGGCGATCAACTGATGCTGTTGGCCCATGGCATTCACCGGCAAGGGCAAGAAGTCCAGCAACTGCGTGTCGCCGAAGGTGGCGAGACGCGTAGGTGCTTTGTGCTCCGGGTGATCGAGCAAGGCATCAAACATCCCTTGCAGCAGCACGTAAGAGGTTGTGACCAGCGCTTCAGGAAAATGCCCCAGGCGCGCCAGCAAATCATCAATCATGCGTCGCCCGCATTCGCGGCTGAACGCGGTGCCATGCTCAATCAGTACGTCGCCTTCAAAACCTTCCAG
Organism: Pseudomonas sp. TAA207; assembly: GCF_001529285.1. NCBI lineage: Bacteria > Pseudomonadati > Pseudomonadota > Gammaproteobacteria > Pseudomonadales > Pseudomonadaceae > Pseudomonas > Pseudomonas sp. TAA207. The sequence goes on along the minus strand of NZ_LLWJ01000071.1, from coordinate 348,963 downwards.
CGCCTGCTTGAACCCCGCCGCCCGTGCCTGACTCACGCTCAGTTCCGGGCGCGCGCCGATCAGGGCGATTTGCCGTGGCATGGGCTTTAACACACTACGGGTCAGCTGCAGGCTGGCTTCACAGTCATCACTGATCACCGAGCAAAACCGTTCGGGCTGCATCGTGCGGTCAATCGCGATAATGGGCATGCCCAAGTCTTGCAGTTGACGGTAACTGTCGTCTTCTGCTGGCAGGCAACTGGCCACAAACAAGGCGTCGCATCGTCGGGCGCGGAACAGCTTGAGCAGTTGGCGTTCGCTGTCGGGAGCGTCGTCGGAGCTGGCGATCAGCAATTGATAGCCACGGGCGCGGGCACCTTGTTCGAGTTGCTTGGCAATGCGCGCGTAACTGGGGTTTTCAAGGTCGGGCAGGATAAAACCCAGCGTGCGGGTATGCCGGCTGCGCAAACCTGCGGCTTGCGGGTTAGGGGTGAAACCATGCGCCTCGACCACCGCGCGTACGCGCTCCACCGTCGTGCTGCTGATGCGTTGCTGTTCAGCTTTGCCATTGATGACATAGCTGGCGGTGGTCACGGAAACACCTGCCAGTTGAGCGATATCGCTGAGCTTCACGCCGATAATTCCTTATTTTTTGTAGTACATGTCGACATTCTGGCCAATCCTACCCGATAAAGGCAGCCGACCATCGTCTGCCTTATCGCTACTGTATTTTTTTGCAGCCTCGTCCACATGACGCTGATCAATGCGACAGGTTGGGCTTCAAGCGCGAGCGATTATGCAGTAACGTGCCGCACATTCATGATTAAACGTTTCAGCAGGCGTGTTTTGTAGCCGTAAGCCCCTGTATGGATGTGCTTGCCACACATCGGGTGACCTATTGAGGGGCGGGCGGCCTAAGCTGATTAAATTCAAAACAATACCGGGTGCCACGGAGCGCCGGATAAGGAGAACGCATGCTTGAGCTCACCATAGAGCAGATATCCATGGGCCAATCGGCTGTGGATAAGTCTGCTGCGTTGCAATTACTCGCCGATAAGCTGGTCGCCGACGGATTGGTGGCCGAGGGCTATCTGGACGGTTTGCGAGCGCGTGAGGCTCAAGGTTCGACTTTTCTGGGCCAGGGCATTGCCATCCCTCATGGCACCCCCGACACCCGCGACCTGGTGTTCACCACCGGTGTGCGTTTGTTGCAGTTCCCCGAAGGGGTGGACTGGGGCGATGGGCAAATGGTCTATCTGGCGATTGGCATTGCCGCCAAGTCCGATGAACACCTGCGTTTATTGCAACTGTTGACCCGTGCCTTGGGTGAAACCGATCTGGGCGAAGCCCTGCGTCGCGCCAGTTCTGCTGAAGCCTTGCTCAAACTGTTGCAAGGCGCACCGCAAGAGCTGGCGCTTGATGCGCAAATGATTGGCCTGGGTGTGTCGGCAGACGACTTTGAAGAGTTGGTGTGGCGCGGTGCCCGTTTATTGCGCCAGGCCGATTGCGTAAGCAATGGCTTTGCCGCCGTATTGCAACAAGTTGAAGCGCTGCCGCTGGGCGATGGCCTGTGGTGGTTGCACAGCGAGCAAACGGTCAAGCGTCCGGGGTTGGCGTTCGTCACGCCCGATAAACCGATCCGCTACCTGGGCAAACCGCTCAGTGGCCTATTCTGCCTGGCCAGTCTGGGTGAAGCGCATCAGGCACTGCTCGAACGCTTGTGCGCCTTGCTGATTGAGGGGCGCGGTCACGAACTGGGCAGTGCCACCAGTCGGCGTGCCGTGCTTGAAGTGTTGGGCGGCGAACTGCCCGCTGACTGGCCAAGTGCGCGCATCACCTTGGCCAACGCCCACGGGCTGCATGCGCGCCCGGCAAAAATCCTTGCGCAGCTGGCCAAGCGGTTTGACGGTGACATTCGCGTCAGCATCGTCGGCGGCCATGAGTCGCCAGTATCGGCCAAGAGCCTGAGCAAACTGCTGAGTCTGGGCGCTCGGCGTGGGCAAGTGCTCGAGTTTGTGGCCGAACCGAGCGTGGCCGACGACGCGTTACCGGCGATTTTAGCGGCGATTGAAGAGGGTCTGGGCGAAGACGTTGAACCGTTGCCTGCGGTCAGCGAAGCGGCCCCGGCCGTTGCCGATATTGCGCAAGTCATCAGCGCCCCGGCGGCTGGCAGCGTCATTCACGCCATCGCGGCAGCGCCCGGCATCGCCGTGGGGCCAGCGCATATCCAGGTGTTACAAACCTTCGACTACCCGCTGCGCGGCGAGTCATCAGTGGTGGAGCGCGAGCGCTTGCACAACGCATTGGCTCAGGTGCGACAGGACATTGAAGGTCTGATTCAACGCAGCCCGTCCAAAGCCATTCGCGAAATCTTTATTACCCATCAGGAAATGCTCGACGATCCCGAGCTGAGCGATGAAGTCGACAACCGTTTGAAGCAAGGCGAAAGCGCAGAAGCGGCGTGGATGTCGGTGATCGAAGCCGCAGCGCGTCAACAGGAGTCGTTGCAGGATGCGTTGCTGGCCGAGCGTGCCGCCGATTTGCGCGACATCGGCCGCCGTGTGCTGGCCCAACTGTGTGGCATCGAAACGCCAGTCGAACCCGAGCAGCCTTATGTGCTGGTGATGGATGAGGTCGGTCCCTCTGATGTGGCGCGCCTTGATCCAGCCCGGGTCGCGGGTATTTTGACCGCCCGCGGCGGCGCCACGGCCCACAGCGCCATTGTCGCCCGAGCCTTGGGCATCCCGGCGCTGGTCGGTGCGGGGGACGCGGTGCTGTTGCTCGCGCCAGGCACCCAGCTACTGATAGATGGCCAGCGTGGCCGCCTGCACGTTGCCCCGGACGCCGACGCGTTACAGCGCGCCACGCAAGAGCGTGACAGCCGTGAACAACGCTTGCAGGCCGCCAGCGCATTGCGTCACGCGCCTGCGGTGACCCGCGACGGGCATGCGGTCGAAGTGTTTGCCAACATCGGCGAGAGCAAGGGCGTGGCCAATGCTGTCGAGCAGGGCGCCGAGGGCATCGGTTTGCTGCGCACCGAACTGATTTTCATGGCCCATTCCCAAGCGCCGGATGAAGCCACGCAAGAGGCCGAATATCGCCGCGTGCTCGACGGTCTCGACGGTCGCCCTTTGGTGGTGCGCACTCTGGACGTGGGCGGTGACAAGCCGCTGCCGTACTGGCCGATTGATAAAGAAGAAAACCCGTTTTTGGGCGTGCGCGGTATCCGCCTCACGCTGCAACGCCCGCAGGTGATGGAAGGACAGTTGCGCGCCTTGCTGCGTTCGGCAGACAACCGCCCGCTGCGCATCATGTTCCCCATGGTCGGCAGCGTCGCGGAATGGCGTGCAGCGCGGGACATGACCGAACGTCTGCGCCAGGAAATCCCCGTGGCCGACTTGCAGCTGGGGATCATGATCGAGGTGCCTTCGGCCGCGTTGCTGGCCCCGGTGCTGGCCAAAGAGGTGGATTTTTTCAGCGTCGGCACCAACGACCTAACGCAATACACCCTGGCCATCGACCGTGGTCACCCGACCCTGTCGGCGCAGGCCGATGGCTTGCACCCGGCGGTGTTGCAACTGATCGACATCACGGTGCGTGCGGCCCATGCCCACGGCAAATGGGTGGGGGTGTGTGGCGAGTTGGCGGCAGACCCGCTGGCCGTTCCCGTGCTGGTGGGGTTGGGCGTGGATGAATTGAGCGTCTCGGCCCGCAGCATCCCGGAAGTCAAAGCGCGGGTGCGAGAGTTGAGCATGGATCGCCTTAAAACCCTGGCCGCCGACGCGTTAAGCGTGGGCAGCCCGGATGAAGTTCGTGCATTGGTGGAAGCGCTCTAATGGCCAAGATTCTGACCCTTACGCTGAACCCGGCGCTGGATTTGACCGTGCGTGTGGCGCAGTTGCAGCCCGGCGAAGTCAACCGCAGCCAGGCCCTGTTGACCCACGCGGCGGGCAAGGGCATCAACGTCGCGCAAGTGCTGGCCGATCTTGGCCACAAGCTGACCGTCAGCGGCTTTCTCGGCGAGGATAATCAACAGCCTTTCAACGCCCTGTTTGCCCGACGTGGGTTTGTCGACGCCTTTATTCGGGTGCCGGGTGAAATCCGCAGCAACATCAAACTGGCCGAAGACGATGGTCGCGTCACTGACGTGAACGGCCCAGGCCCGCTGGTCAGTGAATTCGCCCAGCAAGCGCTGATCGACAAAATCGACCAGATCGCTGCCAGTCATGACGCGGTGGTGGTGGCGGGCAGTTTGCCGCGAGGTGTCAGTGCGCAGTGGTTGCATCACTTGCTGCTGCGGCTCAAGGCGATGGGCTTGAAAGTGATTCTGGACACCAGCGGCGAAGCCTTGAAACAAGGCTTGAGCGCAGGGCCGTGGCTGATCAAACCCAACACCGAAGAACTCAGCGATGCCCTGGGCTGTGACATCAGCAGCCTTGAATCCCAAGTGGCCGCCGCTTCGCGTTTGCAAGCGCAAGGCGTTGAGCATGTGGTGATTTCCCAGGGGGCTGACGGTGTGAACTGGTTTAGCCACGGTCAGGCACTTCAGGCCTTGCCACCCAAGGTCAGCGTCGCCAGCACCGTGGGCGCAGGTGACTCGCTGTTGGCGGGCATGCTGCATGGCCTGCTCAGCGGGCATACCCCGGAGCAGACCGTGCGCACTGCCACGGCGATTGCGGCCATGGCGGTCACCCAGATTGGTTTTGGTATCAGCGATGCGGCGCACTTGGCGACGCTCGAAAGCGGCGTGCGCGTGCGCTCCCTGACAGAAGAATAAGAGGCAAGGACATGAAATTAGCCATTGTGACGGGCTGCCCCAACGGCATGGTGACCAGCGTGCTGTGTGCCCGGTTGCTTGACGCAGCTGCGCAACGTCAAGGTTGGAGCACCAGCGTTGAAGTGCATGACCCCAAGCACCCTGAGCGTCAATTATCGGCAGCGGTGATCGACGAAGCCGAGTGGGTACTGGTGGTGAGCAGTACGCCGCTGGACATGCAGCGCTTTATCGGTAAACGCGTGTTTCAAAGCACCCCGGCCCAGGCCTTGCAAGATGTAGAGGGGGTATTGCGCCGGGGCGTGGAACAAGCTCAGGTGTACGCCGCTGCTGACGCGGTGGTCGAGGCTGCGGCGCCTGCCCGCGCGCCCAAAATTGTCGCGGTCACGGCGTGTCCAACGGGCGTGGCGCATACCTTCATGGCCGCCGAAGCCTTGCAACAAATGGCCAAGCGCCTGGGCTATGACTTGCAAGTCGAAACCCAGGGTTCGGTGGGCGCACGCAACCCGCTGAGCGCCCAGGCCATCAGCGAGGCTGACGTGGTGTTGCTGGCGGCGGACATTGAAGTGCCGACCGAGCGTTTTGCCGGCAAGAAAATTTACCGTTGTGGCACCGGTATCGCGCTCAAGCAATCGCAAGCCACGCTGAAAAAAGCCCTCAGCGAGGGGCAGCAAGAATCGGCTGCCACGGGGGCTTCGGGCACGGTCAAATCGGAGAAGACAGGTGTGTATAAGCACCTGCTGACTGGCGTGTCGTTCATGTTGCCAATGGTGGTGGCGGGTGGGCTGCTGATCGCGTTGTCATTCGTGTTTGGCATCACGGCGTATAAAGAGCCAGGCACTTTGGCGGCGGCGTTGATGCAGATCGGCGGTGATGCGGCGTTCAAACTGATGGTGCCGTTGCTCGCGGGATACATCGCCTACTCGATTGCTGACCGTCCGGGCCTTGCGCCGGGGATGATTGGCGGCCTGCTGGCCAGCACCTTGGGGGCGGGGTTTATTGGCGGGATCATTGCCGGTTTTATCGCCGGTTATTGCGCCAAGGCGATCAACCGTTATGCGCGGTTGCCGCAAAGTCTTGAGGCATTAAAACCGATCCTGATCATCCCGCTGTTCGCCAGCCTGTTTACGGGCTTGGTGATGATCTACGTGGTGGGTAAACCGGTGGCGGGCATGCTTGAAGGGCTGACCCACTTTCTGGACAGCATGGGCACCACCAACGCTATTTTGTTGGGCGTGCTGCTGGGCGCGATGATGTGCGTCGACTTGGGCGGGCCGATCAACAAAGCGGCGTATGCGTTTTCAGTGGGGCTGTTGGCGTCGCAAAGTTATGCACCGATGGCGGCGACCATGGCCGCGGGCATGGTGCCGCCGATTGGTTTGGGTATTGCCACATTGATCGCCCGGCGTAAATTTGCGCAAACCGAGCGGGAGGCGGGCAAAGCGGCGCTGGTACTGGGTTTGTGCTTTATCTCTGAAGGCGCGATTCCGTTTGCAGCCAAAGACCCGTTGCGAGTGATCCCGGCCAGTGTGGTGGGCGGTGCATTGACCGGTGCGTTGTCGATGTACTTCGGCTGCAAATTAATGGCGCCGCACGGCGGGTTGTTTGTGATGTTGATCCCCAATGCAATTAACCATGCGTTGTTGTACTTACTGGCCATTGTGGCGGGCAGTGTGCTGACGGCGGTGGTGTATGCCGTGATTAAACGTCCAGAACCGGTGGATATCGCACTGGAGGCGGCGAAGGCTTGAACGTGGTGTGGTCGCCGGATTAATTATTCGGCGGCACTTTTTGTAACTGAAAGTTAATTAAAGTGAGTGGCTGGCGCAGATACTTTCTATGACAATTGTTCCCTCTGTTCACTGATTAATTCCCTACTCTAATAAAGCGCAAACATCAGCGCTTTTCTTGTATTAAGGGATTAATCATGAGTATTGGTTTGTATAGAAGTCGTATTAGAAAAATTGTTTTTAATTATATGTTGGGTGCCCTGGTTGTTCTGTTTGGCGCTGCTGGACCGGCTTTTGGGGCCGCGCTGTGCGGTGGTGGTCCGGTTTTTTTGGGGGGGATGACATGTGACATGCTGCCTATAGGGGGTGGGTCGGCTTTATGTCTATTTGTCGGGTATGACAAAAACTCCAATGGTCGAGTCGAAGGCGGGAGTTCGGATACTTGCATTTTTATTGATGCGGGTAATAAGCAGCATCCTAACTACAGTTGTCAAAAAGCCTGTAATTACACCCATGACTGCTCTAAGCCTCAGTGTTTTTCTTCAGACAATGTAGGACAAGTAGTTAAAAAGATTTGGACGGAGAGTAGCGCTCTAAACTAAATTGCCCCGAAAGACTGCCTTGAACTCGTTCAAGGCAGTCTTTGTGTATCAATAAACGTCCCGACGATAACGCCCTTGTTCAATCAGGTGCTCCAGTGCCTCGGCACCCAGTATGTCGATCAACGCCTGATCCACACCCGCTGCCATGCCTTGCAAGCTGCCGCAGATATAAATAGCTGCGCCCTGCGCCAACCAGCGCCGCACTTCATCCGCCGATTCGCGCAGGCGGTCTTGCACATACACTTTGTGCGCTTGATCACGCGAAAAGGCCAAGTCCAGACGCGCCAGATCCCCGTTGGCCAGCCACCCTTGCAACTCTTCGCGGCAATAGAAATCATAGGCAGCGTTACGCTCGCCGAAGAACAGCCAGTTGTCCTGTATCCCTTCGCTAATCCGTGCCTTTAACAGACTGCGCAACCCGGCCAGTCCGGTGCCATTGCCCAGCAAAATCAGGGGGCACGATTGCGCGGGCAAGTGGAAGCCACTGTTGCGCCGCAGTCGCAAATTGATGCTTGAACCCACGGGTGCATGTTCGGTCAGCCAGCCCGAGCCAATGCCCAGGCTGCCATCGGCATGCCGCTCTTGGCGCACGATCAATTGCAGCACTGCGTCTTCAGGAATCGACGCAATGGAGTATTCGCGCATGTTCAAGGGGATGAGCGCATCGACCAATGCCTGGGCGTGCATGCCCACCAAATGCCCACGGTTCTCGGGCAGTTGGCGACTGGCGAGTGCTTGTGCCAGGGTTTCACGCAGCCCGTCGAGTTGCACCATGCTGTGTGGCTCAAGGCCCAAGCCGTCGAGAAAGTGCTCTACCGCCCAGGCGCATTGGCGCGGCAGGACTTCGACCAAATCACCCGCCTGCCACGTGTGGCTGTTGTCGGGTGTGCTAAGCCCCAGCAGGTACGCGCTGGAACCGAGGCTGCCGGGGTTGAGCCGATCTCGCTGTTCCAGCGTCCAGTTGCTGTAACGCGGGGCCTGCCATGGCGTGCTGGGCGCGCCACCGGTGAGCTGGCTCAGTTGCTGCTGCCATTGTTGCAGTGCCGAGGTATCGCCGTTGTCGACGTGCACCGGGTTGAACAAAGACTGTGCGCCACGCTCGCTTAGCCACTGTTCTATACGGGTGGCAAAACCGCAGAAGTCGGGGTATTGGCGATCTCCCAAGGCCAGCACACCATAAGTGAGGCCATTCAAGGCCAAAGGTTGGCCCACAACCTTGCGTTCAAACCCGCGGGCGCTGTCCGGCGCTTCCCCGTCGCCAAAAGTGCTGACAACAAACAGCGCGTTGCTGGCGTTTTGCACGTCATCTACAGTCAGCGCGGACAGCGGCTGCACCCGTACAGGCAAGCCGGATGCCTGCAATTGCCCGGCGGTTTGCCAGGCCAGTTGCTCGGCAAAGCCGCTCTGGCTGGCGAAGCCGATCAACCATGAAGGCGCATCGCTGCGCAGCTCTGCAAAACCCTGACGCGCCTGTTTGACGTGACGCTTTTTGCGACGACGGTCCAGGTACAGTAACCAGCCGGTAATAAAGAACAGCGGCATGGTCAGGCTGGCGACGGTGACCAGAATGCGGCCGGTCAGGCCCCAGTAACTGCCCACGTGCAGGGCGTAAATGCTGGTCAGCAACTGCGCTTTGTAGCTTTTGTCATCGTAGCGCTCATGTTTTTTGATCACGCCGGTCGCGGGGTCGAGCACGATCTGGTTGAAGGCCCGCTCATGGGGTGAGTCTGTGCGCAGGTAGAAAACCGTCGCGGGCTGGCCTGCCGCTGGCGGCATGCGCACGTTGTACAGGCTCAGCTCGGGGCCTGCGGCTTTTTGGATGCTGGCCCAGATCGCAGCGTAATCGGCGATGGGCGCGGGGCCCGCCGGGCCGGGTTGGCCGCGACCGCCTTTGCGTTGCTCACCGTGGGGCGCATCTGAAAACAGCCGTTGCAGGCCTTTGTTGTACCACTCGTAGGACCATGACAGGCCGGTGAGTGCCGCCAGCAGGTAAAAGATCAGGCACCAGGTGCCCGCCACTGCGTGCAAATCCCAGTTGAAACTGCGGCCTTTTTTCGCCCAGTCCAGTGTGAGCCACGCACGCCAGTTCAGCGCCTGACGCGGCCAGCGCAGGTACAAGCCCGAGAGGCAGAAGAAAATCAGCATCAAGGTGCACGCGCCGGTGATCTGGCGACCGGTTTGGCCGATGGCCAGAAAACGGTGCAATTGCAGCATCAGGCCGAAGAAATCCTGGCCTGTGGCATCGCCTTGATAGGCGCCGGTGTAGGGGTCGACATAGCGCAGTTGGCCACGCCGCTCGCCCGGTGGCGGGGTGAAAAACACGCGGGCGGCACTGTCGCTGTCAACGCCCACCCACAGCATCGACACTTGCTTGCCTTCGCGGGCTTCGACTCTGCGTACCAGTTCGGCGGGCGGCAATACGCCGCTGTCGAGCTTTTGGACCTTGAGTACCGAGGGGTTGAGCAGGTTCAGCAGCTCGTCCTGAAACGACACGGTCGCACCGGTGATGCCCATCAGGGCCAGCACTAGGCCGGCGGTTATCCCGAAAAACCAGTGCAACTGAAACAGTGTTTTCTTGAACACAACGGCCGCCTTGCTTGCTCAATTGAATGCGTGTTTTACGCCACAGGCCTGACGTCATCAACGTCAAGCCCTGAGGCTTTCACACAAAAGCCCCGGCCATTGGATGGGCGGGGCTTTGTGTGGCTAACGTGTGTTTCTTAGAAGTGGAAGCTGGTGGTCAACAAGGCGGTACGGCCTGCGGCCTGGCTGGCGAAGTGCGCAGCGTAGGCTTTGTCGTAGTACGTCTTGTCGGTCAGGTTTTGCACGTTCAGTTGCAGGTCGACGTTTTTGGTCAGCTTGTAACTGGCCATTGCGTCGTAGCGGGTGTAAGAGGGGACGTACACCGTGTTTGCGGTGTCGCCGTAGACCTCGTCTACATAGAACGCGCCGCCACCGACGGTCAGCTTGGGTGTTACGTCATACGTGGTCCACAGGCTGAAGCTGTTTTTCGGCGTGTTAGGCATTTCGTTGCCTTTGTCCGACAGCGCGCCGGTATTGATGCTGCCATTACGGTTGGCTTTCTTGCCCGGATCAACCAGCTCGCTTTTCAGGTAGCTGTAGCCTGCAAACACTTGCCATTTGTCAGTGATCTTACCGCTGGCCGACAGTTCCAGACCGTCTACGCGGGACTCGCCAGCGTTTTCGTAGGTGAACGAGTCAGTCAGCACGCGGGTGTTTTTCTTCTCGGTGCGGAACACTGCTGCGGTCAACGACAGACGATCCTGGAACACATCCCACTTGGTGCCCAGTTCGTAGTTAACCGTCTCTTCGGGTTTCAGGTCACTGGTGATGGTGCTACCCGGTGCAACCAGTGCGTTACCTTCTGCACCTTCACCCACAATGCCGCCGGGGGGTGTTGCCGAGGTGGCGTAGGACAGGTAAACGCTGCCGTTATCCAGTGGCTTCCAGACCAGCCCGGTTTGCCAGTTGAAGAAGTGGCTGTCGTTCTCGGCTTTGCTGCGCCCTGTGGCTGAGTTGGTGTTGGCGGTAGTGCTGAAGGCGTCGTAACGCAGACCTGCGTTCAGCAGCCATTTTGGATCAAGCTCAATGGTGTCGAAGACGTAAGCCGCTTTGGTCACGCCAACGGTGTTAGTGCCGTAGTAGTTGCGCGAATCGGAACCACCCCACACATCGTTCGGATTTGGGTTATCAAGCGAAGTACATACCCCACCGCTGGTGCCCACCATGCCCGGTGTGCAGCCGTTCGGTTTCGGGTTGCCTTGAAGCTGGCCATTTGGGCCGTAAATGCTGTAGCTGCTGGCGCGGGTTTCTTCACGCGTGAACTCAACACCTGTGGAATAAGTGTTCTTGAAGCCCATCACCTGGAAGTTACCAAACAGGTCTGTCTGGTTGGTGGTGGTTTCAGTCGTCGATACGCGGGAGTTCGCGCGGCGCCATACCGTGCCGTATTGGTTGACGTTGTGCTGGCTGTCATCCGGCTGGGTCAAAATGTAGTCCTGACCGGTGTTGCCGTGGCGAAAGGTGTTCTTCAGGGTCATCGCATCGCTCAAGTCATGCTCGAACGAAACGGTGCTGATATCGACACGGGTCTTGCGGAAGTCACGGTCTTTGAGGCCGTAGAAGTTGTTGCTGTTGCCGCCATCGTCGGGTTTGTCATGTCCGTGAGCCGCTGTTTTCGAGCTGTTGCTGTAGCCGTATGGAATCCCCGAGTCCGGCAAGTCGTTGCTTTCCAGATGGTAGTAGCTGAGGTTCAGGCGGTTTTCAGTGCCCAGGCCGAAGGTCAGCGACGGTGCTACGCCCCAACGGTCGTAGTTGATCGAATCGCGACCGGCTACGTTTTGCTCGTGGCTCATCAGGTTCAAACGAAACGCTGCGGTGTCCAGGAACTGGCGGTTTACATCAAGGGTGTAACGGCGGGTCTGGTCGGAACCGTAAGTGAAGCCGCCATTGAGGAAGTCGCCCATTTTTGGGGTCTTGCTCACCATGTTTACGCTGCCGCCAGCCGATCCACGGCCTCCCATTGAGGAGTTCGGGCCTTTGCTGACTTCGATCGACTCAACGTCAAAGATCTCGCGGGTCTGACCACCGGCATCACGTACGCCGTCCAGGTACATGTCGCCCTGGGCATCAAACCCGCGAATGAATGGACGGTCGCCTTGCGGGTTGCCGCCTTCGCCTGCGCCGAATGTCACACCCGGAACGGTGCGCAAGGCGTCTTGCAGCGATGTGGCGGCCGTGTCTTGCAGCACTTGCGCCGGGATCACGGTGATGGAACGCGGGGTGTCCACCAGCGGGGCGGTGTATTTCTGCGAGCTGCCTTTTTCGGTCTGATACGACTGTGCTTGCTGCTCACCCGTCACCGTGGTCGCGCCCAGGGAAATACTGTTGCTCTGTGTTTTGCTTTCGGTGCTTTCAGCCGCCTGTGCCATGTGTGCAGCAGAGGTTGCGGTGATTGCTACACCGATGGCCGAAGCCAGTAAGCGCGGTGAGCTGACAGGTATTTTTATTGGTTGGCGCGACATGTGAAGATCCCTTCCCCCAGAATTTGAGCCGCGAAATATAGTGCAAACAATTCCTTGTATCAATTGAGAGCAATTACTATTAGCGCGAAATTTACATTCTTTACAGTTTTGCTTTACGGTTTTTTCACACTCGTTCGTCTCTAGGTCCGATCAGGGTTTTACACGATCAATAAGAATCAATACCATTGCCATCCCTTTGCTATCAGGTACTGCGCCATGCTGCTGCATATTCCCGGCTTGTTCTCCCGTGAAGAAGTACTGCGCATACGCGAGGCGCTGGCGCAGGCCGATTGGGCTGACGGCAAAATCACCGCCGGGTTTCAGTCGGCCAAAGCCAAACACAACCTGCAATTGCCCGAAGGCCATCCGCTGGCCAAAGAAATCGGCGCCGCCATGATTGATCGGCTGTGGCAGAACCCGCAGTTCATGTCCGCTGCGTTGCCGCACAAAGTGTTTCCGCCGTTGCTCAATTGCTACACGGCGGGCGGCAGTTTCGACTTTCATATCGACAATGCCGTGCGCCAGCCCAAGGGCAACCCGGAACGGGTGCGCACCGACCTGTCGGCGACGCTGTTCTTCAGTGACCCCGATGATTACGACGGCGGCGAACTGGTGATTCAGGACACTTACGGCGTGCGTCAGGTGAAGCTCCCGGCGGGCGATATGGTGCTGTACCCCGGCACGAGCCTGCACAAGGTCAACGCGGTCACGCGCGGGACGCGCTTTGCGTCGTTCTTCTGGACCCAGAGCCTGGTGCGCGAAGACAGTCAGCGCACCCTGCTGTATGAAATGGACGGCGCGATTCAGCAACTGACCCGTGACGTGCCCGACCACCCCTCACTGATCCAGCTCACCGGCACTTACCACAACCTGCTGCGCCGCTGGGTTGAGGTGTAAGTCATGCCTTTCCAATTGCGCCGCGAAGAAGTGCTCGATGGCGAGCAGTTGCGCGCCATGCTCACTGAAAACCCGGCTCGCGCGGCGCAGGCGATTCTGATCGCCGCCAAACAAGGCATCGTCGATGGCCAAGCCTTGTTGGGCCAGATCTTGCTCGACGGGCAAGGGATTGAGCGCGACGCGGTGCTGGCCAAACGCTGGTTTCAAATTGCCGCCAACGGCGGTCACCTGATGGCGCGCAACATGCTGGGTCGTTGCTGGGAACTGGGTTGGGGCGGGCCGGTTGATTGGGCGTTGGCCAGCCTTGAATACCGCCAGGCGGCCGAAGCCGGGCTGGACTGGGCGATGTACAACTACGCCAATTTGCTGGCCACCGGGCGCGGGGTGATCGAGAACCAGCCCGCCGCGCTGGCGCTCTACCGGCAGGCGGCAGAGCGGGGGCATGCCAAGTCGATGAACCTGGTGGGGCGGTATCTGGAGGGCGGACAGTTTTGTGCCCAGGATCTGGATGCGGCGCGGCACTGGTACAAATGCTCGGCCCAAGGTGGGGGTTTTCGCGGGCAGTTCAGTCATGCGTCGGTGCTGGCCGAGGCTGGCCAGATAGACGAAGCGCTGGTGTGGTTCGAGCGAGCGTTGGCGGGCGGTAATAGCAAGTTTCTTGCCGTGGCGCATCAGACCCTGGCCAGCGCGCCCGATCCCAGAATCCGTGCGTTGGCGCAGCCTTAGGCGTTTTGAGCGTGAACGCACCCTGTGCCATTGAGCACAGAGCGCAGGTATAAAAAAACCCATGACGTGTCATGGGTTTTTCAAGCGTTGAGGCTTACAGGTAGTACGACTTCAGCGGCGGGAAGCCATTGAATTCAACAGCGCTGTAGCTGGTGGTGTAAGCACCGGTCGACAACCAGTACAGCCGGTCACCAATGGCCAGGTTCAACGGCAGGCCGTATTTGTAGTTCTCGTACATGATGTCGGCGCTGTCGCACGTTGGCCCGGCGATCACGACTTCTTCCATTTCGCCTTTCTTCTCAGTCCAGATCGGAAACTTGATGGCTTCGTCCATGGTTTCGATCAGGCCCGAAAATTTACCGACATCGGTGTACACCCAACGCTCGACGGCGGTGCGCGATTTGCGTGCCACCAGCACCACTTCGCTGACCAGAATGCCCGCGTTGGCGATCAGCGAACGACCCGGCTCCAGAATGATTTCTGGCAGGTCGTCGCCGAAGTCTTCTTTGAGGAAGCGAATGATTTCTTCGGCGTAGGTTTCCAGGCTGTTGGTGCGGGTGATGTAGTTGGCCGGGAAGCCACCGCCCATGTTGATCAGCTTGAGCACGATGCCGTCTTCTTCTTTCAGGCGCTCGAAGATCACTTTGACCTTGGCAATGGCAGCGTCCCACACGCTGATGTCGCGCTGTTGCGACCCCACGTGGAACGAAATGCCGTAGGGCACCAGGCCCAGGTCACGGGCCAGAATCAGCAAGTCCATGGCCATGTCGGTCTGGCAGCCAAACTTGCGTGACAAAGGCCAGTCAGCCGTGGTCGAGCCTTCGGTCAGGATGCGCACATACACCTTTGAACCGGGGGCGGCTTTGGCAATGTTGCGCAAGTCGGCTTCGGAGTCGGTGGAGAACAGGCGCACGCCTTTGTCGTAGAAGTAACGAATGTCTTTAGATTTTTTGATCGTGTTGCCGTAGCTGATGCGCTCGGGGCCGACGCCTTGGGCTATGACTTTGTCCAGCTCGTAGATCGACGCGATGTCGAAGTTCGAACCCTTGTCGCGCAGCAAATCAATGATTTCGACGGCCGGGTTGGCCTTGACGGCGTAGTACACCTTGGCGAAATCAAAGCCGGCCCGCAGATCGTCATAGGCTTTGCTGATCATCGCGGTGTCGATCACCACGAACGGGGTTTCCTGGGTGTCAGCGAACGCCTTCATTTTTTGGAAGGTTTCGCGCGCGTAATAGTCTTCGACCTGAATCGACATGCTGTGGGACTCCTAGTGGCAAACGTCATCAATCAATGGGTGCAACTGAACATCCTCCGTATCCCCACTTTGGTTCGCCTACTTCCCAAGGCATGTCCGCCGAAAGCAAAAAAGGTAAATGAACCTTGCTGTCTCGTCGTCAGTACTTGAGCCGGATGGATCGTTTCCAGCATGGATGTTCGGCGCGAACTGTAGGGGGTGATTGCGCATTGAGCAACAACAAATGTCGCGTTTATGTACGCGTTCGTCGCGGGTTCAATGACAGCTATTTAACTAACCGACATTGATGACGTAGGGATGTTCCATCAACAGGCATTTGAGGCGGGATATCAGCTGTAGGCGCGAGCGTGCTCGCCCCTACAGTGATCAGGCTATGGCGCTTAAGCCAGTGCGGTTTCGGCGGGTGACACGATGCTGGTTTTAGCCCCGCGTGAACGGCCCGAACTCAGGTACGCCGCAATGGATTCCTGGGTCACTTCACCCTGGAACACACAGTCGGCGTCCATCACCGGCAACCACGAGCGGTTGAATTCGTACATGCGCGACAGCAGGATGCGCAGGTGTTCTTCGGAGGCCGCCGTCGCGGTGAACTGGCGCAGGTATTGGCCGCAGGTGCCGGTCTGGCGATGCAGGTCGCGACGACGCACATAACCCAGTGCTTTGTTGTCGGCACAGGTGACCACGACGTACCGACGGTCGAGTTCGTCCATCAGCTCCAGTGCTTCGCCCACGGGCGTCTCAGGGCTGACCGATGGCGCGTTGTCGGCCGCGTCTTCGGCCTTGACCAGCAGCAGGCGTTTAAGCGTGCTGTCCTGACCCACGAAGTTGCTGACAAATTCGTCGGCCGGGTGGGCCAGCAAGGTGTCCGGGTGGTCCATCTGCAACAGTTTGCCGCCGCGGAAGATGGCAATTTTGTCGCCCAGCTTGATCGCTTCGTCGATGTCGTGGCTGACCATGATCACGGTCTTGTTCAGCGCCCGTTGCATCTCGAAGAACTCGTTCTGGATCATCTCGCGGTTGATCGGGTCAACCGCACCGAACGGTTCGTCCATCAGCAGCAGCGGGGCATCCGCCGCCAAGGCGCGGATCACGCCGATACGCTGCTGCTGGCCGCCCGACAATTCACGCGGGTAGCGATGCAGGTATTGCTTGGGTTCGAGCTTGATCATGCTCATCAGCTCGCGTGCCCGTTCGTGGCACTTTTGCTTGTCCCAGCCCAGCAGGCGCGGGACCACGGTGATGTTCTCTTCGATGGTCATGTTGGGAAACAGACCGATCTGCTGGATCACGTAGCCGATGTTGCGGCGCAAGGTCACCGGGTCGAGGTCGGTGGTGTCTTCGCCGTTGATCAAAATCTTGCCCGAGGTGGGCTTGATCAGGCGGTTGATCATTTTCAGTGTGGTGCTCTTGCCGCAACCCGAAGGCCCGAGGAACACGCAGATTTCGCCTTCGTTGACGGTCAGGTTTACCGAGTCCACGGCTTTGACGTCTTTGCCGTTGCTTTGGAAGGTTTTGCTGAGGTTTTGAAGTTCGATCATTTGAGCAGTCCTTTTGGAGTCAGCGAGCGTTGCAGCCATTGCAAAAGCAGGTCGGCGATGATGGCCAGTACACTGACCAATACCGCGCCGACAATGAGCATCGACATGTCGCTACGGCTGATTGCAGCAAGAATAAGTACACCCAGGCCACCGGCACCGATGGTGGCAGCGATGGTCATGACACCAATGTTCATGACCACGGCGGTGCGTACACCGGCCAGAATCACGGGCACCGCGATCGGCAGTTCAACCATGCGCAGGCGCTGGCCGAAGGTCATGCCGATGCCACGGGCGGCTTCACGAATACCCGGTTCCACACCCGTCAGGGCGAGGAAGGTGTTGCGCATGATGGGCAACAGCGAATACAGGAACACGGCGGTGATGGCCGGCATCGGCCCAAGGCCCTGGCCAAACTTGGAGTAGAACGGCAGCAGCAGGCCAAACAGGGCAATGGAGGGGATGGTCAGCAGCACGGTGGCGCTGGCTTGCAGTGGTCCGGCCAGTGTCGGGAAGCGCGTCATCAGCACCCCCAATGGCACACCGACAACAATGGCCAAGGTCACGGCGATGCCGACCAAGGTGATGTGCTGCCAGGTCAGATGCAGTACGAGCGACCAATCCATGTGGGAAAAGGCGTTTAAAAATTCCATGTCTTCTCCTCAGTTCAGTGGATGTTGGCGCAGAAACGCTGCGGCGACTTTGGACGGGCTTTCGTGATCGACGTCGACCTTGGCGTTGAGCTGGCGCATGGTTTCGTCGTCAAACAGATCCGCCAGCGGCTTGAGCAGCCCTTCCAGGTCCGGGTGCGCGTCGAGGTAGGCTTTGCTCACCACCGGCGCTGCGGTGTAGTCGGGGAAGTAATGCAGGTCGTCGTCCAGCAACTTGAGGTTGAAGGCGCTCAACCGGCCGTCGGTGGTGTAGACCAGACCGGCAAACACCTGGCCGTTTTTCAGCGCGGTGTAGACCAGGCCCGCGTCCATCTGACGGATGTTGCGGCGGGTCAGGTCCATGTCGTACAGCTTGACCATGCCCAGCAAACCGTCAGAGCGGTTGGCGAACTCGGTGTCCAGCGCCACCAGTGCCTCTTTGTTTTGCGGCTCACGCAGGGCCTTGTTCAGGTCGCTGACGGTGTTGATCTGCGGGAAGGCTTCGGCCACTTTTTGCGGCAGGGCCAAGGCGTAGGTGTTGCTGAACTTGGAAGGGTGCAGCCAGATCAGGCCTTTTTTGGCGTCGAGTTCTTTAACGCGGTCGTAGGATTGCTGGCTGTCGAGTTTGTCGGTGATGTGGTTGTAGGCCACCAGCGACACGCCGGTGTATTCCCACACCATGTCCAGTTGCCCGGACTCATGCGCCGAGCGCGCCAGGCTGCTGCCCAGACCGCCCGTCACTTGGGCGTTGTAGCCTTTGCTGTTGAGGTATTGCGAGGTGATTTCAGCGAGCAGGGTTTGCTCGGTGAACACTCGCGCCCCGATGCGAATCAACGGTTTTTCTGCGGCTTGGACCATTCCTGCGAACAGCAGGATGCAGCCTAAAAACAAGCTTATTTTTTTCATGGTTTTTCCTTAGCTCAGCCAGACCTTAAGCAGGTCGCAGGCCGCGTTCCAACCAAAGGCGGCTGATGAGTATCACCAGGCCGTCGAGCAGCAGTGCCAGCAGCGCAGTGCAGGCGGCGCCGAGGATCAGTTGCGGTTGGTTGTTCAAGGCAATGCCAGGGAAAATCAGGCTGCCCAGGCTGTTGGCGCCGATCAGGAACGCCAAGGGCGCGGTGCCGACGTTGATCGCCAGCGCGACCCGGATGCCACCCATGATGATGGGCACGGCATTGGGCAGTTCGACCCGCCATAGCACTTGGCGCGGGGTCATGCCGATGCCGACGGCGGCTTCTTTGAGTGAACCCTGTACGTTTTTCAGGCCTTCATAGGTGTTGCGCACAATGGGCAGCAACGAGGCGAGAAACAGGGCGAAGATGGCGGGACCGCTACCGATCCCTAAAAAGCCCAGCGCAATGGCCAAAACGGCCAGCGGTGGCACGGTGTTACCAATGTTGAAGACTTGCATGAAGCGTTCCGCACGTCCGGCCATTGAAGGTCGGCTGAGGAAAATGCCAGCGGGTATCCCTACGAGGAGGGCGGCGAGCATTGAAGCGAGTACGAGGTACAGATGGGCTTGCAGGTAGAACAACAAATCATCTTGATAGTGTTCGATAGTGCTGATGCCGATCCAATGGACCAACAGGGCCAGGAGGGCGACAACTGCCACGCATCCTATAAGCCCTTTTCCATAGCGATTAGCCACAGGCGGACTCCTTTTTATTTCAGTCGGCGGACACATTCTCGTGTGGCAAGGCCATTCCTGGCTGCCGACAATGGGTTCGCGAAGAGCAACAGGCGGGGGCAGAGTAAACGCCGGCATCGCCTGTCATTAGCGCAGCCTCGTCAGGCTAACTTGCTGATATTTCAGCCCCTGACGCGATGTCGTATCAGGAGAGTGGACGCCTCCACCGTTTAAAAGGTTCACATTATTTACGGCATATTGCCACCCTTGTGATCACATCCAGGGTACCAACGGTGGCTGTTGATGCCTGATTTGAGCTATAATCCGCGCCCTTTTTTGAATCAATCGTCAGGCGATTTCCCATGACCAACCAGGCCGCCGAAGTCGCGAAACGCCGCACTTTCGCCATCATTTCCCACCCCGATGCGGGTAAGACCACCATCACCGAGAAACTCTTGCTGATGGGCAAGGCCATTGCTGTGGCCGGTACGGTGAAATCGCGAAAGTCCGACCGCCATGCCACCTCCGACTGGATGGAAATGGAGAAGCAACGGGGTATTTCGATTACCACGTCGGTCATGCAGTTCCCGTATCGCGACCACATGATCAACCTGCTCGATACCCCGGGCCACGAAGACTTCTCGGAAGACACCTACCGCACGTTGACCGCTGTCGACTCGGCGCTGATGGTGCTCGATGGCGGTAAAGGGGTTGAGCCGCGCACCATCGCCCTGATGGACGTATGCCGCCTGCGTGACACGCCGATTGTCAGTTTCATCAACAAACTGGACCGCGACATTCGCGACCCTATCGAGCTGTTGGATGAGATCGAAGCCGTACTGAAAATCAAAGCTGCGCCGATCACCTGGCCGATTGGCTGCTACCGCGATTTCAAAGGCGTGTACCACCTGGCAGACGACTACATCATCGTTTACACCGCCGGTCACGGCCACGAGCGCACCGAAGTCAAAATCATCGAGAAACTCGATTCTGACGAAGCCCGCGCCCACTTGGGTGATGAGTACCAGCGCTTTGTCGATCAGCTGGAACTGGTTCAAGGCGCGTGCCATGAGTTCAACCAGCAAGAATTCCTCGATGGCCAACTGACACCGGTGTTCTTCGGTACGGCGTTGGGCAACTTCGGTGTCGATCACGTACTCGACGCTGTGGTCAATTGGGCCCCTGAGCCGCTGCCGCGTGTGGCCAACGAACGCACAGTGGAGCCGACCGAAGAGAAATTCAGCGGCTTCGTGTTCAAGATCCAGGCAAACATGGACCCTAAACACCGTGACCGCATCGCCTTTATGCGTATTTGCTCGGGCAAGTACGAAAAGGGCATGAAAATGCGCCACGTACGGACCGGCAAAGACATCCGCATTGGCGATGCGCTGACGTTCTTCTCTTCTGAGCGTGAACAGCTCGAAGAAGCCTACGCGGGCGACATCATCGGCCTGCATAACCACGGCACCATTCAGATCGGCGACACCTTCACCGAAGGCGAAGTGCTGGGCTTTACCGGCATCCCGCACTTTGCGCCGGAACTGTTCCGTCGTGTGCGTCTGCGCGACCCGCTCAAATCCAAGCAACTGCGTCAGGGCTTGCAGCAACTGGCCGAAGAGGGCGCCACGCAGGTGTTCTTCCCGGAGCGCAGCAACGACATCATCTTGGGTGCCGTCGGTGTGCTGCAATTCGACGTGGTGGCCAGCCGTCTGAAAGGCGAATACAAAGTGGAATGCTCCTACGAGCCGATCACCGTGTACTCGGCGCGCTGGATCGAGTGCAGCGATAAGAAGAAGCTGGAAGAGTTCCAGATCAAAGCGGTCGAAAACCTCGCGATTGATGGTGGTGGTCACCTGACGTACCTGGCGCCGACCCGCGTCAACCTGGCGCTGATGGAAGAGCGCTGGCCTGATGTGAAGTTCCGCGCAACGCGTGAGCACCACTAAGGCCTGCGAGCCTGTTTGAAAAAAGCGAAGCCTTTGGGTTTTGCTGATCTATCAAGGGACATGTCACTGCAATCGGTAGGCGCAAGTTTGCGCCTACCGATTGCAGTCGCCTTGAGCCGATCAGCATGATCCGGGGGGCTTCGCTTTTTTTATGGACGCTCGCTTGGCGAAGGCGAGGAAGACGGACTAGCGTTACAGGACGTTTCTCACCCTAGGATGGAATTCCCCATGAAGCTTTATCAACGCGCTGTGTTGTTGCTCAAAGTGCTGGTGTTTATAACGATCAGCAGTTCGCCAGCCTGGGCGAGCAATCCACTGACCCATCCGGCTGCTGGCGTTTCAGCGAACGGTGTTGCAGGCCCTACATTGCACGCCATCTTTAAATCGGAGTCTGAACCTGGAGACCAGGGTCAGGGCGGCAGCTCCGGGGATGATGATCAGGTTGATGGTGATGACGACTCGGCCGACAGCGCCACGAATGACGGAGACGGCAAGACCGATCGTCAGGACGACGACAGTGTCGATCACGGCAAAGCCAGCGAAGGTCAGTACTGAGCCGAATAACCAACGGTTGGCGCAGACAACTCACACGAGGCACTCGGCGGCCATGCCGTCGAAACCAGGAACCCGAACGCCGCAGGCTGCGTGCTTGATCGCAACCTGCGGCAGCGCCTACGAAAGACGCTTAGCTCTGTAGGAATTGTTCGGCGTGATGGCACGCCACTTGGCGGTTATCCAGCAGCCGTAACGGCGGTTCATGGGTGCTGCAAAAGTCGGTCGCATACGGGCAGCGCTTGTGGAAGGCGCAACCCGAGGGCGGGTTCAAAGGGTTGGGCAGTTCACCCACAATTTTGATTTTCGGCTTCAGCGGGTCCGGGTGGATGGTCGGGGTCGCGGACAGCAGCGCCTGGGTGTAAGGGTGCAGGGGGCGGGTGTAGATTTCTTCTTTTGGCCCCATCTCCACCGGACGACCGAGGTACATCACCAAAACCGTGTCCGCTACGTGCCGCACCACCGCCAGGTTGTGCGAGATGAACACGTAAGCGGTATTGAACTCCTGCTGCAAGTCCATAAACAGGTTGAGCACTTGGGCCTGAATCGACACGTCGAGGGCGGAAGTCGGCTCGTCGGCCACCAGCACTTTGGGTTGCAGCATCATGGCGCGCGCCAGGGCGATACGCTGGCGCTGGCCACCCGAAAACATGTGCGGGTAGCGCTGGTAGTGCTCAGGGCGCAACCCCACTTGCTTCATCATGGCCTGCACTTTTTCCCGGCGCTCGCTGGCGCTGAGTCGGGTATTGATCAGCAGCGGCTCGGCCAGTTGATCACCGACTTTCTGGCGTGGGTTCAACGAGGCGTAAGGGCTTTGAAACACCATCTGCACGTCTTTGCGCAGTTGCTTGCGCTCGGCCTTGTTGGCGCCTGCCACCTCTTGACCGGCGATTTTCAGCGAGCCGGAGGACGGCTCTTCAATCAGCGTCAGCGCGCGGGCGAGGGTGGACTTGCCGCACCCCGACTCGCCGACCACGGCCAGGGTTTTACCGGCTTCAAGTTCAAACGACACGCCATTGAGGGCACGCACCAGGGCGTGGCCTTTGAACATGCCACGGGACACTTCGTAATGGCGGGTTAGGTCACGGGCAGTAAGAACGACAGTCATTACGCCACCTCCTGATTCAAGGGGAAGAAGCAGCGCACCTGGCTGTGAGCTTTAGTCTCCAGCGCAGGGCGTTGTTGGCGGCATGTGTCTTGTACATACGGGCAGCGCGGCGACAGCAGGCAGCCTTGCGGGCGGTCGTAACGCCCCGGCACGATGCCGGGCAACGTCGCCAGGCGCGCCGCACCCATGCTGTGTTCCGGGATGGCTGCCAGCAAGGCTTCGCTGTACGGGTGCGCGGGCACATCAAACAGCCCCGGCACCTGACCGACTTCCACCGCTTGCCCGGCGTACATCACGCACACGCGCTGGGCGGTTTCGGCCACCACGGCCAAGTCGTGAGTGATCAGCACCAGGCCCATGTTTTGCTCGCGTTGCAGGTTGAGCAGCAAGTCCATGATCTGGGCTTGAATGGTTACATCGAGCGCGGTGGTCGGTTCGTCTGCGATCAGCAGTTTTGGCTCGCCGGCAATGGCCATTGCGATGGCCACGCGTTGGCTCATGCCACCGGACAGTTGGTGCGGGTAGGCGTCCATGCGGCTGGCGGCGCCGGGTATTTCGACTTTTTCCAATAGCTCGATGGCGCGCTTGCGTGCGGCTTTGCCGGACATTTTCAGGTGTAGGCGCAGCACTTCTTCAATTTGAAAACCCACGGTGTAACTGGGGTTGAGCGCGGTCATCGGGTCTTGAAAGACCATCGCCATGTCTTTGCCGACGATTTTGCGGCGTTGACGGGCGCTGAGGCTCAGCATGTTTTGGCCGTCGAAGTTCAGCGCGTCGGCGGTGACGATGCCGGGGTGCTCGATCAGCCCCATCAGCGCCATCATGGTCACGGATTTGCCCGATCCCGACTCGCCAACGATGGCCAATACTTCGCCTTTATCCACCGACACACTCAAGCCGTCGACCACCGGCACCGCGTGGGCGTCGCCAAAACGGACGTTGAGATTCTTGATTTCTAACAGTGACATGGGAATCTCCTCAGGCGGCGTTCTTGAGTTTCGGATCCAGCGCATCGCGCAGGCCGTCGCCCATCAGGTTGATTGCCAGCACGCTGAGCAAAATGGTCAAACCGGGCAGGCTGACGACCCACCACGCACGTTCGATGTAGTCGCGGGCCGAGGCCAGCATCGTGCCCCACTCCGGCGTCGGCGGTTGTACGCCAAGGCCCAGGAAGCCCAGGGCTGCGGCGTCGAGGATCGCCGAGGAGAAACTCAACGTGGCCTGAACGATCAGCGGCGCCATGCAGTTGGGCAGCACGGTGATGAACATCAGGCGTGGCAAGCTGGCACCGGCCAGACGCGCAGCGGTCACGTAGTCGCGGTTCAGTTCGCCCATCACCGCCGCCCGGGTCAGGCGCACATAAGAGGGCAGAGAGACCACGGCAATCGCGATCACGGTGTTGATCAGGCCAGGGCCGAGGATGGCGACAATCGCCACCGCCAGCAGCAAGGAGGGCAGGGCCAGCATGATGTCCATCAAGCGCATGATGCCGGGGCCGAGAAAACGCGGGAAAAACCCGGCAAACAGGCCCAGGATCACGCCCGGAATCAGCGAGATCACCACCGATGACAAGCCGATCAGCAAGGACAGGCGCGAGCCTTCGATCAGTCGGGACAGCAGGTCACGCCCCAGTTCATCAGTGCCGAGCAAAAACTGCATCTGCCCGCCTTCAAGCCACGCCGGTGGCGTCAGCAGAAAGTCGCGGTATTGCTCGCTGGGGTTGTGCGGGGCAACCCAGGGCGCAAACAGCGCGCAGAACACGATGATGCTCATGAAAATCAGCCCGGCCACGGCGCCCTTGTTGCGTGAAAACGCGTGCCAGAATTCTTTGTAAGGCGAGGGATAAAGCAGGCTTTGATCCACCGCAGTTGCGGGTGTAGGTGTGGTAGTCATGGTCAGGATCTCAGCGCTGGTGGCGGATGCGTGGGTTGGCAAAGCCGTAGAGGATGTCCACCACGAAGTTGACCAGAATCACCAGGCAGGCGATTAACAGGATGCCGTTTTGCACCACGGGATAGTCGCGGGCGCCAATGGCTTCGATCAGCCATTTACCGATGCCGGGCCACGAGAAGATGGTTTCGGTCAGTACGGCGCCGGCCAGCAGGGTGCCGACTTGCAGGCCGACCACGGTCAGAACCGGGATCAGGGCATTGCGCAGGCCGTGCACAAACACCACGCGTGCGGGCGACAGGCCTTTGGCGCGGGCGGTGCGAATGTAATCTTCGCGCAGCACTTCGAGCATCGAAGAGCGGGTCATGCGCGCAATCACTGCCAGCGGGATGGTGCCGAGCACAATCGCAGGCAGGATCATGTGGTGCAGCGCGTCCCAGAAGGCTTCGGGTTCGTCGCTGAGCAGGGTGTCGATGAGCATGAAGCCGGTTTTGGGCTCGATGTCATACAGCAGGTCGATGCGCCCCGACACGGGGGTCCAGCCCAGGCTCACCGAGAAGAACATGATGAGAATCAAACCCCACCAGAAAATCGGCATGGAGTAACCCGCCAGGGAGATGCCCATCACCCCGTGGTCAAACAGTGAGCCTCGCTTCAAGGCGGCGATGACCCCGGCCAGCAGTCCGAGAATGCCGGCAAACAACAGGGCCGCCATCGACAGTTCCAGGGTGGCGGGGAACAGCGCAGAAAATTCGGTCCACACGCTTTCACGGGTTCTCAACGATTCGCCCAAATCGCCATGGGCGAGCTTGGTCACGTAGTCGAAATACTGTTCGTAGAGTGGCTTGTTCAGGCCCAAACGCTCCATGGCCTGTGCATGCATCTCTGGATCGACCCGACGTTCACCCATCATGACTTCGACCGGGTCGCCGGGGATCATGCGGATCAGGGCGAAGGTCAGCAAGGTGATGCCGAAGAACGTAGGGATCAACAGCCCTATTCGGCGGGCAATAAAACTAAACATCGTGTGGTGTACCTCATCAGCCGGTTAGGCAGGACCGCCAGGGTTCGGGTGAACGCTGGCGGGTGTTTTATTGTTCTACTTCACCTGGGTGGTGGCGAAGTTGTTATTGGTCAGCGGGCTAAGGATGTAGCCCTCGACGTTGCTGCGTCTGGCGTTAAACAGTTTGGGGTGCGCCACGCTGATCCACGGCTGGTCTTCGTGAAACACGGCTTGAGCGCGCTCGTACAAGGCAGACCGCTCGGCGGGGTCAGTAATTGCCCGTGCCTGAGTGATCAAGTCTTCAAATGTCTTGTTACACCAGCGGGCGTAGTTTTCGCCGTTTTTGGCAGCATCACAACTCAAGTTTGGCGTGAGGAAGTTATCCGGGTCGCCGTTGTCGCCCGCCCAGCCCGCACTCACCAGGTCGTGCTCGCCATTTTTGGCGCGTTTGAGCATCTCGCCCCATTCCATGACCCGGATGTCGAGTTTGATCCCGACCTGTGCCAGGTCCGATTGCAGCATTTGTGCGGCCACCAGCGGATTGGGGTTGGTTACCGCGCCGCCGTTGCGGGTGAAGAAGGTCAGTACCGTGCCTTCGGGCACACCGGCTTCTTTGAGCAAGGCGCGCGCTTTGTCCAGATCCCGTGGCGGGTTTTCAATGCTTTTGTTGAAGCCCAGCAGGGTCGGCGGGTACGGGTTAATGCCCGGTGTCGCCTTGCCCTCGCCGTACAGCGCCCGGATGTACGCGTCCTTGTCGAAGGCGATGTTGATGGCTTGACGCACCCGCACGTCATTCAAGTATTTATGCGTGGTGTTCATGGCGATGTAGCTGGTCATCATGGCTTCGATCTCATCGACCGCCAGCTTGGGGTCGGCCTTGATCGAGGCGATGTCATCGGGTTTTGGATAGACCGCAATCTGGCATTCGTTGGCCTTGAGTTTTTGCAGGCGCACGTTGCTGTCGGTAGTGACGGCGAAAATCAGCACGTCGCTGGGCGGCTTGCCACGGAAGTAGTCCGGGTTGGCCTTGAAGCGCACTTGGGCGTCTTTGTTGTAGCGCACAAACATGAACGGGCCGGTGCCGATGGGTTTGCTGTTCAACTCGTTGGTTTTGCCGGACTTGAGCAACTGGTCGGCGTATTCGGCGGAGTAGATGGAGTTGAAGGGCATGGCGATGTCGCGCAAGAACGGCGACTCGGCGTGATTGAGGGTGATCTTGACGGTCATGTCGTCGATTTTTTCGACGCTTTTGAGCAAGTCTTTGAAGCCCATGCTTTCAAAGTAGGGGAAGCCGACCAGCGACAGTTTGTGCCACGGATGATTGGGGTCCAACTGGCGCTGAAAACTCCACAGCACATCATCAGCGTTCAGGGTGCGGGTCGGTTTGAAAGAGTCAGAGCTGTGAAACTTCACGCCGGGGCGCAGGTAAAAGGTGTATTCAAGCCCGTCGGGGCTGATGTCCCAGCGCTCGGCCAGCGCCGGTTCAACGTCTGTAGTGCCGGGTTTGAAATCGGCCAGGCGATTGAGGATGGTTTCAGCCGAGGCATCGGCTGTCACGGCAGTGGTGTATTGAACAATGTCGAAGCCTTCAGGGCTGGCTTCGGTGCACACCACCAACGACTTGGCGCAAACACTGACAGCGGTGCTGAGCAATGCCACGGCAAGGGCAGTGCGTAGTGGAAGTCGTTTCATGGCAACCCTCTCCAATCGGTTGAATTTGCGTTGCGCCAATGCCTGTGTGCGAGCAACAGGCATTGGCGCGGCAGGGTTAAAGGATGTTGAACGGAATGGTGGTGACCACACGGAACTCGTTGATGTTGCCGTCAGACTGGAATTTGCTGGCGCGGTGCGTGGTGTAGGTGGCGCGAATCGCGGTGGCTTTCAGTGGACCGCTTTGAATTGCATAGGACGTGCCAATGCTGTACTCGGAGTGGTCTTCGCCGTCCATTTTCTTCACGTCATAGGCGGTGCCTTTGTATTTGGTGCCGTCAATGTCAAAGCCACGCGCATGGTAGGCGTTGAATTTCAGGCCCGGCACGCCGTACTGCGCCATGTTGATGCTGTACGCCAACTGCACCGATTTTTCGTTCGGGCCGTTGAAGTCAGACAACAGGGAGTTGGCCAGGTAAATACCGTTGGTTTCGTGCAGGTAGTCGAAGTACTCGTCACCGATCACTTGCTGGTACGACAGGGTGACGGTGTGTGCCTGGTGAGTCAGGCCGAAGGCCAGGCTGAAGGTATCGTTGTTGATATCCCCCATGGCCTTGCTGCCGGTGTCGATGGTTTTGTAGTAGTTGAGGTTGGTGTTGAGCCCCAGGACTGCGTTGTCGCCCAGATCGTGTACCGCGCCAAAGTAGTACTGGTTCCAGAAATCTTCAACGTGGGTGGCATAGAGCGAGGTTTTCAGGCTCTTGAACGGCTGGTAGTTGAGGCCGGCCACGCTGGCGCGGTCAGTGGTGACCTTGGCGCTGTCGCTGTATTCCGAGCGAAACTTCTTCAGGCCTTGCTCGGTGCGCGGCGATACGCGGTCAAAGGAGCCAGCGTCGAACGACAGGTTGTTGAACTCTTCACTGTGCAGCCCCACCCCCTGGAAGCTGGAAGGCAGTGCGCGGTTTCCGATCACATCGATGGTCGGGCTGCTGAAGTTCTGTCGGCCCACCACCAGTGTGGTGTTGGACACGCGTGCCTGAAGGTTCGCCAGGCCCAGCTTGCTCCACTGGCCAACGGCATCGCCATCGCTGTGGGTCAGGGTGCGGTTGTTTTTACCGGCGATGTCACCGACATCACGGTCCAGCGCAATGGCGTTGTAGGCCGCCACTTGGGTTTTGAAACCCACGGTGCCCTGGGTGAAGCCCGAGCTGTAATCAATGATGGTGCCTTGCACCCAGTTGATCCGGCGCGGTGTGGTTTTTTCCACGCCGTGGTCGTTGTAGGTGAAACGGCCGTTGTTGCGCTTCAGTTCGTTGGCGTACCAGTTGCGCGTTGTACCGCCCAGGCTTTGGCCTTCAACGAAGCCGCTGGCTTCGCTTTGGCTGCTGGCACCGGTTTTGACTTCGGTGGGCACAAACGCCTGGCTCATCTCTTCTGCTTGTGCCATCGCCGCAAGGCTGCTGATGGATAAAGCGAGTAACGCGCTGCTTGTGACTCTCATGGTTGAGGCTCCTCTGCTACTTTTTTATTGCCGCTCTTTATATGTTGAGCTGGCTGTTGTGGAACGAGTTTGAGCACTGCAAACGTTTGCTTGCGACCACTTGGCCGCAGTGTTCAGCAGGCCGCCCCATGCGGCCTGATGACACTGACAAACGCGGGGTAGGGGTTAGTCGTCGATACTCACGCCGGAGAAGGCGTTACGGCCAAACGGGCTCACGGTAAAGCCCTGCACTTTGGCACTCAGCGGCTGGTTAACCGTGGAGTGGGCAATGGGTGTGATCGGCACTTGTTGCTTGAGCAGTTGCTGGGCTTGCTTGTAGAGCACCGTGCGCTGATCGCGGTCGGTCACGATCTTGGCGTTCTTGACCAGGGTGTCGTACTCCTTGTTGCACCACATGGAGTAGTTGTTGCCGCCAATCGCGTCGCAGTTGTAGAGCGTGCCGAGCCAGTTGTCCGGGTCACCGTTGTCACCGGTCCAGCCAATCAGGCTGATGTCATGTTCGCCATTTTTGGTGCGCTTGATGTACTCGCCCCATTCGTAGCTGACGATCTTGACCTTAAGCCCGATCTTGCCCCAGTCCGACTGCAGCATTTCGGCCATCAGCTTGGCGTTGGGGTTGTACGGACGCTGTACGGGCATGGCCCACAGGGTAATTTCTGTGCCTTCCTTGACCCCGGCAGCCTTGAGCATCTCTTTGGCTTTTTCGGGGTTGTAGGGCGCGTCTTTGATGCTGTCGTCATACGACCACTGGGTGGGCGGCATGGCATTGACTGCTTTCTGCCCCGCGCCCTGATACACGGCGGTCAGGATGCTGTCTTTGTTGACGGCCATGTCCAGTGCTTGACGCACCTGGAGCTGGTCGAAGGGTTTATGCCGCACGTTGTAGGCGATGTAACCAAGGTTGAAACCGGGCTTTTCGATGACCTGAAGTTTGGGGTCTTGCTTGAGGCTGGCAACGTCGGCCGGACGTGGGTTGAGCGAGACCTGGCACTCGTTTTTACGCAGTTTTTGCATGCGTGCCGAGGCGTCGGTGTTGATCGAGAAAATCAGGTTGTCGAGTTTGACCTGGCTCGGGTCCCAATAGTCCTTGTTGGCCGCATAGCGGATGTTCGAGTCTTTTTGATAACGCTGAAACACGTACGGCCCGGTGCCCACCGGCTTTTGGTTGATGTCGCTGGGCTTGCCTTCCTTGAGCAGCTGGTCGGCGTATTCGGCCGATAAAATCGAGGCAAAGCTCATGGCGATGTTCTGGATGAACGCGGCGTCGACCGAGTTGAGCGTGATGACAACCGTCATCGGGTCGGTTTTTTCAACGCGCGCGATGTTCTTGTCCAGGCTCATGCTGCTGAAGTAGGGGAACTCGGTGGGGTACGCCTTACGAAACGGGTGGTCACGATTGAGCATGCGGTTGTAGGTAAACAGCACGTCATCGGCGTTGAAATCGCGGGTCGGGGTAAACCATTTAGTGGTGTGAAACTTCACACCGGGACGCAGATGGAAGGTGTAGGTCAGGCCGTCTTCGGAAATGTCCCAGCGGGTGGCCAGTGCCGGCCCTGCTGCGGTGCCGCCTTTTTCAAACTCGGCGAGGCGGTTGTAAATCGGTTCGGCCGCATCGTTATCGGTGGCGGTGGTGTATTGCGCGGTGTCAAAGCCTGCCGGGCTGCCTTCGGAGCAGAACACCAGGCTGTTGGCGGCATGGGCCAAGGGGCTGCCGGCAAGGACGCCAGCGCTGAGCAGAACCGATAAAACCAGAGGATTACGCATAGCGTTCCTAGTCCTTTTTCTTGTTTTTGTGTCCTGAGCGCTGCACGTACGGGCCAACACACTCAAGGCGTCGATACCATCCACTACGGTTTGACTCCCGGCGCTGTTCGCGGGTGGCTCAAAGACGTTAAGAGGTCAAAGAGCCGCCGTAAATGCGTCGGGCCTGACAAGTTCGTAGGAAATATCTCGGCGTCCTATAGCTTTCTCTGTAGTACAGAGTGGCTTAAGGATGAGGGGGATTTCCGCCGTCCTGGCAGATAAGTGAATGCGACTTACAGGTCGCATTCACCGGTCCTTTTTTACTTGCTGATGCCTACGCCGTAGAAGGACGTCAGACCGAGTGGGCTGATCTTGAAGTCCTGTACGTTGCTGCGCATCGGCTGATACACCGTCGAGTGTGCGATAGGTGTCATCGGAACCTGATCTTTGAGCAGGTGTTGCGCCTGTTTGTAGAGCTTGGTGCGTTCGGCCACGTCGGTGGTGGCTTTGGCCGCCTTGATCAGCGCGTCGAACTGGGGGTTACACCACTTGGAGAAGTTGTTGCCGTTGATGGCGTCGCAACCAAACAGGGTGCCGAGCCAGTTGTCCGGGTCACCGTTGTCACCGCTCCAACCGATCAACATCGCGCCGTTTTCACCGCCTTTGGAACGCTTGATGTACTCGCCCCATTCGTAGGTGACGATCTTGGCCTTGATGCCGATCTTGTCCCAGTCCGATTGCAGCATTTCGGCCATCAGCTTGGCGTTGGGGTTGTACGGGCGTTGTACCGGCATGGCCCACAGGGTGATTTCTGTGCCGGGTTTGATGCCTGCTTCTTTGAGCAACTCTTTGGCTTTTTCAGGGTTGTACGGTGCATCTTTGATGGTGTCGTCGTAGGACCATTGCGTTGGCGGCATGCCGTTGACGGCCAGTTGGCCAGCGCCCTGGTACACCGAATCAATGATTTGCTGTTTGTTGACGGCCATGTCCAGTGCCTGGCGCACCTTGAGCTGGGCCATCGGGTTAGGCTCGTTGCTGCCCTTGACCTTGTCCATCACGTTGTAAGCGATGTAACCCACGTTGAAGCCCGGTTTATCAGGCATTTGCAGGGCTTTATCGGCTTTCAGGGCGGCGAGGTCAGCAGGGCGCGGGTAAATCGTGACTTGGCATTCGTTCTTTTTCAGCTTTTGGATGCGCACCGACGGGTCGGTGGTGATGGCGAAAATCAGGTTGTCGATTTTGACGTCTTCGGGCTTCCAGTAATCTTTGTTACCGGTGTAACGGATGTTGGAATCTTTCTGGTAGCTCTTGAAGACAAACGGCCCGGTGCCAATCGGCTTTTGGTTGATGTCAGCCGGTCGGCCTTCCTTGAGCAGTTTGTCGGCGTATTCAGCCGATTCGATAGAAGCGAAGTGCATGGCCATGTTCTGGATGAACGCGGCATCGACGGTGTTCAGGGTGAACTTGACGGTTTTGTCGTCAAGTTTTTCCACCTTGGCGATGTTTTTATCCATGCCCATGTCGGTGAAATACGGGAATTCGGTGGGGTAGGCCTTACGGAACGGCATGTCTTTATCGAGCATGCGGTTGAAGGTGAACAGCACGTCATCTGCGTTGAAATCGCGTGTAGGCGTGAAGTACGGCGTGGTGTGGAACTTGACGCCGTCACGCAGGTGAAAGGTGTAGGTCAAGTTGTCCGGGGAGATATCCCAGCTCGTCGCCAAGCCAGGCTCAACCTGTGTACTGCCACGTTCGAACTGGCTCAGGCGGTTGTAAATGGTTTCGGCCGACGCATCGAAGTCGGTACCGGTGGTGTATTGGCCCGGGTCAAAACCGGCTGGGCTGCCTTCAGAGCAAAACACCAGATTGGTCGCTGCGTGAGCGAAAGGTGCGCTTGCCAGCAGGCTGGCGCCCACTAAAAACGGAATGACCGCGTGTTTGAACATGGTGGCCTCATGATTTTTGTCATTTTTGGTTTGAGGGCGACCTTGTGAGTCGACCCGGCGATACTTATGCACGGCCTATACCCAATGCAAGATGTCTTAGCCGTTGAACGCAATTTTCGTGGAACGATCGTACAGGAATGTCGCATTTATGTAATTTATGACGCATTTGATCGTTTGCGCGCCGATTTTAGAAGCATTTCGTTACAGCTTTTGCCGCTACGCAGTCACCGGTTGCACTGTTTTAGGTCAGGGGTGTTACTTATCTAGACTCTCGCCTTGAAAAGATGTCAGCTGATAACGATTAACTGTGTAAGTCATATCTTTATATTGATTCAGACGTGTCTTAGGCTTTTTCGCCTACGAAAAAGCCCCTGGAGCGCAGCCGCTTCAGGGGCTTTTTCAAGGGGGGGAAGGGCGTTATTGCATTTGCACTTCAATCACCCCGTCAGCGCTCATGCTGACTTCGCTGGTGCCCGCCTCAACGTCTGGGGTGGGTGCCGCCGCCATGTCAGCAGAAGCGGCTTTCATCATAATCGGGCTGCGCATGTAGGGTTGCGGATAACCGTTGCTGTTGAGGTTCAGGCTGACGATTTTGTAACCCTTGCCGCCCAGCGCATCGGTGGCCAGTTGCGCGCGAGTCTTGAACGCATTCACGGCATCTTTGAGCAGGGTGTCTTCACTGGTTTTGCGCGCAGCATTACCGACCGCGAATTGCATGTTGCCCATTTTCAGGGTTTGCATCAGGTCGCCGGTGAGCTTGGACAGGGCTGCGAAGTCTGCACTTTCCAGGCGCAGTTCGGCGCGTTCACGCCAGCCCGTGATCTTCTGGGTTTTGTTGTCGTAGATCGGGTAGCTGTTACGGCTGCCCTGGCGCAACGTCACGTCTTTAACCTGCTTGGCCTGGCCAATCGCCTTGTTCATGGCGGTGGTGATTTCTGCGGCCAGCTTGGCGGCGTCGGTGTTTTGCGCTTCGGTGTACAAGGTCACGATCATCAGATCGCGCGGCACTTCCTGGCTGGCTTCGGCGCGCAACGAGATCTGGTTGTAATGCAGGTCATCGGCGGCCAGCGCGGGCAGACTGGCCAGTGCGCCAATGCTCAGGGTCAGAAGGGCGGCAGTACGAGGGAACATAGACATGAAGGCTCCTTGGGTGAGGTACGCAGGTGTGGTCATGCAGGCCTGCGTCTGAGCAATAAGACTCTGATAAATGGATTTCAGTTCGCCCGATTACATTTTTGATACATATACCCATGTGTCAAGGCGCCAGCGTTGGTGAAGGCATGGACGGCGTTGTCCGCTCAAACCAGGCGCGTGAGTAGCCGTATTCTGTAAAAAAACACTGTGGCTCATTGCCGCACGTTTGCCTGTGTTGCCATCAGCTTGGTTATACTCCCGGCGATCCGCCTGGAGCGCTCATCAGGAGAGCTCATGCTCGCCCCCGTACAGTTAATGTCTGCGACACGTCAGAACCTCTGGCGCCTTACGCTTATCCGCACCTTGGTGCTCGCTGCTCAAGCGGGTTCGGTGGGGATCGCCTACCTGTTTGATTTGTTGCCGCTGCCCTGGTTTCAGCTCTGCGTGACCCTCGGCTGCTCGATGCTGTTGTGTGCTTTTACCGCGATCCGGTTGCGCACCACGTGGCCGGTGACCGAGTTGGAATACGCGTTGCAACTGGCCTGTGATCTGTTTATCCACAGTGCCTTGCTGTATTTTTCGGGCGGCTCCACCAACCCGTTTGTTTCGTATTACCTGGTGCCGCTGACCATTGCTGCGGTCACGCTGCCGTGGCGGTTTTCGGTGGTGCTGTCGGGGATCGCGCTGGCGCTGTACACCTTGCTGCTGGTGCAATCCTATCCCCTGGACACCGTTGCGTTCTTCCGCGAAAAACTACAGATCTACGGCATGTGGCTGAGTTTTGCCTTGTCGGCTGCCGTGATCACGTTCTTCGCCGCCAAAATGGCCGAAGAGCTGCGTCGTCAAGAGGAACTGCGAGCCTTGCGCCGTGAAGAAGGTCTGCGAGACAAGCAACTTTTGGCCGTGGCCACCCAAGCCGCTGGCGCTGCTCACGAGCTGGGTACACCGTTGTCGACCATGAGTGTGCTGATCAAAGAGATGCGCCGCGAACACCCTGATCCAGACTTGCAAGACGACCTGAGCGTGCTGCAAGACCAGGTCCAGCTGTGCAAGCAAACCTTGCAACAATTGGTGCGCGCAGCCGAAGCCAATCGTCGTCTGGCGGTTGAGGTGCAGGACGTCACTCAATGGCTGGATGAAGCACTCAATCGCTGGCATTTGATGCGCCCCGAAGCGACGTATCGCTTTCAGTGCCTGGGCCATGCGCCGATCCCGCGTCTGGCACCGCCGCCCGATTTAACCCAGGCGCTGCTTAACCTGCTCAATAACGCGGCGGATGCCTGCCCGGAAGGGCTTGAAGTGACCGTGGATTGGGATGCTGTGGATTTGACCATCAGTATTCGTGACCACGGTGCAGGTGTACCGTTGGCCATCGCCGAACAAATTGGCAAACCCTTTTTTACCACCAAGGGCAAAGGTTTCGGCCTGGGCCTATTCTTGAGCAAAGCCAGCGTGACACGCGCTGGTGGCTCGGTAAAACTCTACAGTCACGAGGATGGCGGCACGCTCACCGAGCTGCGCCTGCCCCGTGTCGCCCGAGGAAACGAAAATGAGTGAAGAAATTCAGGTCGAAGGCGAAGAACTGCCGCATTTGCTGCTGGTTGACGACGACGCCACGTTCACCCGCGTGATGGCACGCGCCATGAGCCGACGCGGTTTTCGCGTGAGCACCGCAGGCTCTGCCGAAGAGGGGCTGTTACTGGCCCAGCAGGACCTTCCCGACTATGCCGCGCTGGACCTGAAAATGGACGGCGATTCGGGGTTGGTTTTGCTGCCTAAATTGCTGGAACTTGACCCGGAAATGCGCGTGGTGATCCTCACCGGTTATTCGAGCATCGCCACCGCTGTTGAGGCCATCAAGCGCGGCGCCTGCAACTACCTGTGCAAACCCGCCGACGCCGATGACGTGCTCGCGGCACTGCTGAGCCAGCACGCCGATCTGGATGCGCTGGTGCCGGATAACCCCATGTCGGTTGACCGCTTGCAGTGGGAGCACATCCAGCGCGTACTGGGTGAGCACGAAGGCAATATCTCTGCCACTGCCCGCGCATTGGGCATGCACCGCCGGACCTTGCAACGCAAATTGCAAAAGCGCCCCGTGCGCCGCTGAGTCAACCTGCACTCAGGTTGTACGCCTCTGTGAAACCGGTCGCGCAGACCGGTTTACAAACGCGAGCCCATGCTAGAGTGCTGGCTTCGTCTCTCGGAGCTGGTCATGAGCCGTTTAACCCGTTGTGTTGCCTCTTTTGTGTTGGTGGCCAGTCTGCCTTTGGCGGCCGCGCCCGTGAGCACTTCGCCTTTGCATGCGCAGTTTTTGCCTGCCGATGATCTGCAATTGCGCACCGAGAAACCCGATCAGCAACAACTGATGCTGGTCACCTCTTATTCCGTCGTAGTGGGCAGCCAGCGCCAGTCCAATCAACAGCCGATTCCGGTGACGTCGCCATTGTTGGTGCGCTTGAAAGGCAAGCCGATGAGTCAGGGCGCCACAGTGCGTGAAGTGTTGATTTCGTTCGATGGTGAAAGTAAAAGCCTGAAAAAGCCCGCCTTCGACAGTAAGACTAAAACCCTGACGCTGTCGTACCCGGTCGGCCAGTATCGGGTGGTCATGGATTTGCTGCGTAACGACACGCTCTATTGCCAGTTTCTGACGTACGCCAATGGTCATATCTGGGCCGACTTGCACACCGGCAGCGTGCGTGCGCGCTGAGGCTTGGGTAAACTGCGTGCCCCGTGAAGTATCAGCAAGCTGGAGTCGGACATGCGTAAAGATAAGAAGCAGTTGATTGGTGATGAGATTGGCGATGAACAGATCAAGTTGTTCCTCGACTTCGAGCCTGTGGACGCCACTTCACCTTCGCTGCATAAACTGGTCAAAGCGTACCGTGGTTTGCGTATTGATGATTTCGAGCGTTTCCTGACCTTTTTCAAAGAAGCGGGCTACGACCTGGATGGTAAAGACGAACACGGCCAAACCTTCGTCGACATCATCAAGGACCAGCGCAACGCGGCCGACTATATCCAACTGATCGAGACTGCTCGCAACGCGTAGCCGTTGCCTAAGGCGACGTCCGATTGCACAGCAATCGTCAATTTCACCTGCGCGATTTTTCAGCATGGCGTGACTTGATTTGACGGCGGCGTTGCCGCCGGATGCCGCCGCGCTTATTCCCTCTAGTGTTTAAAGACCCATCCCACGCCGCTTGCACCGTTTGCGGCGGGGCGCTTTTGCGTGGGCGAACAATACTCAAATCGACAGTTAGCCTGTTAACCGCTCATCAGGACGATGAGCCCCTCTACTGAAAAGGACTTCTACCATGAAACGAATCCCTGATTTTTTGGCCCGCCTTTTTTTGGGTCTGCTGCTTGGCGGGCTGGGTTCGGCCGCGCTGGCCATTGACGAAATACTGGAGGTCGAAATTCATAATGCGACGTCCGCAGCGATCTCACCGGGCAAAGATTTCTCGTGGCTCGACAACACGCAGGCGACGGGACATGACTTTGTGATTGAGCCGGGATACAGCCAGGAATTGACCTATTACCTGCCGCAGTCGCGGGGCAATGAGTCGTTTAGCTATCAACAAGGGGAGCGCGTGTGCGGGTTCGGCTTCAGTCACCTTGAGCCGGGAAGCGCCAACATAAACCGTCGGGTTTATGCCAAGTCTATGGGGCAGGTTGCGAGCGTGTGTGGGGCCGATTTGATCGCAATCACAGACGACGATGACTTTGTCAGTAATGGCGGCAGCCGGGTGTTGTTCACCATGAAATAGGCGTTGTGCCTGTCATGCGCTTTTGCGGTGCAACAAAAAAGCCCGCGCCCCAAAAAGGGGCGAGGGCTTTGTGGGCTGCTTACATCAAGCGGCCTTATGCGATGCTGTTGCTCGGTTCGACCAGCTCAAGCAGTTGCGAATTACGTGTGCTGATTTCGCGGTACAGCTCGGCGTCTGTCTCCAGGGTTTTTTCCCGTGCCGGGAAAATTTCCTTGAGCTTGGTGGCCCATTCGCCTGTAGCTTGTTGTGCGAAGCAGCGCTCGATCAGGTCAAGCATGATCGAAACCGTCACCGAGGCGCCGGGGGAGGCGCCCAGCAGCGCAGCCAGCGAGCCGTCTTTGGCCGCCACCAGCTCAGTACCAAATTGCAGCACGCCGCCTTTTTTCGGGTCCTTTTTGATGATCTGAACCCGTTGGCCCGCAATCTCAAGGCGCCAGTCTTCGGCTTTGGCCTGTGGATAAAAGCGACGCAGGGATTCGAGGCGCTGCTCCATTGATTGGCGTACTTCACTGACCAGGTACTTGGTCAGGTCCATGTTGTCGCGAGCGACGGCGAGCATGGGGCCGATGTTGCCCAAACGGATCGACATCGGCAGGTCAAGGAACGAGCCGTGCTTGAGGAACTTGGTGGTGAAACCGGCATACGGCCCGAACAGCAGCGACTTTTTGCCATCAACCACACGGGTGTCCAGGTGCGGCACTGACATCGGTGGCGAACCCACGGCTGCCTGGCTGTAAACCTTGGCCTGGTGAAGCTTGACCACCTCCGGATTGTCGCAACGCAGCCACTGGCCACTGACCGGGAAGCCGCCGTAACCTTTGCTTTCTTCGATGCCCGAGGCTTGCAGCAGCGGCAAGGCCGCGCCACCGGCGCCCAAGAACACGAACTTGGCATCAATGTGGCGCGTGTTGCCGCTGTTGATGTCTTTGATGCTCACGGTCCAGCCGCTGCCGTTACGCTTGAGGCCGGTGACTTTCTTGCTGTATTTGATCTGGGTGTCGGGAGCGCTGGCCAGATGCTTGAGCAATTGCTTGGTCAGGGCGCCGAAATTGACGTCGGTGCCGTGCATCACACGGGTCGCCGAGATGACTTCGTCCGCAGGGCGGCCCGGCATCATCAGCGGCATCCATTCGGCCATTTTGGCTTTGTCTTCGGTGTATTCCATGTCGGCAAACGCATGGTGCTTGCTCAGCACCTCATAACGTTTTTTCAGGAAGGACACACCTTTTTCGCCTTGCACGTAGCTCAGGTGAGGAACTGGGCTAATGAAGGACTTGCACGAACCGAAGGTCCCTTGTTGCGCCAAATAGGCCCAAAACTGTTTCGAGACTTCGAACTGGGCATTGATATGCACCGCTTTTTTGATGTCGATCGAACCGTCAGCCGCTTGCGGCGTGTAGTTCAATTCGCACAGTCCGGCATGGCCGGTGCCAGCGTTGTTCCACGGGTTGGAACTCTCCGCAGCGCCTGAGTCCATCTGCTCTACTACTTCCAGCGACATGCCGGGGTCGAGCTCTTTGAGCAGTACGGCGAGGGTGGCACTCATGATGCCCGCTCCAACCAGTACTACATCGACTGCTTCGTTATGCGCCATTAACGCGTCTCCAAAATCTACGGCACCAAATTGACGGCATAGCTGCCAGGTGTTCCGAGGCGTGGATCAGGTAGAGCCTCAGGTCACGCGTGGCCAGGATCGCCATGTCCGATTCATCGCAATTGCTTGCTGCTTCAGCGGACGCCACCAACCGGGCCTTGAAGGTTCATATGAACGCATTTCAGGGCGCCGGAGGCAATTCGACTTAAGGTCAAGAGCGTCCGTTTGTGCAACCAAATCCGTAAGGCGGACAGGTTTCAGTCTTGTGCGGTAAAGCTGACTTCGAACCTGCTGGATGGGGCAGTAACAGACGCTAATGGTGCATGTTCAGACGCAAAACTTTTCATTTGCTCGCCACACTCTTGTGAAGTTGTGAAAACCCGTTTTTTTCACGCTCTTTTGAAGACGTGAACCTCAAAAAAGGGCTGCCGCATGCCTGGCACCAAACCCGTGAACGACCTGCAATACAGGTGCGGCAAAACGGGCGAACGCAGTGGCCGAGCAGCATGGCAGCTCTGCAGATTGTTTAGAGGGGTGTGCACGATCAACAGCAAGCGCGCCGGCTCTACACAATCTGTGTGGGCGGCTCTCTGTGGGCGGTTTGGGGTGCCAATACACGCGTATTAGCGGTGTTGCGAGGCCCGATCAGGAGACGTCCTTATAATCGGGGGGAGATTGTAGCGAAGAAACGCGGGCAATTGATCCTGTTAAATGACTTTTATTGGTGTTTGAGTCAAACACCTAACAGCGGTTGCACCCTTGAGCGCGTTGCAGGCGAGGCCACGCGGGCGTTAGCGGGTAATACCTGGTGCAACCAATTGAGGCGAACTTCTTCAATTTCGACCCAGTTGTCGCCAGCCGGAGGCTTTATGCATTGTTTAAAGGCCTGGCAGCGGCCTGATGCATCCAGACGTGCAAAGCAGCGATGTGGGCGAGTAACGCTCAGTAACAACCCTAGCCAGCTCATGGCAAGTCCCTCTTGAGTGAATGTGTAGAACATTGCCATGCAGACGTGACGCACTGATGTATCGGCCATGACAGACCAGTGACAGCAAGCGGCTGGTTCACAGGTGCGCAGCACCGCTATACTGGCGGCCGGTTTTACCCAGTCCTGGAGAGATGAGCATGTTGCAACGCCTGTTGTTCGGTTTGATCACTGTGACCAGTTTGACCCTGGTCGGCTGCGCCCACAGCCCGCAACAACTTAGCCCGCAACCAAAGCTGACCACGCAGCTCGCACCGGTCGGTCGCGGTCAGCCTGTGGTGGTGCGTGTGGTGGATGGCCGTCCGTCCCCCACCTTGGGCACGCGCGGTGGCATGTACCCTGAGA
Organism: Pseudomonas sp. TAA207; assembly: GCF_001529285.1. Taxonomy (NCBI): domain Bacteria; kingdom Pseudomonadati; phylum Pseudomonadota; class Gammaproteobacteria; order Pseudomonadales; family Pseudomonadaceae; genus Pseudomonas; species Pseudomonas sp. TAA207. Next base: position 308,973 of record NZ_LLWJ01000071.1, on the reverse strand, counting down.
CCAGCGCCATCAGTGTCAGCAGTGCGGACCTGATCCCGAAACTGCAAGCCCAGGCTGAAGCCGCTGTGCGTTTGTTGGGCTACACCCCGACGGCCAATGCGATGAATGCCCCGCAACTGACCGTGACCCTGGCTGAGCTGAAGTATCAGTCGCCAAAGGACTCGATGTACGTGACAGAAGCGACCATTGGCGCAACCTTCCGTTCTGACGTGAAGAATGGCGGCCGCACCTACAGTGGTCGTTATGGCGCGTCCCTGGACCAGCGCTTCGGTATGGCACCGAATCAGGAAACCAATACCAAACTGGTGAGCGATGTACTGAGCGATGCCCTGACCCGCGTGTTTAAAGACCCGTCGGTAGGTCGTCTGCTGGGCGAGTAACCGTTCAACAGCAAAAAGCCCGAACTCGTTGAGTTCGGGCTTTTTTGTGCGCGCAGGGTTCAGGCAGCTTGCGCGTAGAACTCAAGTTGACTGACGCCGGTGAGCATATCCAGTTCGGGCAGGTCGGCATGGGTGTGTCCACTCAGCGCGCAATACACCAGCCAGTGACGATCCTGAACGTTGAACGCTAAACCTTCGATCAGCGCCTGCTGCTCATCGTTGGGCGTAATGCGATAAAGGTGGTCCTGGTTTTCGGCGTGCAGCATGACAAACTCCGTGTCGGTCTAGAGGGGCCACAGAATGACCTCTCTGGATGACGATACGGTGACAGCACACTTTAAGGGTGGAGATTAAAGCGCCAGACCAGCCTTGATGCGGTATTGGTTGCGTACCGGCATTGCATATTGCAGCACCAGATAGGGCCGGTGTTCTACCGGGCAGGCGTCCAGGCGGCGTTGCCATTCCTGTTGGGCCTTGGCCAGTTCATCGGCGGGGAACACGTCGCTCGCCACCGGCACCTGCAATTGCGGGTCAGCCTCGGCCCATTGCGCGTAGGCCAGGTAATGCGCGGGGAACAGTCGGTATCCCGTCAGGATCTGACGATCCATTTCGGCGGCCAGCAGTTTGCTGTCTTCGAAAACATCAGTGATTGGCGCTGCGAAGTTAACGTGTACCCGGCCTTTGTAGCCGGTGATGCCGTTGGCGATGCTGGTGTCATCTTCGCCCGGTGCCTTGCTGTACGTGCCGGTTGTGGCGCGGATGTACAGTTCACGCGCTTTGGCCTGATCACACGGGTCGTATTCATAGCTGATCGACACCGGGGTCATGTTCAGTGATTGAATGACTTCGCCGAAGGGTTCGCTTTTACGGCTCATGTGAAACATCTTGAGGATTGCCGAGTCAGTGCGGTCGTCACCGTCTTTTGCACGGCCTTCGGCTTGAGCAATCCAGATGGACACACCATCGTTGCGGATCGAATGGTTGATGTACGCCGACAGCAATTGGTAAGCCGCGAGTTTTTCGCGGCGACCGGTGATCGAGCGGTGCACGATGAAGCTCTTGTTCAGGCGCATCAGGTCGCTGACAAAGGGTTTTTGCAGCAAGTTATCGCCGATGGCGATGCGCGGCGTCGGCAGGCCCGCGTGGTAGACCGCGTAGTTGACGAATGCCGGGTCCATCACGATGTCGCGGTGGTTGGCCAAAAACAGATAGGCGGTGCCCGACTTCAAGTTTTCAACGCCGGTATAGGTCACGCCGTCGGTTGCGTGTTCAATCGTGCGATCGACGTAGACCTCGACCTTGTCTTGTAATGAGGCGACAGAGTTAACCCCTGCGAACTCTTTTCGCAGTCGATGCGCTATAAGAGGTTTTAACAGCCAGCCGAAAGCGCCAGCCAGGCGCGGGAAGCGAAAGTGGGTAAGGATATCTAGAAACGCCTTGTCGCTGAGCAGCCGGGCCAGCACTGCTGGGACTTCGGCGTCGTCGTAAGGTCGGATGGTATCGAATTGGCCCATCATGCTCTCTTGTTGGAAACGGCTAGGGTAAGTAAACAAGGCAGGCCAAAAATAATAGCCCTGCAAATAGACCGGCGATTATACGCACAAGTTACTTTGGAGACCGCGATGCTTGAAACCGAACAGTACGACTGCCCTTATTGCGGTGAGCGGGTAGATGCGCAGCTTGATCTTTCCGGCGGCGATCAATCCTATATTGAAGACTGCCCTGTATGTTGTCGGCCGATCTGCTTCACGCTTCAGATTCACGGTGATGAGTGGATGCTCGATGTACGCACTGAAAACGAGTAACGGACATGCAGCGCATTTATGAGCCGCAAAGCTTGATGGAAGCCGAGCTGTTGTTGGGCATGCTCGCCAGCGAAGGCGTACCGGCCTGCCTTCAGGGGCGTGACCTGGTGGGTGGGATGGGCGAGTTGCCGGCGTTGGGGCTGTTGGGCTTGGCGGTGGCCGACGATCAAGCGCTTTACGCGCGCGAGCTGATCGATGCGTACAATGCGGCCTCACCCGTAGCGGGCGACGAGCCCGAGAGTTTTCCGGATGTGCTGGTCTGTTAAAAAGACCGTTTTTTCACCGCTATCTATATAGAAGAGTTGTGCTGGCCCATGTGTGGACGTTTTGCCCTGTTTCGTTGGAATCCTGCATTTGCAGCTTTGCCCGGTTTTCCGGCGGATCAGCAAGCGCAGTGGAATATTTCGCCCAATGACTCGGTATTGATCCTGCGGGCGGGGGCGCAGCCGGATCAGCGCACGTTGGCCCGGGCGCGTTGGGGCCTGACCCCGGCCTGGTTGACTGACCTGTCCCGCACGCCTGCGCATGCGCGCGCGGAGACCCTGGCCGAACAACCCATGTTTCGCGATGCCTTTCGTCAGCGTCGCTGTTTGCTGCCGGCCAACGGCTTTTATGAATGGCGCGGCTCCACGCGTAAGCGTCCGTATTGGCTGACACCGGGTGAAGGTGCATCACTGTTTTTTGCAGCGATTTGGGAAGCCTATCCGGTGGAAGGTCACGAGTGGTTGAGCACTGCGGTCATCACTCAGGCGGCCGCCAGTCAGCGGCGGCCGTTGATTCTGGACGAAGAGGGCCAGCGTGCGTGGCTGGACCCCGAAACCCCGCTGCATGTGTTGCAAGCCCTGCTGGCCAGCCCGCAATCGGCGCTGCGTGAGCGGCCGTTGGCCAACCTGGTCAATGATCCCAAACTCAATGCGCCGGAATGTCTGACGCCGGGTTGAGGGGTGTGTCTGCTACGATACGCGCCATCTTTATGGAGAGTCGTGATGGGTAAGTTAGCGGTAGTGTGCGTGGTCGGCGCAGGGCTGTTGCTCGGCGGGTGTCAGGCGGTCAACACGACCAAGGCGGGTGCGGTCGGGGTTGAGCGCAAGCAATACATGTTCAGCATGCTCTCCAGCCAGCAGGTCGATCAGATGTACGCGCAGTCGTACCAGCAAACGGTCAGCGAGGCGAACACCAAAGGCGCATTGGACAAAACCAGCGCCAACGCTAAACGCTTGCAGGCCATCGCTAACCGACTGATTGCCCAGGCACCGGCGTTTCGCCCGGATGCTGCGCAATGGGATTGGGAGGTCAACCTGATCAAGAGTGATGAGCTCAACGCCAACTGCGGCCCTGGCGGCAAAATCATCTTTTATAGCGGGATCATTGATCAGCTCAAGCTGAGCGACGATGAAATCGCCGCGATCATGGGTCATGAGATTGCTCACGCCTTGCGTGAACACGGTCGCGAGTCCATGTCCAAAGCCTATGGCATTGAAATCGCCAAGCAGGGGGCGGGCGCGTTGTTGGGCTTGGGGCAAGACAGCATGCAATTAGCCGATACCGTGGTTAATTACAGCCTGACCTTGCCTAACAGCCGCAGCAACGAAAACGAGGCGGATCTGATCGGTCTTGAGTTGGCGGCTCGTGCGGGCTACAACCCGAACGCTGCGATCACCTTGTGGCAGAAAATGGCTCAGGAGTCGCAGAACGCGCCACCTGAATTCATGAGCACTCACCCGGCGTCCAGCAGCCGGATTGCAGCATTGGAAGCGGCGATTCCCAAGGTGATGCCGCTTTATCAACAGGCGCCGAAAACCCAGTAACGGCAGGCCTCTCACCCCCGCCCTCTGCTTTTGGTAGAGGGCGGGGGTGAGGGCAGATTTCAAACCGGGCGCTTAAACCCAGCCACTGATCACCATGGCCTTGTACACGGCCACGGCAGCCAAGACGACAAACGCACCCGCAGCCAGGCGACGGATCAGGGTCAGCGGTAGTTTGTCGGCCGCAAAATTACCCGCCAATACCACTGGCACGTTGGCAATCAGCATGCCCAGCGTGGTGCCGATAATCACCAGCCACAAATCGGGGTACTGCGCCGCCAGCATGACGGTTGCCACTTGGGTCTTGTCGCCGATTTCAGCAATGAAGAAGGTGATCAGGGTGGTCACGAAAGGGCCGTACTTGCGTGCGGTACTGGCTTCGTCGTCGTCCATCTTGTCCGGCACCAGCGTCCACAAGGCGGTGGCGGTAAAGCTCGCCGCAAGAATCCAGTGCAGCATTGCATCGCTGAAGAAGGTGCTGAACCAGGCGCCAACGGCACCCGCCGCCGCATGGTTGGCCAGGGTCGCGACCACGATGCCGGCAATAATGGGCCAGGGCTTGCGAAAGCGCGCAGCGAGAATGAGTGCGAGCAGTTGCGTCTTGTCGCCGATTTCGGCCAAGGCAACGATTGCAGTAGGAACAAGTAAGGAGTCGAGCATCATCAGGTGGTTTCCAGGGGCGGGTCGACACGGCTATGACACGTACAGCCTTCCCGCCCCGGGTAAGGTGTTCGTGTCATAGGTCTTGTCAAACCCTGGTCCGTCTGTGCGGACACCTGGGTCGCATACGCCATGGTCTGTTGACCAAGTATGTTGACGTATGCCGGATGAGCGTGAAGCTCAGAGGAGACTACTCCCCTAGGACGGAGCGGATTCTGCCTATGCAAATCCGATCCGGCAAGCCTTGTTTTTCAAATCGTGTTATCGACGCTTGGCGCTGTAAATCCGAAATCCCTGGCCTTGGGCCTTGACCGCGCAGGCGCCAAAGTGCTCTTCGATCAGGGGCTGGTAGCGCAGGAAGCTGTTGGCAACAATCCGAAGTTCGCCACCTGATTTCAGATGTTTGACTGCTTTTTTCAGCAAGTTCTCGGTGGCGTGGTAGTCCGTGTGGACGCCGACATGGAACGGTGGGTTGCTCAAAATTGAGTTCAAACCCATCGGCGCCGCATCAATACCGTCGCCGGTAATCACTTCGGCTTCCAGGCCATTGGCGGCCAACGTCAAACGGCTGCTGGCGGTGGCGAATGCATCCACGTCGAGCAGCGTGACAGTGTTGTGCGGATAGCGACGTTTGACGGCGGCCCCGAGCACGCCCGCACCGCAGCCGAAGTCCAGCACATGGCCGCTGGGCAGTTTGTCGAGGTTTTCGAGCAGCAAGGCACTGCCACGGTCCAGACGGCCGTGGCTGAATACGCCCGGCAAGCTGACGACGTTGAGCGGACCTTCGGCCAGCGGCAGTTGGTAATGTTGCGCCAGTTGGGCCAGGACAGGAGCGGCGGGTGCGGTGTCCACGGTGACTTGCCACAGTTGGCAATGCCGCGCGCTGTCGAGTTTGCGCGGTTTGCCGAACGCGGCCAGCTGTTTGGATGCGCCTTCAATGCCCCCTTTCTTTTCACCGACCAAAAACACATCGGCATTGGGCAAGCGGGCGGCCACGGCGTTAAGGACGTAGTCGCTCAGTTCTTTGGACTTGGGCAAAAACACCACGGCGGTGTCAAACGAGCGCTCGGGTAATTCAACCCCGAAGTGCACGCGCCCGGCAAAGCGGGCGTCCAGTGCGGTTTGATCGCCTGCGTGCCAGCACCAACCGTGAGCATTGGGTAACTGGCCCAGCAAATCGTCCGGCGGCAGGCCGACTAACAGCACCTCACCTTGAAAGTATTCGGGCTGGCGAAGCAGTACTTCACTGCGCGGATCCATAATCTGCTCCTCAAAAAGGGGCGCAGTTTATCAACTGACGACCCGCAGCGCTGTACCGTTGAAGAACGCTTGGGCGTTTTCGCTTAATTGCCCCACGATTCGCTGCCGGGCTTCGCGGCTGCCCCAGGCGCTGTGCGGGGTAATGATCAGGCGCGGGATGTCAGCCGCCAGCAACGGGTTGCCGTCGCGTGGCGGTTCAACGCTTAACACGTCGGTGGCAGCGCCGCCTAAATGGCCACTGCGCAAGGCATCGGCCAGGGCCTGTTCGTCGATCATCCCGCCGCGCGCGGTGTTGATGACGAAGGCACCGGGCTTGAGCAATGCCAACTGCGGGGCGCCGATAAAGTGATGCGTGTGCTCATTGAGCGGGCAGTGAAAGGTCACGGCATCGACCTGGGGCAGCAGTTCGTTCAGGGCCAAGCGATCGGGGCGAGCAGGGCGGCCCGGGATCTGCCCGAGCAAAACGCGCATGCCAAACGCTTCGGCCAGTTTTGCCACGGCGCTGCCCAGTTCGCCATGACCGAACAGGCCGAGGGTTTTGCCTTCTAGCTCAACAATCGGGAAGTCCAGCAGGCAGAATTGTTTGGCGGTTTGCCACTCGCCTGCGGACACGGCTTTTTGGTAGTCGATTACGCGCGTGGCCAGTGCCAGCAGCAACATCAAGGTGTGCTGTGCCACTGAGGGGGTGCCGTAACCCTGGCAGTTGGCGACAACCATGCCGTGCGCCCGGGCAGCCTCAAGGTCAACGTTGTTGGTGCCCGTGGCGGCGACCAAAATCAGCTTCAGGTCCGGACACTGGGCGAGGGTGTCGGCGTTCAACAGGACTTTATTGCTGATGACCACGCTGGCACCTTGCAAGCGTTCGACCACGTTGGCTGGCGTCGTGTCGGTGTACAGCTGCAACGCGTTGAAACACTGGCGCAGGGGGCTGAGGTCAAGATCGCCCAGGTCCAGTGAGGGGTGATCGAGGAATACGGCGCGGTGAGTGTTCGTCATCAACTGTACCTTTTGTACTGTGAAATGAAGGCGTAATGTGGCGAGACTATCAGAAGAAACAATTTGTAATGGAGCCGTGCATGTATTGGACAGAATTCTTGACCGTCGCCCTGATTCACCTGTTGGCGGTGGCCAGCCCAGGGCCGGATTTTGCCGTAGTAGTGCGTGAAAGTGTGACCCACGGTCGCCGCGCGGGCATGTTTACGGCGTTCGGAGTGGGCACGGCGATTTTTGTCCATGTGGGGTATTCGCTGCTGGGTATCGGCATCATTGTGTCGCAGTCGATTGTGCTGTTTAACGCCTTGAAATGGCTGGCAGCCGCTTACCTGCTGTACATCGGTATCAAGGCACTGCGGGCCAAACCGGCTGACCCGGCGGCGCTTGCCACGGCCCTGCCGGTGGGCGAGCGCACCGCACGCGGCGCCTTTACCTCGGGCTTTGTGACCAATGGTTTGAACCCCAAGGCCACGTTGTTCTTCTTGTCGTTGTTCACCGTGGTCATCAACCCGCACACGCCGTTGTCGATTCAGGCGGGGTACGGCGTGTATCTGGCAGTTGCCACGGGGCTGTGGTTTTGCATGGTGGCAATGCTGTTTAGCCATCAGCGTGTGCGCACCGGTTTTGCACGTATGGGGCATTGGTTTGACCGCACCATGGGCGCAGTGCTGGTCGCGCTGGGGGTGAAACTGGCCTTTACCGAAATGAACTGACGTGTTTTGAAACCCAATCACGGTTGTGAATGATTGGGTTTTTTTCGCGGGCGACTAGAGTTATCCCCAAGACGACGCTGATCGTTCACTCATAGGGGGTCATTCATGTTGCAGACTCGCGTTATTGCGCCTACTCCAGCGGCGTATACAGCTGCGCTGCTGATCAAGCAATTGTTGTGGTCGGGGCGCCGCTACGAAGCCTCGCGTGAAATCGTTTATCGCGACCAGCGCCGCTACACCTACGACACGCTCAATGAACGTATTGCCCGGCTGGCCAATGTACTGACTCGCGCCGGGGTCAAGGCGGGTGACACGGTGGCGGTCATGGATTGGGACAGCCATCGCTACCTTGAGTGCATGTTTGCTATCCCGATGCTTGGCGCCGTGGTCCACACCATTAACGTACGTTTATCGCCCGAACAAATCCTCTACACGATGAATCACGCGCAAGATCGCCTGGTGCTGGTCAACAGTGATTTCGTCGCGCTGTATCAGTCCATCGCCCCGCAATTATTGACCGTCGACAAAACCCTGCTGTTGACCGACACCCCGCAGCAGGAAGCTCAGTTGCCTGATTGCGTTGGCGAATACGAGCAACTGTTGGCAGCGGCCAGCCCTCACTATGCCTTCGAAGACTTCGACGAGAACTCGGTAGCCACGACCTTTTACACCACCGGCACGACCGGCAATCCCAAGGGGGTGTATTTCACTCATCGCCAGTTAGTGCTGCACACCCTGGGTGTTTCGACGATCCTGGGCAGCGTGCCGGCTGAGCGGCTGTTGGGCAGCAGCGATGTGTACATGCCGATCACCCCGATGTTCCATGTGCATGCGTGGGGCATGCCGTACCTGGCGACAATGTTGGGGCTTAAACAGGTGTATCCGGGGCGTTACGAACCTGAACAGTTGGTGGCATTGTGGCGTCGCGAGCAGGTGACGTTTTCTCATTGCGTGCCCACCATTTTGCAGATGTTGCTTAACGCCCAAGGCGCGCAGGGCACTGACTTCAAGGGGTGGAAAATCATTGTCGGCGGCAGTGCTTTGAGTCGCACCCTGTACCGCGCGGCCAAGGCTCGCGGCATCGAGTTGACCGGGGCTTATGGCATGTCCGAAACCGGGCCGCTGGTGTCTTGCGCACACCTGGACGACGCGGCTTGGGCCGGTTCAACCGAAGAGCGCATTAGCCACCGGATACGTGCCGGGGTGCCCGGGCCATTGGTGCAAGTGGGCATTGTTGACGAGCACGGGCGGTTTCTCCCGCACGATGGCGAAACCCAAGGTGAGTTGGTGCTGCGCGCCCCATGGTTAACCGGCAGCTATTTGCATGAACCCGAGAAAGGCGCGCAATTGTGGGCGCAAGGCTGGCTGCACACCGGCGACGTGGCGACCCTCGACAGTCGGGGCGAAATCGACATCCGTGACCGGATCAAAGACGTCATAAAAAGCGGCGGCGAATGGGTGTCATCGCTTGAGCTGGAAGACCTGATCAGCCGTCACCCGGCCGTGCGTGAAGTGGCTGTGGTCGGGGTGCCGGATGCGCAGTGGGGCGAGCGGCCGGTAGCGATGCTGGTCGTAGCCGCCGACGCTGATTTCGACGCGGCGATGCTCAAAGTTCACCTCCAGCCCTTTGTTGACGCGGGTACGATCCGCCCGTGGGCGATTCCGGCCAGCCTGGCGCTGGTCGATGAAATCCCTAAAACCAGCGTCGGCAAGCTGGATAAAAAACGTATTCGGGGGCAATTGACCTCGTTTGCCTAGCCGCTGCGTGCTGCGTCACCGTTGATCTTGTCAAAATCTGGTTTTCCTTCATCCTTGCGGGCTTATTGCGACGTGCCCACGGAGAAGTATCAATGCCCTCAGTCCACCGGTTCTGGCGCCGAGCCCAACTGCCACTGGCAGTCAGTTTCGCCGCGACGCTCGCCGGGCCTGCCTGGGGCGTGAGTTTTAATGTGGGCGATGTCGAGGTTCAGCTGGATTCCGAGTTGTCGATCGGCGCCAGTTGGTCCACAGCCAAGGCCGATCATTCGCTGATCGGCGCCAACAACGGTGGCACCGGTCACTCGCAGATCTCGGACGATGGCCGTCTTAATTTCAAGCGCGGCCAAACCTTCTCCAAAGTGTTGATGGGTGTTCACGGCCTGGAGTTGAAGTACGGCGACAGCGGTCTTTATGTACGCGGCAAGTATTGGTACGACTTCGAACTGCAGGATGACAGCCGCCCATTCAAAGACATCAGTGACAAGGGTCGCAAGGCATCAGCGCAGTCGGCTGGCGCGCAGTGGCTGGACGCGTTCGTGTACCACAACTATGTCATTGCCGATCAGCCAGGCGCCGTGCGTTTGGGTAAGCAAGTGGTCAACTGGGGTGAAGGCGCGTTTATCGGCGGCGGTATAAATGCTATCAACCCGACGCAGATGGCGGCCTATCGTCGACCGGGCACTGAATACAAAGACGGTCTGGTGCCGGTCAATCTTTTTTACCTCTCGCAGAACCTCACGGACACACTGTCGGTTGAGGCGTTCTATCAGCTGGATTGGGAGCAGTCGGAGGTCGACAACTGCGGTACGTTTTTTTCTCAGTCGGACGTGATCGCCGATGGTTGCAGTGCTAATTACCGGGTGATGAGCAAGCGCTCGGCTTTGGAAGTGGCTGATTTGGCGGCGCTGACGTCGTTGGGTGTCGATGTCAACGGCGAGGGCGTACTGGTGCGGCGCGACGCTGATCGCAATGCACGCAACAGTGGCCAGTTCGGACTGGCCCTGCACTACCTGTTCGACCCGTTGGACACCGAGTTCGGCGCCTTCTTCATGAACTATCACAGCCGCGACCCGATCATCAGCGGGCGTGCAGCGCCTCAGTCGGTTTACAACGCCGCGGCAGCTGCGGGTGGTTTAGCGCCGATGGTCGTGGCGGGCAACGCCCGTTACTACGTTGAGTACCCTGAAGACATCCGCTTGTACGGCGTGAGTTTCGCCACCACTTTGTCCACAGGCACGGCCTGGAAAGGTGAGTTGAGCTATCGCCCCAACGCGCCTGTGCAACTCAATACCGACGATTTGCTGTACGCCAATGTGACGCTGCTGCCAGGCTTGGCGGATGCGTCGCCCTTGAGCGTGACAGCGGGAGGCGATTCGGCGGGCTATCGGCGTAAAGAGATCACCCAGTTTCAGACATCGCTGACTCACATTCTGGACAATGCGATGGGTGCCAATCGGCTGATTCTGATTGGCGAAGTCGGTATCACCCACGTTGGCGGGCTCGAAAGCCGCTCAGACGCGCGCTACGGCCGCGATCCGGTGTTCGGGCAGGCGGGTGACGATGGTTTTACCACCGCCAACGCATGGGGCTATCGCGCACGGGCTGTGTGGGAATACAACAGCGTGTTGCCGGGCATCAATCTCAAACCGAACGTGGCGTGGTCCCACGATGTGAGCGGCTACTCGCCCGGACCGTCTGCCACCTTCGAAGAGGGTCGTAAAGCGGTGAGTGTGGGTGTTGATGCGCAATACCAGAACACCTACACCAGCAGCCTCTCGTACACCAATTTCTTTGGCGGGCGCTACAACACGTTGAGCGACCGCGACTTCATGGCATTGAGTGTCGGGGTGAAGTTTTGAACCGTTTTAATCTGCTTTGGATATTTGAATCATGAATGCTGCGACTGCCTTGATCCGCGATACCTTTCCCGTCGGCCCGTTACAGTGCAACTGCACGATCATCGGCGATCCTGTGACTAAAAAGGCCATTGTGGTCGATCCGGGTGGCGATCATGAATTGATCCTGGCGCGGCTTGAGAAACACGGATTGAAGGTAGTCAGCATTATTCACACGCACGCACATCTGGATCATTTTCTGGCGTCTGGCCAGCTTAAGGAAAAGACCGGCGCGACGTTGCACCTGCACAAGGACGACCAGTTTTTGTGGGACAACCTAAAGATGCAGTGCGAGCTGTTTGGTGTTCCCTACACGCCGGTACCCGCGCCGGATCGCTGGCTTTCAGACGATGAAGAATTGGCTTGCGGCTGTGGTGTCGCACTGCACACACCGGGACATACGCCCGGCTCCATGAGTTTTTGGTTTGCCGATGCGAAATTGCTGATTGCGGGCGATACGTTATTTCGGCGTGGGGTAGGGCGAACCGATTTGTGGGGTGGCGATCAGGCAACTATCGTACGTTCCATCAAGCAACGTCTGTACACGTTGGACGAAGACGCCACAGTGATTACAGGCCATGGCCCCGACACTCGCCTGGGCGATGAAATGCGCAACAACCCGTTTGTACGCGCTTGAGAAATAGATGGAATTTTTACCGTTGGTCGTGTTCAAACGCCAACAGAGGTCCATTGCCAACGGCCTTTGCCTCCAGAAAGTATTGAGTAGGAGCTTCACCATGTTTATTTCGCGTCGTTTGATTGTGGCCGCAAGCGCTGTTGCGTTGCTGGCTGGCTGCGCCTCGCCTAACCCGTATGACAATCAAGGTCAGGCGTCTTCTGGTATGAGCAAAACTGCCAAATACGGTGGTCTGGGGGCCTTGGCCGGTGCTGTCGCGGGTGCGGCCATCGACCACAACAACCGTGGCAAGGGTGCTCTGATCGGTGCTGCGGTGGCGGGCCTGGGTGCAGCCGGTTATGGCTACTACGCTGACAAGCAAGAAGCCGCATTGCGCGCAAGCATGGCCAATACCGGGGTTGAGGTGCAGCGCCAAGGTGACAACATCACCTTGGTGATGCCGGGCAATATCACTTTTGCGACCAGTTCTGCGAACATCTCGCCAAGCTTTTATCAGCCGCTCAATAGCCTGGCCAACTCGCTCAAGCAGCTCAACAACCAGCAACAGATTCAGATTGTGGGTTACACCGACAGCACAGGTAACTACAACTTCAACATGCAGTTGTCTCAGCAGCGTGCGCAAAGTGTAGCGACCTACCTGACGTCTCAGGGTGTTAGCGGTCAGTACCTGTCAGTCACGGGTAAAGGCCCGGCGGACCCGATTGCCAGCAACGCCACAGTGGATGGCCGCGCACAAAACCGTCGCGTACAGATCACCCTGGCGCCGATTCCGGGCATGAACTACCAGCAGCAGGGTCAAGTCCAGCAGTACCCATAAGGTTAGTGCCTTGTGGTCGCAGCCTCAGGCAGCGGCTACAAAAAGCGTTCAACAAAAAGCCCCGCGATCTTTATGAGGTCGCGGGGCTTTTTGTTGAACGCTTTGCCGGATGAATTACTTCTTCAGGCCGTAATGCTCGTCGAGCATGCCGGGGGCGTTCGGGGTTTTTGGTGCGTAATCCAACGGCGGCTCTGAGCTGTGCGGCGGGGTAAGACGCTCGCGGTGCGGTTGAGGCGCTTCGGAGTGCAGTGCGGCCAGCAGGCGTTGGCGAGTCTGCTCGTCCAGGGCCAAGCGGTTGGCGCCCTCGGCGAGGTGGTCTTGCACCTCCTGATAGCTCTGCGTGAGTTTTTTCACCAGATTGGCGGTGCTGTTGAAGTGGGTAACCACTTCACTTTGATAACTGTCAAAACGTTCCTGGATGTCATCTAGCTGGCGCTGCGTGCGGTTAGGCGCGGCATTGGGCAGCAAACGAGCGACCAGAAAACCTATGGCGACACCTGCAACCAAGGCGAGAGTCGGCAACAACCAAATCAAGAGCGAGTGTTCCACGAGTCCTTCCTCTATAAACGGCTTTGCTTTACGTTAACGGCTCGGACCTGCGCTGTATACCGCGATGCACTCGCAAATATGTCAGACAGAATCTATCAGCTAGACGAGTCGACCCAATTTGAGGTCACGGAGTTCCTTCTTGCTTACCCGCGAAACCCCCCTTGTGATTGATGGCCCGGTTGGCCAATTGGAAGCTTTATACCTTGATTGTGATGAGCCACGCGGCGTTGCGTTGCTGTGCCACCCTAATCCGGTACAGGGCGGGACGATGTTGAATAAAGTCGTTTCAACCCTTCAGCGCACGGCGCGCGATGCTGGCCTGGTGACCTTACGGTTTAATTACCGGGGTACAGGCGCCAGTGCCGGTAGTCATGACATGGGCACCGGCGAAGTGGATGACGCGCTCGCAGCCGCCCAGTGGCTACGCGCCAAACACCCAGACTTGCCGATGACCTTGTTGGGGTTCTCGTTCGGCGGCTTTGTGGCAGCCAGTCTGGGCGGGCGACTTGAAGCCCGGGGCGAAACACTTAAGCACGTAGTTATGATTGCCCCGGCGGTGATGCGTTTGCGTGACGAAGATGCCTTGCCTCACAACGGCTCGTTGACCGTTATCCAGCCCGAAACCGACGAAGTGATCGACCCGCAGCAGGTGTATGACTGGTCCCAACAGCTCTCGCGCCCCCATGAGCTGCTGAAAGTGGCAGAATGCGGGCACTTTTTTCACGGCAAGCTGACGGATCTTAAGGATTTGGTGCTGCCACGCCTTTCGAATTGATTGCAGTCTGATAAGCGATTACCTATGACCACTCGTACTCGAATCCTCACCGGTATCACCACCACCGGTACGCCGCACCTGGGCAACTATGCCGGTGCCATTCGCCCGGCCATCGTGGCCAGCCGTGACAGCAATGCCGACTCGTTTTACTTTTTGGCTGACTATCACGCCCTGATCAAATGCGACGACCCGCAGCGTATTCAACGCTCGCGTCAGGAAATCGCGGCAACCTGGCTGGCCTCCGGTCTGGATGTCGAGCGCGTGACGTTTTATCGCCAGTCCGATATCCCGGAAATCCCTGAGCTGGCCTGGCTGTTGACCTGTGTGGCGGCCAAAGGCTTGCTCAACCGTGCGCACGCCTACAAGGCATCGGTAGACAAAAATCTCGAAAACGGCGAAGACCCGGATGCGGGCATCACCATGGGCCTGTACAGCTACCCGGTACTGATGGCTGCCGACATCCTGATGTTCAATGCCAACAAGGTGCCGGTCGGTCGTGATCAGATCCAGCACGTCGAAATGGCCCGCGACATTGGTCAGCGCTTCAATCATCTGTTTGGCAATGGCAAAGAGTTTTTCGCCATGCCTGAAGCCCTGATCGAAGAAAGCGTCGCGACCTTGCCGGGTCTCGATGGTCGCAAAATGTCCAAAAGCTACGACAACACCATTCCGTTGTTTACCAGCGCGAAGGACATGAAGAGCGCGATTTCGCGCATCGTCACTGACTCCAAAGCGCCGGGCGAAGCCAAAGATCCTGATAACTCGCACCTCTTCACCTTGTATCAGGCGTTCTCCACCCCTGAGCAGTCGGCCGAGTTCCGCAGCGAGTTGTTGCAGGGGCTGGGTTGGGGTGAAGCCAAGGAGCGCCTGTTCAAGCTGCTGGACGCCGAATTGGGTGAGCCGCGCGAGCGCTATCACGATCTGATGTCGCGCCCCAGCGACATGGAAGACATTTTGCTGGCGGGCGCGCAGAAGGCTCGCAAAACCGCGACGCCGTTCCTGGCGCAACTGCGTGAGGCGGTTGGCCTGCGTTCATTTGTCAGTGCCGCGCAAAACACAACGGCCGCCAAGAAAAAAGCCGTAAAAGGCCCGCGTTTTGTCAGCTTTCGTGATGAAGACGCCAGCTTCCGTTTCCGTTTGCTGACGGCGGACGGTGAGCAATTGTTGCTCTCGCGCAGCTTTGCCGATGGCAAAACTGCCGGTCAGATCACCAAGCAGCTGCAATCGGGTGAGCCGCTGGATGTGCGTCATGAAGGCTTGGGCTTCAGCGTTTGGCTGGACGGCGAGTGCGTTGCGCACAGTCCTGCTTTTGCCGACTGTGCCACCCGTGACCTCGCTATCGACGCCTTGCGGTTGGCGCTGGTGCCTGTCCAGGACTAAGAAAGTGCGGCGTTTTGCCTCAGGTTTAATTGCCATTCCTCAGGGCCGTCGCTACAGTGACGGCCCGTTTTTGTTACCTTGCTAACGAATTATGACGCCTCTAGAACGATATCAAGCTGATCTGAAACGCCCGGACTTCTTCCATGATGCCGCGCAGGAAAACGCTGTACGCCACTTGCAGCGTCTGTACGACGATCTGGTTGCCGCTTCACAGAGCAAGCCGGGCCTGCTCGGCAAGCTGTTCGGTAAAAAAGAACAGACGCCGGTCAAGGGCCTGTATTTCTGGGGTGGAGTAGGCCGGGGCAAGACTTACCTGGTCGATACGTTCTTCGATGCCCTGCCGTTCAAAGAGAAAGTACGTACGCACTTCCACCGCTTCATGAAGCGTGTGCACGAAGAAATGCGCACGTTGAATGGCGAAAAGAACCCGCTGACGATCATCGCCAAACGCTTTTCAGATGAGGCGCGGGTAATTTGTTTCGACGAGTTCTTTGTGTCGGATATTACCGATGCCATGATCCTGGGCACGTTGATGGAAGAGCTGTTCAAAAACGGCGTCACCCTGGTGGCGACCTCAAACATCGTGCCTGATGGTTTGTACAAAGATGGTTTGCAGCGTGCGCGCTTCTTGCCAGCGATTGCGCTGATCAAGCAGAACACCGATATCGTCAACGTCGACAGTGGCGTGGACTACCGTTTGCGTCATTTGGAGCAGGCCGAACTGTTCCACTTCCCGCTCAACGAAGCTTCTGAGAAGTGCTTGCGCGAAAGCTTCAAGGCGCTGACGCACAACTCGACCCGCGCGGTGGAAAATGATGACCTGGTTATCGAAAACCGCACCATTCGTGCCCTGCGCACCTGTGATGACGTGGCCTGGTTTGACTTCCGTGAGTTGTGCGATGGCCCGCGCAGCCAGAACGATTACATCGAGCTGGGTAAAATCTTCAACGCTGTAATCCTCAGCGGTGTTGAGCAGATGGACGTTAAGACGGACGACATCGCGCGTCGTTTCATCAACATGGTCGATGAGTTCTATGACCGTAACGTCAAGCTGATCATATCGGCCGAGGTTGAGTTGAAAGACCTCTACCTGGGCGGGCGTTTGAACTTCGAGTTCCAGCGTACGCTGAGCCGTTTGCTGGAAATGCAGTCTCATGAATACCTGACGCGGGCGCATAAGCCTTAGTCGCACGCCGCATCAAAAAAAGGCCTGCATTGCAGGCCTTTTTGGTTTTTCGCCAACGGATATTTTTATGCCGCTTGCTGAAACTGCTGCCGATATTGATTGGGCGACAGTTCGGTGTGCTGGCGAAATAGCCGCGCAAAGAAACTGGCGTCGTCGTAACCCACATCGTAGCTGATGGTCTTGATGCTCTTGCGGGTCGCGGAGAGCAGCCCTTTGGCGGTCTCTATGCGCAGGCGTTGCAAGTAGTGCAAGGGTTTATCACCGGTGGCCATTTGGAAGCGGCGCATAAAATTGCGAATACTCATGCCGTGTTCGCGGGCGACGTCTTCAAAGCGAAACTTGTCAGCGAAGTGCTCTTCGAGCCAGTGCTGGATTTGCAGGATGATGACGTCTTGATGCAGCTTTTGCCCGCCAAAACCAATACGGCCCGGCGCGTAGTTGCGCTGCACTTCGTACAGAATGTCGCGCGCTACCGCCTGGGCTATGTTGGCGCCGCAGAAACGTTCGATCAGGTAAATGTATAGGTCGCACGCCGAGGTCGGGCCACCTGCGCAGTACAGGTTGTCGGCGTCGGTCAGGTGCTTGTCTTGATTGAGTTGTACGTGTGGGAAGCGTTCGGCGAAGGTGCTGAAAAAACGCCAATAGGTGGTCGCCTCTTTGCCATCCAGCAGCCCGGCTTCGGCCAGCCAAAACACCCCGGTGGCCTCGGCACACAAGACGGCGCCGCGGGCGTGTTGCGCGCGCAGCCAGGGAAGAATTTGCGGGTAGCGCTGGCAGAGTGTGTCGAAATCGTCCCAGAAGGCGGGCAGAACGATGATGTCGGAGTCTTCGAGGGCGCCATCGACCGGCAGCATCACATTGCTGAAGCTTGAGACGGGAAGGCCGTCAGGGCTGACGAGGCGCGTTTCGAACGTTGCATTGAGGCCCTGGCCCAGTTGTTTACCGTGACGCAGGCTGGCGAGGTGGAAAAAATCCTTGGCTTGCATCAGGGTCGAGGCGAAGACCCGATCGATGGCCAATATGCTGACGCGCCGCAAGGGCGTGGAGAGATGACTAGACATGATTTGATTATTCTTATAGGTGAAATTGGTCAACTTACGGCTGGATCGTCTTATTTTCTGGTGGGCGTGTCTAGTAGGAGTTGGCGCAGGCTGCGATCTTTTGATTTTCGATGGAAAAAGATCGCAGCCTGCGCCAGCGACGTGGAGTGTTGTTACGGCGCAGGGTTAGGCTGGGCTTTGTGAATCGCTTCGATGCCGGCGAGCACTTCCTCAGACAGCGTCACGTTGATGCTGGCAATGTTGCTTGCAAGTTGCTCCATCGTGGTGGCGCCAATGATGTTGCTGGTGACAAAGGGTTGTTGTGTGACGTAGGCCAGCGCCATTTGTGCCGGGTCCAGGCCGTGTTCGCGTGCCAGTGCGACGTAACGCTCGCTGGCAGCCACCGCTTGTGGGTTGGAATAGCGCGAGAAGCGGCTGTAAAGGCTTAGGCGGCCTTTAGGCGGCCGTGCCCCGCCGCTGTACTTGCCTGAGAGCATGCCGAACGCCAGGGGCGAGTAGGCGAGGAGGCCGCATTGTTCGCGAAGGGCGATTTCTGCCAGGCCCACTTCAAACGTACGGTTGAGCAGGTTGTAGGGGTTCTGGATTGAAACTGCGCGGGGCCAGCCTCGGCTTTCGGCCAGTTGCAGGAACTTCATCGTCGCCCACGGGGTTTCGTTGGACAGGCCGATGTGGCGGATCTTGCCGGCTTTGACTTGTTCGTCGAGTGCTTCGAGGGTCTCTTCGAGCGGCGTGAACGTCTCGTCAGCGTGGTGCGTGTAGCCCAACTGGCCGAAGAAGTTGGTGCTGCGTTCAGGCCAGTGCAGCTGGTAGAGGTCGATCCAGTCGGTTTGCAGGCGTTTGAGGCTGGCGTCCAGCGCTTGCACGATGTGGTGGCGGTTGTGCTTGAGCTGACCGTCGCGGATGTAGTCAATGCCATTGCCCGGGCCTGCAATCTTGCTGGCGAGTACCCAGTCAGCTCGATCACCGCGGGTCTTGAACCAGTTGCCGATATAGCGCTCGGTGCTGGCGTAGGTTTCAGCTTTGGGAGGGACCGGGTACATTTCAGCGGTGTCGATGAAATTGATGCCGGCGTTTTTGGCGTGTTCTATCTGAGCGAAGGCTTCATCCTGCGTGTTCTGCTCGCCCCAGGTCATGGTTCCAAGGCCAATTGCGCTCACGTTCAGATCGGTTCGGCCTAGCTGGCGGTAGTCCATACGGTGCTCCTTCGGGGAAAGAATCATAAAAGCAGGTTGTAATTTTTTTCGCAATCTGGATAATTGCCGACCTCTTTCTGCAGTGGAAGTGATGCGCCGCCTGCCGAAGAATCTTGCCGTTGAACGGACGCGCTGACCCGAGCCCCCGATAGCGTCTGTACCCGGCTGCCTTTGACTTGTCAAAGTACGCACTATTCAGTAAGATCCGCCGTCTAATTTACAGGGCGGCCCCTGAGGCTATAAAGAATGAAAACTTTTACTGCTAAACCAGAAACAGTAAAGCACGACTGGTTTGTCGTCGACGCTGCTGGCCAGACCCTGGGTCGTCTGGCTACCGAGATCGCGAGCCGTCTGCGTGGTAAGCACAAGCCGGAATACACTCCGCACGTTGACACCGGTGACTACATCGTTGTTATCAATGCTGAGCAGATCCGTGTCACTGGTGCAAAAACCTCTGACAAAATGTACTACTCTCACTCCGGTTTCCCGGGCGGGATTAAGTCGATCAACTTCGAAAAGCTGATCGCCAAAGCTCCTGAGCGCGTGATCGAGACCGCGGTTAAAGGCATGCTGCCTAAAAACCCACTGGGTCGCGACATGTACCGTAAGCTGAAAGTCTATGCGGGCGCTGTTCACCCTCATACTGCTCAGCAGCCCCAAGAACTGAAGTTTTAACGGAATAGTTCATTATGTCGGCGACTCAAAACTACGGCACTGGCCGTCGTAAAACCGCAACCGCTCGCGTTTTCCTGCGTCCGGGTACCGGTAACATCTCGATCAACAACCGCACTCTGGAGAATTTCTTCGGTCGCGAAACTGCCCGCATGGTAGTTCGTCAGCCGCTGGAATTGACTGAGACTGTCGAGAAATTCGACATCTACGTCACCGTGATCGGTGGTGGTGTAAGTGGTCAAGCTGGCGCAATCCGCCACGGTATCACTCGCGCACTGATGCAGTACGACGAAACTCTGCGTGGCGCTCTGCGCAAAGCAGGCTTCGTAACTCGCGATGCTCGTGAAGTTGAACGTAAGAAAGTCGGTCTGCGTAAAGCGCGTAAGCGTCCGCAGTACTCGAAGCGTTAATTCGCAGCTTCGTTCAAAAGCGCCCAGTCTCCTTCGGAGCTGGGCGTTTTTTATGGGTGATGATTTGTTGGTGTGACAACTTGCCACATCCAGCAAATGCCTATACTACAAGGCTTGTAGCCGCCCGAGAGCGGTAATTACCTTGTCAGAGTAGGGGCTTTTCATTACCATTCTGCAAAATTTTTATAAGTTCAGATTTTTACTTAGTAGATGCCTGATTTAACAGGCCACAAAGCTGATGGGAGAGGACTGAATGAGCAATGACGGCGTAAATGTCGGCCGGCGTCGCTTCCTCGTAGCAGCCACATCCGTGGTGGGTGCTGCAGGAGCGGTGGGGGCGGCAGTCCCGTTTGTGGGGTCGTGGTTCCCCAGTGCCAAGGCGAAAGCCGCTGGCGCACCGGTCAAGATCAATATTGCAAAGGTTGAGCCAGGTCAGCAGATGATTGCTGAGTGGCGTGGTCAACCGGTTTTCATTGTCCGACGCACCGAGGAGATTCTGTCGAATCTCAAGAAGGTTGAGGGGCAGCTCGCTGACCCGAATTCCGCACAGTCTGATCAGCCCGAGAATGCCAAGAACGAATACCGCTCTATCAAACCAGAAATTCTGGTGTTGGTAGGCCTGTGTACTCACTTGGGTTGTTCGCCGACGTTCCGCCCCGAGGTTGCACCTGTTGATCTTGGCAAGGATTGGGTCGGTGGCTATTTCTGCCCATGTCATGGTTCGCACTATGATTTGGCCGGTCGCGTTTACAAGTCTCAACCCGCCCCGCTGAACCTGCCGGTGCCGCCTTATCAGTATCTCGATGACAGCACTATTCTCGTTGGCGTCGCTGAAGGGGAAGCGTAATGAGTAAGTTCATGGATTGGGTGGATGCCCGCTTCCCTGCCACAAAAATGTGGGAAGACCATCTCAGCAAGTACTACGCCCCGAAGAACTTCAACTTCTTCTACTTTTTCGGCTCCCTCGCGTTACTGGTTCTGGTCAACCAGATCGTAACCGGTGTGTGGCTGACCATGAGTTACACGCCGTCGGCGGAAGAGGCTTTTGCTTCTGTCGAATACATCATGCGTGACGTCGAATACGGCTCCATCTTGCGCTATCTGCACTCAACCGGTGCATCGGCGTTCTTTGTCGTGGTGTATTTGCACATGTTCCGTGGCTTGCTTTACGGCTCGTACCAGAAGCCGCGTGAGCTGGTCTGGCTGTTCGGCATGATGATTTACCTGGCGCTGATGGCAGAGGCCTTCATGGGTTACTTGCTGCCTTGGGGGCAAATGTCCTACTGGGGCGCGCAGGTAATCATTTCGCTGTTTGGCGCGATTCCAGTGATCGGTAACGACCTGACTCAGTGGATTCGTGGTGATTACCTGATCTCTGGCATTACCCTGAACCGCTTCTTTGCCCTGCACGTTGTGGCCTTGCCAATCGTGATTCTGGGTCTGGTGGTGTTGCACATTCTTGCCTTGCACGAAGTCGGGTCCAACAACCCGGATGGCGTGGACATCAAGAAGCACAAAGACGAAAACGGTATCCCGCTGGATGGCATTCCCTTCCATCCGTACTACACCGTTAAAGATATTGTCGGCGTAGTGGTGTTCCTGTTTGTCTTCTGCTCGATTGTGTTCTTCTTCCCGGAAATGGGTGGTTACTTCCTGGAAAAACCGAACTTTGAACAGGCTAACGCCTTCAAAACGCCGGAACACATTGCGCCTGTGTGGTACTTCACGCCGTTCTACGCGATCTTGCGTGCGATCCCTGACAAGCTGATGGGCGTTATTGCCATGGGCGCAGCGATTGCCGTGCTGTTCGTGTTGCCGTGGCTGGACCGTAGCCCTGTCAAATCCATGCGTTACAAAGGCTGGATGAGCAAAATTTGGCTGTGGGTGTTCTGCATCTGCTTCGTGATTCTGGGTGTGTTGGGTGTATTGGCACCGACCCCGGGCCGCACGTTGTTGTCGCAGGTGTGTACGTTCCTGTACTTCGCCTACTTCATTCTGATGCCGTTCTACACCAGGCTTGAGAAGACCAAACCGGTTCCGGAAAGGGTGACTGGCTGATGAAAAAGCTATTTGCTGTATTGATGCTTGCTGTGATGCCTGCACTGTCTTTCGCTGCGGAGCAGGGTGTTCAGCTCGACAAAGTCGATATCGATGTGTCTGACAAAGCTGCCATGCAGGACGGCGCGCGTACGTTCGCCAACTACTGCATGGGCTGTCACAGTGCCAAGTTCCAGCGTTACGAGCGTGTTGCAGACGACTTGGGCATCCCCCACGACGTCATGCTCGATAACCTGGTGCTGACGGGCGCCAAGATTGGCGATCACATGAACATCGGCATGACGCCTGAAGATGCCAAGGCCTGGTTCGGGGCTGCACCGCCTGACCTGACATTGGTAGCTCGCGTTCGTGGTACCGATTGGTTGTACAGCTACCTGCGTTCTTTCTATGAAGACCCGTCGCGCCCTTGGGGTGTGAACAACAAGGTCTTCCCGAACGTGGGCATGCCTAACGTCCTTGCGCCGCTGCAAGGTCGTCAGGTCATTGGCTGCAAGCAAGTTCAGATCGTCGAAGACGGCAAGAAGCAGTATGATCCGCTCACCGGCACGCCTTTGACACATGAAGCGTGCGACCAGCTGACAGTGTTGCCAAAAACTGGCGCCCTGACTGAAGAGCAGTTCGATGAGAAGATCAAGAACCTTGTGACCTTCCTGGCCTATTCGGCCAACCCGGTGAAGCTTGAACATCAGCGCATCGGTACTTACGTACTGCTCTATCTGGCCTTCTTCTTTGTATTCGCCTATCTGCTGAAGCGTGAATACTGGAAAGACGTGCACTGATATCGTTACACGCATTGCTGTTAAACGTGCGCGCCCGAGGGTGTCTCTGAATAGGTAACAGTGCAGGATGGGTGGCAAGTGAGGTCTTACGACATTGCTTGCCACGGTTCTGCGGTTACTGGAGGCTCACCTCGGGCGCTTTCGTTTTTCTGCTTCTGACCATTTCAACAAGCGAGGAGGACCGCCATGGGCGTGACCAATCGGTTGGCCTGTTACTCCGACCCCGCCGACCACTATTCCCATCGAGTACGCATTGTGCTCGCCGAGAAAGGTGTCAGCGCCGAGATCATTAGTGTGGAGGCGGGTCGTCAACCGCCCAAATTGATCGAAGTGAACCCCTACGGCAGCCTGCCAACACTGGTCGATCGCGACCTGGCGTTGTGGGAGTCGACGGTGGTGATGGAATACCTGGATGAGCGTTATCCACACCCCCCTTTGCTGCCGGTTTATCCGGTGGCGCGTGCCAATAGCCGCCTGTTGATTCATCGCATTCAGCGTGACTGGTGCGCCTTGGTCGATTTGATTCTCGACACACGCACCAAAGAGCCTGCACGGGTGCAGGCGCGTAAAGAGTTGCGCGAGAGCCTGACAGGTGTATCGGCGTTATTTGCAGACAAACCTTTTTTCCTCAGTGATGAGCAAAGTCTGGTCGATTGCTGTCTATTGCCGATACTCTGGCGTTTGCCAATTTTGGGTATTGAACTGCCGCGGCCTGCCAAGCCGCTGCTTGATTATATGGAGCGCCAGTTTGCGCGTGAGGCTTTCCAGGCAAGCTTGTCTGGTGTCGAACGCGACATGCGCTAAGGCTTTAGGAGCCCTTGATGAATTCAAGTCGACCTTATTTGGTGCGTGCGCTCTATGAGTGGATTGTGGACAACGATTGCACGCCGCACATGTTGGTTAATTCCAATTACCCGAAGGTGCAAGTGCCTCAGGGCTTTGCCAGTGACGGGCAGATTGTACTGAACGTATCGCCCGTTGCTGTGCGCAACATGCACATGGACAACGAAGCTGTCAGTTTCGAAGGTCGCTTTGGCGGTGTGCCACATACGCTGTACGTGCCTATTGAGGCCATTTTGGGGGTTTACGCCCGTGAGAATGGTCAGGGCATGGTGTTTGACCTGGAAGAGTCTCTTGAGGCTGATGACGAGGTTGAGCCGGATGATGATCTGCCGCCTCCAGGTTCCGAGCCGCCGCGTCCTAGCGGTCGTCCAAGCCTGAAAGTGGTGAAGTAATAAAAAAGGCGACCTGAGAAGGTCGCCTTTTTTGTACCTGCGTTGCAGGCCTGAACGTGCTCGCGATGATGGCGGCGCGGTCTATTGCAACGTTCGGGGGGGCGTCGTGATCAGTCGATGTATTCGAACAATTTGACGATTTTTTGTACGCCCGACACGCTCTGGACCAGGTTGGTGGCGCGGGTGGCTTCTTGCTTGGTGACCAGGCCGAGCATGTACACAATGCCGTTTTCCGTCACAACTTTGATGCGAGAGCCTGGAATGGCGCTGTCGGTCAGCATTTGCGATTTGATCTTGGTGGTCAGCCAGGCGTCATTGTTGCGGGCCAGGATTGAAGACGGCGCCATGACTTGCAGTTCATTGTTGACCTTCTTTACGCGCTGTACTGACGCGGCGGCTTGTTCGGCCATGGCTTTAAGGTCGGCACGCGGGGTTTGTCCGGCCAGCAGCACAATGCCGTTATAGCTGGTGACGACGATATGTGAGCCGTTGTCCAGGTCAGGGCTGGCCTTGGCGACGTTGACGGCCACTTTGGTCTCGATCAGAGAGTCGTCAATCTTGCTGCCGAAGGTGCGGGTGCCCCGGTCATCTTCAATCGGCGTGTCGCGCGTAGCCGTCAAGACTGAGCTGCAACCGGCAGTCAAGCCCAGGCACAAGGTCAGGGCTACTAAGCCAAGGCGATTAAAAGTCATTCTTCACTCCCGAACAGTTGGCTGTCGATCAGATCGCACAGGCAGTGGATCGCCAGCAGGTGGACTTCTTGGATGCGTGCGGTAACAAGGGCGGGTACGCGAATTTCCACGTCCTCTGGCAGTAGCAGGGAGGCCATGCCGCCACCATCCCGGCCGGTCAGCGCGACCACGGTCATCTCACGGTCGTGGGCCGCCTGAATGGCCTGAATAATATTGGCCGAGTTACCGCTGGTTGAAATTGCCAGCAGCACGTCACCGGGTT
Source organism: Pseudomonas sp. TAA207 (assembly GCF_001529285.1). Classification (NCBI taxonomy): domain Bacteria; kingdom Pseudomonadati; phylum Pseudomonadota; class Gammaproteobacteria; order Pseudomonadales; family Pseudomonadaceae; genus Pseudomonas; species Pseudomonas sp. TAA207. Next base: position 283,998 of record NZ_LLWJ01000071.1, on the reverse strand, counting down.
GACCCAGGGCGCGGATTTGCTTGGAGAAGATTTCGTTGAAGCTGTAATCGTTGGCTATCGAGGTCAGCGTCGAGCTGTCGGTCGTCAGGGCGATGGCCGGCAAGCTAGGGCGCTCGCGCTCGAAGCGATTGAGCAACTCGGAGGAGAAGTGCTGCGCATCGCCTGCTGAGCCGCCGTTGCCGCACGAAAGCATTTTGCCCTCGTTAAGCAAGGCATTGACCATCACTTGGCTGGCTAGCTCAATGTGGGGTGCAAGCACTTCCATCGCCTGCTGTTTGGTGTCGATGCTGGCCTGAAAAAGCTGGCGAATCCGGGATTGCATGTCCATCTATGTGACCTTAAGTAGGGCGGCTGGTCGGGCGTGATTCAGGTGTTCCTGAGTGACTTCCCGGCACAAAAAATGTGCGGCCCGCAAAGCAAAGCAAAATCGTTAATAAAAGGGTGCTGGAGTCGGTTCGCCAGCGTTTAGCTGTCGAAGGCATTCCGTAGCCAGTTCAAATGGGGTGTGGTGCTGTCGATGGCGACGACATCGAATCTGCACGGGTGATTGGCCCAGCGGGTTTCGCGCTGTAAAAAATACTCGGCAGCCAACACCAGCTTTCGGCACTTGCTGGCATCAATGCTGGCCAGTGCACCACCCCATTGCGCGTGCGTGCGGTAACGAACTTCGACGAATACTACTGTATCGCCGTCGAGCATGACCAGATCCAGCTCACCGCGCTTGCACAGCCAGTTCTGGGCCAGCAAGCGCAACCCGTGTTGCTCAAGGTGCCGGAGCGCCAGGTGCTCGGCATCCTTGCCGGATTGTTGGCGTGAGCGGTCGGGCATCAGTTGCGCGTGTCCGGGAGGTTTTGAACCTGGCCGTTGACGAACTCGGCCCACGGCAATTGACGCTCGATGCGCTGGCTTTGGCTCATGCTCAAGCTGCCGGACAGGCCGTCAATGCGGCTGTCTGGTAGCGCCTTTAGTTGCCCCAGACTTGGCGTCAGGCGATAGGCGTCTACACCCATCGCGTAGAGTCGGCCCAGGCTGCCGTTCGCTTGTGGCCATTGCGCAGACACTTGTTGGCGCAATGGATTGGACGGATTGAGCAGCCACGGGGTTTCGCAGAAATGGATGCCGTTCATGTCGTTGTATTGGTTTTGGTCGCCGCTGGCACTGAATACGTGGGACGTTGCGTAAACCGGCAAGTCACCCGCGTATTGGTAGTTAAGGGTCGGTTTGATCTGTTGGGCTTGCTGCGGGGTCGCGGCGAGGAAGATGAATTGCATGTCCTGGCGACGCGAAGGCTCGCTTGAGTTGCCGCTTTTGCGCAACTGCACCAGATCGGCCACTTGCTTGGCCAGTGTCACCGGTTTGTCGATGTGCTCGACCCCGACGAGGGTGCCGCCATTGGCTTCCCACTCCTGACGGAAGGCGTTGAGCACGCGATTGCCCCATTCACCTTGCGGAACCATCGCGCCAGCGCGGGTCAGGCCGTCAGCGCGAGCGCGGCGGGCAACTTCACGGGCTTCGTCTTCGGCAGCCAGGCCAAATTGGAACAGCTGTGCCGGGCCTTGTGCGCCCTCGCTGTAGTTCAGCGCCAGTGTGGTAATGGGCAGTTGCGCGCGTGCATTCAGCTGTTTGACCAGTGGCTTCTCCAATGGGCCTACCACCAGTTGCACGCCGTCGGCCTGGGCTTTGCGATAGAAGTCGTCAAGCGAAGTCAGGCGTGAGCTGTCATAGAACAAAATTTGCGGCGGGTTTTGACCGGCCTGCTGAGCCTGGTAGTGGGCGGCCATGAAGCCGTCGCGCAAGGCTTTGCTGACTGACGCCAGTTGGCCGTCCTGAGGCAGCAGCAGGGCAATTTTGGTCAAGGGTTGGTTGGCCAGTGCCTTGAGCTTGATCAGGGGTGTCGGGAGCTGAACGGCGGCCGGATGGGCGGGGTTCTGCGCGCGCCACTGGTCGATCGCGTTTTGCTGATCGGCGAGCGTGCCGGCGCTTTTGACCGCCAGTGCGAGGGACATCCAGCCGCCCAGCACGTCATTGCTTTGAGCTTTCAATTGATCGACTGGCAACGCGGCGACCAAGGACCAGAGAGCATCATTGTTGCTGGTGGCGGCATCGCCGGTCAGCAGGGTGTTCATGGCTGCGCGTTCACGGGCTGCCGCGAGTGTCTGGCCATCGGCTTCAAGGGCGCGAGCGTGAATGGTATGGGTGCGCACTTGCAAGTCGGCTGGCATCTCGTTGATGCGAGCAATGCTGGGGTGGCTCAAGGCAACCAGCGCTTCTTTGGTCTGATTGCGGCTCATGGCCAGCTCGGCTGACAAAGTGCTGGCAAACGCTTGCTGAGCCGGTTTGAGCTGATCCATCGGGATGAGCGCCAGAATTTGCGTCGCACGATCAAAATTGTGCTGTTTGTAGGCCAAGTCGGCAGCAGACAGTCGCAGCAGGGCTGCCTGATCTGGTTTTTGGCTCTGGGCGGCCTGCTGGAGCAACTGCTCTAGGCTGGCGTCCGGGGTTCTAGGGAGTTCGCCAAGGCTGGACGAGGGCGAGCTGGCGCAAGCCGCCAAAAGGGCAGCGAGGCAGAGGGCAGTGAACAGCCGCAGGCAAGCGATCATGTAGTGTTCCTGATACTCGATCAAATAAGGGGGGGAAGTGTACCCAAGCGCTGGCCGGGGTGCGATGTTACTGGTGATAAAGCCTAAATTTAGATGACTTCAGGCGTCTGTGACGGACAATCTTTTCCTTATATCTCTTTTGTGTCGCGCCTCAGGGTGCTGTGAGTGAGGTTCTACGCGCTACAATGGCGCCTTTCACTCTTTTGAGGTACGCGTTTTGACTGCTCCAGGTGCTCTGAATTCCGTTGTTGGCTCGCTTTATGTGGTGGCCACGCCCATCGGTAACCTGGACGACATCAGTGCGCGTGCGCTCAAGGTGTTGCGTGATGTTGCACTCATTGCGGCCGAAGACACCCGGCATTCGCTGCGACTGATGCAGCACTTTGGTATCTCTACGCCGCTGGGTGCGTGTCACGAACATAACGAACGTGATGAAGGTAATCGTTTCATTCAGCGTTTACTCGCGGGTGAAGACGTTGCCTTGATCTCTGATGCAGGCACCCCGCTGATTTCCGATCCGGGTTATCACTTGGTGCGTCAGGCGCGAGCGGCAGGCGTGCCCGTTGTGCCGGTGCCGGGTGCGTGCGCTTTGATTGCTGCGCTGTCGGCCGCGGGACTGCCTTCTGATCGTTTTATTTTCGAAGGGTTCCTCCCCGCCAAAGCAGTTGGTCGCCGTTCTCGGCTGGAGTTGCTTAAAGAGGAGCCGCGCACACTGATCTTTTATGAAGCGCCGCACCGTATTCTTGAGTGCCTGCAAGACATGGAGCTGGTATTTGGCGCGCAGCGCCCGGCCTTGCTGGCAAGGGAGCTGACCAAGACGTTCGAAACGCTCAAGGGTTTGCCACTGGCTGAGTTGCGGGCTTTTGTCGAGGGCGACAGTAATCAGCAGCGCGGTGAGTGTGTGGTGTTGGTGTCCGGTTGGACCGCCCCTCAAACCGACGAAGTCGTCAGCAGCGAAGCGATGCGCATTCTGGATTTGCTGCTCAAGGAAATGCCGCTTAAGCGTGCCGCTGCCTTGGCTGCCGAAATCACCGGTGAGCGCAAAAACGTGCTGTATCAGGTAGCGCTCGAAAAGCAAAAAACCGATCAGTAAGCGTCGAGCTGCTGGCCATTGGCTGCTTTTGAGCCGTTTTAGTGCCTGGTGTGAGGCTTTCAGATAAGGGTTTCAAGGCGTTGTGCGGCTTTTAAAGCTTGTCCTATACGCGTTGTGCCGTTAATCTTCGCGCCGGAGAGTCGATTGGACAGTCGCTGCCCTCTATGAAAATTAGGGGGGGGAGGAAAGTCCGGGCTCCATAGGGCGAAGTGCCAGGTAATGCCTGGGAGGCGTGAGCCTACGGAAAGTGCCACAGAAAATAACCGCCTAAGCGCGCAAGCGCCGGTAAGGGTGAAAAGGTGCGGTAAGAGCGCACCGCACGACTGGCAACAGTTCGTGGCTAGGTAAACCCCACTTGGAGCAAGACCAAATAGGGTTCCAAGGCGTGGCCCGCGCTGGAACCGGGTAGGTTGCTAAAGATGTCCAGTGATGGCCATCGTAGACGAATGACTGTTCACGACAGAACCCGGCTTACAGATCGACTCTCCACCTTTTTTATCTTCTGCTTGCGCTGCGAGCAGTTGGCACGATGAACACGCGCTTGACCCCCTCGCTTTAATCGCCAGAAAAAAACTCAATGTAATGCCAAAAAGTTCTTACTCTTAAGAAACTACTTTAAGTTTGAGCTTCAGGGCTTTGAGTTTGCTGCGCATCCCTCGTCAAAAAATCTTATCTCCTCCTGCTGTACGTCTATTTACCTAGCTAAATCTCCGTTATGTAAGGGTTTTCCTTCGGGCCGCGCCTTGACGGTGTGGTGGGCGCATTCCTATAGTGTGCGCAAGTGGCGAAAAGTGGCATAAAGTGGGTTTTCTAGACGTAAAACGCTAACATTTGGAGAAACGCAGCCGTGTTTCGTGGAGCCAACGCTATCAGTCTCGATGCCAAGGGTCGTCTCGCAATGCCGAGCCGGTACCGTGACGAGCTGATTTCGCGCAGTTCCGGGCAACTGATTGTGACCATTGATGCGGTAGATCCCTGCTTATGTGTGTACCCGCTCGATGAGTGGGAGCTGATTGAAACCAAGCTGCGGGCGTTGCCTTCATTGCGTGAAGAGAACCGCCGTTTGCAACGTCTGTTGATTGGTAATGCTGTCGACCTTGAGCTCGATGGCAGTGGTCGTTTTCTGGTGCCGCCGCGTTTGCGTGAATATGCCAAGTTGGAGAAGCGCGCAATGTTGGTGGGCCAACTGAACAAGTTTCAACTGTGGGACGAGGATGCCTGGGAAGCCGTTTCGGCCGCCGACCTTGCAGCCATTCAACAACCGGGCGCGATGCCTGACGAACTGCGTGATTTAATTCTGTGACTATAGATAGCGGCTTCAACCACATCACCGTACTGCTCGACGAAGCCGTAGAGGCTCTCGCCGTACGTCCTGATGGATGCTATCTGGATGGCACCTTCGGTCGCGGCGGACATAGCCGCCTGATACTCCAGAAGCTCGGCCCGCAAGGGCAACTGCTCGGGTTTGATAAAGATCCACAAGCGATTGCCACCGGGCAAGCGCTAGCGGCCGAAGACGGCCGCTTTGTCATTGTGCAACGCAGCTTTGCCGAAATGGGCTCAGAGGTCGCAGCGCGCGGCTTGGCTGGAAAGGTCAGCGGTGTATTGCTCGATCTGGGCGTGTCCTCGCCGCAACTCGATGACCCGGAGCGCGGTTTCAGTTTCATGAACGATGGCCCGCTGGACATGCGCATGAATCCGGACAGCGGTATCAGCGCTGCCGAATTTGTGAACAGCGCTTCTCAGGAAGAAATCGCCCGCGTGTTCAAAGAGTACGGCGAAGAGCGTTTTTCTGGCCGTATGGCGCGTGCGGTTGTCGAGCGGCGTGACATCCAGCCGTTCGAACGCACGGCTGACCTGGCAGAAGTGTTGAAAGTCGCTAACCCAGCCTGGGAGAAGGGCAAGCACCCGGCGACCCGCACCTTCCAGGGCCTGCGCATTCACGTTAACAATGAATTGGGTGATCTTGAGGCGGGCCTTGAAGCTGCGCTGGAGTCGCTGGAAATCGGCGGCCGGCTGGTGGTAATCAGCTTTCACTCCCTTGAAGACCGTATCGTCAAATTGTTCATGCGCAAGCTGGTCAAAGGCGAGCCGGACAACTTGCCGCGTGGCTTGCCGGTTCAGCACGTTGCCTTTGTTCCAAAAATTAAAATTCACGGCAAGGCGCAGACAGCCTGCGAAGCAGAAATCAAAGCCAATCCGCGCTCGCGCAGCGCTGTTATGCGCGTTGCGGAGAAGCTTCGTTGAACAAGCTCTTCGCCAAACCACTTCCCGGCGGAAGTTTTTTCATGCTGCTGTTGTTTATTGGCGTGCTGGTATCGGCTGTGGGCGTTTCTTACAGTGCCCACTGGAACCGTCAACTGCTCAACACCCTGTATGGGGAGTTGAGTGTGCGTGACAAGGCGCAGGCCGAATGGGGCCGCTTGATCCTTGAACAAAGCACCTGGACCGCCCACAGTCGCATCGAAACCCTGGCCAGTGAACAGCTGAAAATGCGCATCCCCGGCGCCGCAGAAGTGCGGATGGTGGCGCCATGATCAAACTCGAAGGCGCGCTTTACCCGTGGCGTTTTCGTGTAGTGCTGGCCTTGCTGGCACTGCTGGTAGGCGCTATCGCCTGCCAAATCATTTACCTGCAAGTGATCGACCATGACTTCCTCAAGGGTCAGGGCGATGCGCGCAGCGTGCGGCACATTCCGATTCCGGCGCACCGCGGCCTGATCACCGACCGTAATGGCGAGCCTTTGGCGGTCAGTACCCCGGTGACCACGTTGTGGGCCAATGCCAAGGAAATGCAGGTAGCCAAAGACCGCTGGCCCGCCTTGGCGCATGCGCTTGGGCAAGACCCCAAAGTGCTGACGGCGCGTCTTGAACAGCAAGCCAACAAAGAATTTATCTATCTGGTGCGTGGCCTGACGCCTGAGCAAGGGCAGGTCGTGCTCGATCTAAAAGTGCCTGGCGTGTATGGCATTGAGGAATTCCGCCGCTTCTACCCGGCCGGTGAAGTGACCGCGCACATGGTTGGCTTTACCGATATTGACGACAAGGGTCGCGAAGGTGTCGAGCTGGCTTACGACGAGTGGCTGGCAGGGGTTGCGGGCAAGCGACAGGTCATCAAGGACCGACGCGGGCGTCTGATCAAAGACGTGCAAGTGACTAAAAACGCCAAGGCAGGGAAGACCTTGGCGTTGTCGATTGACCTGCGCCTGCAATACCTGGCCAACCGCGAACTGCGCAACGCGCTGGTTGAAAATGGCGCCAAGGCGGGCAGCCTGGTGATCATGGATGTGAAGACCGGCGAGATCCTGGCCATGGTCAACCAGCCCACCTATAACCCGAACAACCGTCGTAACCTGCAACCGGCAATGATGCGTAACCGCGCCATGATCGACGTGTTCGAGCCGGGTTCGACGGTCAAACCGATCTCGATGAGTGCCGCACTGGAAACCGGTCGCTGGAAGCCCACTGACAAGGTTGAGGTGTATCCGGGCACGTTGCAGTTGGGCAAATACACCATTCGTGACGTGTCGCGTACCGAAGGCCCGATCCTCGACCTGACCGGTATTTTGATCAACTCCAGTAACGTGGGCATGAGTAAGGTGGCCTTCGATATTGGCGGCGAAGCGATTTTCCGTCAGATGGCGAAAATGGGCTTGGGTCAGGACACGGGCCTGGGTTTTCCCGGCGAGCGTGTTGGCAACCTGCCTAACTACCGCGAGTGGCGCAAAGCTGAAACCGCGACCCTGTCTTACGGCTACGGCGTGTCGGTGACCGCGATCCAGTTGGTGCACGCGTTCTCGGCCTTGGCCAACAACGGCAAGCTGGCCCCGCTGACGCTGCTCAAGGCCGACAAACCGGCCCAGGCGGCGCAGGTAATGCCTGAGCAAGTGGCCAAAACCGTGCAAGGCATGCTTCAGGAAGTGATCGAAAACCCGCGTGGTGTGTGGCGAGCCAAAGTGCCCGCGTACCACGTCGGTGGCAAATCGGGTACGGCGCGTAAAACGTCCTCCGGTGGCGTCAAAGGTTACGCGGTGAACTCTTATCGTTCCCTGTTTGCAGGCTTCGGCCCGATGAGCGATCCGCGTTACGCGATCGTGGTGGTGATCGACGAGCCGAGCAAAGCGGGCTACTTCGGTGGCCTGGTTTCGGCACCGGTGTTCAGTAAAGTCATGTCCGGCACCCTGCGCCTGATGAACGTTACGCCCGATAACCTGCCCACAGCGGCGGAGCAACAAGCAGCAGCGGCCGCTGCGGCAGCCAAAGGAGGGCGCGGCTAATGTCCCTGAGCCTGAACAAAATTTTCCCCCACGCCGGTCACGACTTGCTGATCCGCGAGCTGACCCTCGATAGTCGCAATGTGCGCGCAGGCGATCTGTTTCTCGCCGTGCCAGGTGGCAAGCTCGATGGGCGTGAGCACATCAGTGACGCGTTGGCCCGTGGTGCCGCCGCCGTTGCCTATGAAGTGGAAGGCGCCTCGGTGTTGCCTATCACCTCAGTGCCGCTGATTCCCGTCAAAGGGCTGGCGGCGCAATTGTCCGATATCGCCGGGCGGTTTTATGGCGAGCCGAGCCGTCAGCTCAATCTGGTGGGCGTCACCGGCACCAATGGTAAAACCAGCGTGACTCAGCTGGTGGCGCAAGCGCTTGACCTGCTGGGGCAACACTGCGGCATCGTCGGCACATTGGGCACCGGTTTTCATGGTGCGCTGCAAAGCGGTCGTCACACCACGCCTGACCCGATTGCGGTGCAAGCCATGTTGGCTGACTTGAAAAAAGCCGGCGCCAAAGCTGTTGCAATGGAGGTTTCCTCTCACGGCCTGGATCAGGGGCGGGTCAGCGCGTTGGCGTTTGATGTGGCGGTACTGACCAACTTGTCGCGCGATCATCTGGACTACCACGGCACGATGCAAGTCTACGCGGCGGCCAAGGCCAAACTGTTCGCCTGGCCAGGTTTGCGTTGCCGTGTACTGAATCTGGACGATGACTTTGGCCGTCAGTTGGCCGCTGAAAAACACGATTCGCGCTTGATCAGTTACAGCCTTGAAGACAGCAGCGCGTCCCTGTATTGCCGCGACGCGATATTCGATGACAACGGCGTGCGTGCCACCGTGGTAACAGCTCAAGGCGAGCACTTACTGCGCAGCAGCTTGCTGGGGCGTTTCAACCTGAGCAACGTGCTGGCTGCGATTGGCGCGCTGCTGGGGCTTGAGTACGCGCTGGATGAAATTCTCAAAGTGCTGCCAAAACTGGAAGGTCCGGTAGGTCGCATGCAGCGCTTGGGCGGCGGTTCTAAACCGTTGGTGGTGGTTGATTACGCCCACACCCCCGATGCGCTGGAAAAAGTATTGTTGGCGCTGCGTCCGCACGCCAAAGGCAAGTTGTTGTGCCTGTTCGGCTGCGGCGGCGACCGTGATCGCGGCAAGCGTGCGTTGATGGCCGAAGTGGTTGAGCGTTTGGCAGATGGCGTCCTGGTAACGGACGACAACCCGCGCACTGAAGCGCCGTCGAACATTTTTGACGACATTCGGGCCGGTTTTACTGTGCCTGACCGCATCCAGTTCGTGCCGGGCCGTGGCGCCGCCATCGCCCGGATGATTGCCAGCGCCAGCGCCGACGACGTGATCGTACTGGCCGGCAAAGGTCACGAGGACTATCAGGAAATCAATGGCGAGCGCCATGATTTCTCAGATCTGGTCGAAGCCGAAAAAGCCCTGGCCATTTGGGAGGCTGCCCATGCTTAAGCCACTGCGGTTGAGTGAGGTCTGCGCCCAGCTGGATGGCCGTCTGGTTGAAGCTGACGCGAGCTTCAATGGTGCCAGCATCGACAGCCGTGCCATCACCAAGGGCCAATTGTTTATTGCCCTGACCGGCCCGCGTTTCGATGGGCATGACTACCTCAATGAAGTGGCGGCCAAAGGTGCCGTTGCCGCGCTGGTTGAGCGCGAAGTCCCCGAATCGACGCTGCCGCAACTGATCGTCAAGGACACTCGCGTTGCGTTGGGCCAATTGGGCGCGCTCAATCGCGCTGGCTACGACAAACCGGTCGCCGCGATCACCGGTTCCAGCGGTAAAACCACGGTCAAGGAAATGCTTGCCTGCATCCTGCGCACCCGTGGTCCGGTACTGGCCACCAAAGGCAATTTGAACAACGACCTGGGTGTGCCGCTGACCCTGCTGGAACTGGCGCCAGAACACTCGGCCGCGGTGATCGAGCTGGGTGCCTCGCGTCTGGGCGAAATCGCCTACACCGTCGCCATGACCCGTCCTCATGTGGCGGTGTTGAACAATGCGGGCACGGCCCATGTCGGTGAGTTTGGTGGCCCCGACAAAATCGTCGAAGCCAAGGGCGAAATCATTGAAGGGCTGCACGCTGATGGCGTCGCCGTACTCAATCTGGATGACAAGGCTTTTGCTATCTGGCAGGCGCGCGCTGCCGGGCGCAAGGTGCTCAGCTTTGCCCTGACAAATTCTGATGCACATTTTTACGCCAGCCAATTGTCCCGCGATGCACGCGGCTGCCCCTCTTTTACGCTGCACAGCCCACTGGGTGCTGAGCGGGTTCAGCTCAATTTGCTGGGCACCCATAACGTCGCCAATGCCCTGGCCGCTGCTGCTGCTGCTCATGCGCTGGGTGTCTCACTGTTTGGCATTACCTCAGGGCTTGAAGCCGTACAGCCGGTCAAAGGCCGCGCAGTCGCTCAACTGACCGCTGGGGGGCTACGAATTATTGATGACACTTACAATGCAAACCCCACCTCAATGTGCGCTGCCGTTGATATACTCGCCGGCTTTTCCGGTCGCACCGTCCTGGTGCTCGGAGACATTGGTGAGTTGGGTGAGTGGGCGGAGCAAGGACATCGTGAAGTAGGCGCATATGCCGCCGACAAGGTTTCAGCGCTCTATGCGGTGGGGCCGATGATGGCTCATGCCGTCGCTGCATTTGGACACCCGGCTCGTCACTTCGCCAATCAGGCTGACCTGATCAAGGCGCTTCGCGCTGAACACGAAACAAACACCACTATTTTGATCAAGGGCTCGCGCAGCGCAGCGATGGAAAACATCGTTGTGGCGTTGTGCGGTTCCAGCGGGGAGAAACATTAATGCTGCTGCTGCTAGCGGAGTATCTGCAACAGTTCTACAAGGGCTTCGCGGTCTTCCAGTACCTGTCCTTGCGCGGGATTCTGGGCGTACTGACCGCGCTGTCGTTGTCGCTGTGCCTTGGGCCGTGGATGATCCGCACCCTGCAAAACCGTCAAATCGGCCAATCGGTGCGTAACGACGGCCCGCAATCGCACTTGTCCAAATCCGGTACGCCGACCATGGGCGGGGCACTGATTCTGTCCGCCATTACCATCAGCACCTTGCTTTGGGCCGACCTGAGCAACCGTTACGTGTGGGTGGTGATGCTGGTGACTCTGTTGTTTGGAGCCATCGGCTGGGTCGATGACTACCGCAAAGTGATCGAGAAAAACTCCCGTGGCCTTCCGAGCCGCTGGAAGTATTTCTGGCAGTCGGTGTTTGGTCTGGGTGCAGCGATCTTCCTGTACATGACCGCGCCGAGCGCCGTCGAAACCACGCTGATCCTGCCGATCCTTAAAGACGCCAGTATCCCGCTGGGAATTGGCTTCGTGGTGCTGACCTACTTTGTAATCGTGGGTTCGAGCAACGCGGTCAACCTGACTGACGGCCTCGATGGCCTGGCAATCATGCCGACGGTGATGGTGGGCGGTGCGCTAGGCATCTTCTGCTACCTGTCGGGTAACGTGAAATTTGCCGACTACCTGCTGATTCCTTATGTGCCGGGCGCAGGCGAACTGATTGTGTTCTGCGGCGCCCTGATCGGCGCAGGGCTGGGGTTTCTGTGGTTCAACACCTACCCGGCCCAAGTGTTTATGGGTGACGTCGGCGCTCTGGCACTCGGCGCTGCATTGGGCACCATCGCCGTGATCGTGCGTCAGGAAATCGTGCTGTTCATCATGGGCGGCGTGTTCGTGATGGAAACCCTGTCGGTGGTGATCCAGGTAGCGTCTTTCAAGTTGACCGGCAAGCGGGTGTTCCGCATGGCGCCGATTCATCACCACTTTGAACTCAAAGGCTGGCCCGAGCCGCGCGTGATCGTCCGTTTCTGGATTATCACCGTGATCCTCGTGTTGATCGGTCTTGCTACGCTGAAGCTGAGGTAGAACCTGTGTCTCTGATCGCTTCTGACCACTTCCGCATCATTGTCGGCCTCGGCAAGAGCGGCATGTCCCTGGTGCGCTTTCTGGCGCAGCAGGGCGTGTCGTTTGCCGTGGCAGACACGCGGGAAAATCCACCGGAGCTGGCCACGCTGCGCCGTGACTACCCGCAAGTGGAAGTGCGTTGTGGCGAGCTGGATGTCGAATTCCTGTGCCGCGCCGACGAGCTCTACGTGAGCCCCGGCCTGGCGCTGGCAACGCCTGCCTTGCAAGCGGCTGCCGCCCGTGGCGTGAAGCTGTCGGGTGATATCGATCTGTTCGCGCGTAACGCGAAAGCGCCCATCGTGGCAATCAGCGGTTCCAACGCCAAAAGCACCGTGACCACGCTGGTCGGCGACATGGCGGCAGCGGCGGGCAAACGCGTTGCAGTCGGCGGTAACCTCGGCACGCCTGCGCTGGACCTGCTGGGCGATGACATCGAGTTGTATGTCATGGAACTGTCGAGCTTTCAGCTGGAAACCACCAACCATCTGGGCGCTGAAGTGGCCACCGTGCTCAACGTCAGCGAAGACCACATGGACCGCTACAGTGGTCTGCCGGCGTATCACTTGGCCAAGCACCGGATTTTTCGCGGTGCCAAACAAGTCGTCGTCAACCGCCAGGATGCGCTGACCCGTCCGCTGATGAGCGAAGGCCAGCCTTGCTGGACATTCGGCCTCAGCGCGCCGGACTTCAAAGCGTTTGGTCTGCGCGAAGAGAACGGCGAAAAATACCTCGCCTTCGAATTCCAGAACCTGATGCCTGTGCGCGAGTTGAAGGTGCGCGGCGCGCACAACCAGGCCAATGCGCTCGCCGCCCTGGCACTCGGTCACGCCGCCGGTTTGCCGTTCGATGCGATGTTGCACAGCCTGCGCAACTTCACCGGCCTTGAGCACCGCTGCCAGTGGGTCCGTGAGCTCGATGGCGTGAGTTATTACAACGACTCCAAAGCCACCAACGTGGGCGCCGCACTGGCGGCCATCGAAGGTCTGGGCATGGACATGGCCGGTCAGCTGATCCTGATCGCCGGCGGTGACGGCAAGGGCGCTGACTTCAGCGGCCTGCGTGACTCCGTGGCGCAATACTGCCGCGCCGTGGTGTTGATCGGGCGCGATGCTGATCTTATTGCCGATGCATTGGGCGACGCCGTGCCGCAAGTGCGCGCGGGTTCGCTGGATGAGGCGATTGCCTTGAGCCGCTCACTGGCTGAGCCGGGCGATGCGGTCCTGTTGTCGCCTGCGTGCGCCAGCTTTGACATGTTCAAGAACTACGAAGAGCGCGGACAGCTGTTCGCCCGCGCAGTGGAGGCCCTGGCATGATCTTCGGCATCCTCAAACCGTATCCTTCACCGCTGATCACGGGCCGTGGCATCGACCTCGACTTCCCGTTGCTCGCCGGTTGCCTGGCATTGCTCGGCCTGGGGCTGGTGATGATCACCTCGGCCTCCTCGGAGGTCGCGGCGTTGCAGTCGGGTAACACGCTTTACCACATGATCCGCCACCTGTTTTACATCGTGCTCGGTCTGGGCGCGTGCATCGTGACCATGATGGTGCCGATTGCAACATGGCAGCGCTGGGGCTGGATGTTGCTGGTCGGCGCTTTCGGTTTACTGGTAGCCGTGCTGATCCCGGGGATTGGCCGTGAGGTAAACGGCTCCATGCGCTGGATCGGTTTCAGCTTCTTTAACGTACAGCCTTCGGAAATCGCCAAGGTCTTTGTGGTGATTTACCTCGCGGGTTATCTGGTACGTCAGCAAAAAGAAGTGCGTGAAAGCTGGATGGGCTTCTTCAAGCCGTTCATCGTGCTGTTGCCAATGGCGGGTCTGTTGCTGATGGAGCCTGACTTCGGGGCCACTGTCGTCATGATGGGCGCGGCGGCGGCGATGCTGTTTCTGGGCGGTGTGGGCCTGTTCCGCTTCGCATTGATGGTGGCGTTGGCCGTGGGCGCGGTGTTCGTTCTGGTACAGGCGCAGCCTTATCGAATGGCACGTTTGATCACCTTCACCGACCCGTGGTCCGATCAGTTCGGTTCGGGCTATCAACTGACACAGGCGTTGATCGCCTTTGGTCGCGGCGAGTGGTTCGGTGTAGGTCTGGGCAATAGCGTGCAGAAGCAGTTCTACCTGCCCGAGGCTCACACCGACTTCGTGTTCTCGGTATTGGCTGAAGAGCTGGGCGTGGTGGGTTCATTGCTGACCGTGGCCCTGTTTGTCTTCGTTTGCGTGCGCGGCATGTACATCGGCTTGTGGGCTGAGCGCGCCAAACAATATTTCGCGGCCTATATGGCGTACGGCCTGTCGTTCCTGTGGATCGGCCAGTTCCTGATCAACATCGGGGTGAACGTTGGCCTGTTGCCGACCAAGGGCTTGACCTTGCCCTTCCTCAGTTATGGCGGCAGTTCGTTGGTGATTTGCTGCGTGTGCATGGGGTTGTTGCTGCGCATCGAGTGGGAGAGTCGAACCCACTTGGGCAGCGAAGAGACCGAGTTTAAAGAAAGCGACTTCGCAGAGGAGCCGAACCGTGGGCGCTAATGTGCTGATCATGGCGGGCGGCACCGGTGGACATGTGTTCCCGGCTTTGGCCTGTGCGCGCGAGTTTGAAGCCCGTGGCTACACCGTGCACTGGCTGGGTACGCCGCGCGGTATTGAAAACGAACTGGTGGAGCCTGCGGGCTTTACCTTGCACCGAATCAACGTGGCGGGCCTGCGTGGCAAAAGCAAATTGTCACTGCTCAAGGCCCCCTTTGTGTTGCTCAAGGCGTTGTTTGAAGCGCGCAAAATCATTCGCCAGCTCAAGCCTGTGTGTGTGCTGGGTTTTGGCGGCTATGTGACAGGCCCCGGTGGTCTGGCGGCCAAAACCTGCGGCGTGCCGGTGATTATCCACGAACAAAATGCTGTGGCCGGTACCGCGAACCGCTTGCTGTTACCGATGACCGAGCGCGTGCTCGAAGCGTTCCCGGACACCTTCGACGTCTCGCTCAAGCGCCATACCACAGGCAATCCTGTGCGCCCTGAGCTGTTCACTCTGGCCGAGCGTGCGCCGTTGCCAGGGCGCAAGGCCCGCTTGCTGGTGTTGGGCGGCAGCCTTGGGGCGGAGCCGTTGAACAAACTGCTGCCCGAGGCCCTGGCTCAAGTGCCGGTCGACGTGCGTCCTGAAGTGTTTCATCAGGCGGGCAAACAACACGATCAAATCACCGCCGAGCGCTACCACGCGGTCGGTGTAGAGGCTCAGGTACAGCCTTTTATTAAAGACATGGCCCATGCCTATGGCTGGGCCGACCTGGTGGTTTGTCGCGCAGGCGCGCTCACCGTCAGTGAACTGGCTGCGGCCGGTCTGCCTTCGCTGCTGGTGCCTTTGCCCCACGCGATCGATGACCATCAGAGCCGCAATGCCGACTTTTTGGCTCGGGAAGGCGCGGCTTTCCTGATGCCACAAGCGACGACTGGCGCAGCCGAACTGGCTGCTCGCCTGACAGAGGTTTTGATGCAACCGGAACGACTGAACAGCATGGCGACCAACGCTCGCCGCCTGGCCAAACCTGATGCGACCCGCAACGTTGTCGATATCTGCCTGGAGGTGGCCCATGGTTGAGAATCAAAAAGCCATGCCGCAACCGGAAATGCGCCGTATCCGCCGCATCCACTTCGTCGGTATCGGCGGTGTGGGCATGTGCGGTATCGCTGAGGTATTGCTCAACCTGGGTTATCAGGTGTCGGGTTCTGACCTGAATGCTTCGCCAGTGACGGAACGTCTTGAGTCGTTCGGCGCACAGATCTTCATCGGCCATCGTGCTGAAAACGCAGCCAATGCCGATGTGTTGGTGGTGTCGAGCGCGGTGAACACGTCGAACCCGGAAGTGGCGAGCGCGCTGGAGCGCCGCATTCCTGTAGTGCCACGCGCCGAGATGCTGGCTGAGTTGATGCGCTACCGTCATGGCATTGCCGTTGCCGGTACGCACGGCAAAACCACCACCACCAGCCTGTTGGCATCGGTGTTTGCAGCAGGCGGGCTGGACCCGACGTTTGTGATCGGTGGCCGGCTGAATGCAGCGGGCACCAATGCACAACTGGGCACCAGCCGTTACCTGATCGCCGAAGCGGACGAAAGTGATGCCAGCTTCCTGCATCTGCAACCGCTGGTGGCGGTCGTCACCAACATTGACGCCGACCACATGGCGACGTACGAAGGCGACTTCAACAAACTGAAGAAAACCTTTGTCGAGTTTCTGCACAACCTGCCGTTCTATGGCTTGGCGGTGCTGTGCCTGGACGACCCGGTGGTGCGTGAAATCCTGCCGTTGGTCAAGCGTCCGACCGTGACCTATGGCTTCAGCGAAAACGCTGACGTGCGCGCGATCAATGTGCGCCAGCAAGGCATGCAAACCTTTTTCACCGTGTTGCGACCTGATCGTGCGCCGCTGGATGTGTCGGTAAACATGCCGGGCAACCACAACGTGCTCAATGCACTGGCCACCATCTGCATCGCATCGGACGAAGGCATCAGCGACGAAGCCATTGTTCAGGGTTTGTCGTGCTTTCAGGGCGTGGGGCGTCGCTTCCAGGTCTATGGCGAACTGCCGGTTGAAGGCGGCAGCGTGATGCTGGTCGATGACTACGGTCATCACCCGACCGAAGTGGCTGCGGTGATCAAGGCCGTGCGCGGTGGTTGGCCGGAGCGCCGCCTGGTGATGGTTTACCAGCCGCACCGTTTCAGCCGCACCCGCGACCTGTACGACGATTTTGTGCAAGTGCTGGCCGACGCCAACGTGCTGCTGCTGATGGAAGTCTACCCGGCGGGCGAAGAACCTATCCCGGGCGCGGACAGCCGCCAGCTGTGCCACAGCATCCGTCAGCGTGGCCAGTTGGACCCGATCTACATTGAGCGCGGCGTGGAGCTGGCGCCGATCGTCAAGCCGCTGCTGCGTGCTGGCGACATTCTGCTGTGCCAAGGGGCGGGCGACATTGGCCGCCTGGCCCCCCAACTTATTAAAAGCCCGTTGTTTGCCGGCGCCGTTGTGGCAGCCAGCGAAGGAAAGTTGAAATGACTGCTGCCTACGCCACTCTGTTCTCGACCCTTGCCCCAGCCGACTTCGGCCGTGTGGCGGTGCTGTTCGGCGGCAAAAGCGCTGAACGTGAAGTGTCGCTCAAGTCGGGCAATGCGGTATTGAGCGCGCTGCAAAGCGCTGGCGTTGATGCATTCGGCATCGACGTGGGCGACGACTTCATCACCCGCATCACGAGCGAGAAGATCGACCGCGCGTTCATCATTCTCCACGGCCGCGGCGGAGAAGACGGCAGCATGCAGGGCCTGCTGGAATGCCTGGGCATCCCTTACACCGGCAGCGGCATCCTGGCCTCGGCTCTGGCGATGGACAAGTTGCGCACCAAACAGGTGTGGCACAGCCTGGGGATTCCGACCCCGCGCCATGCGGTCCTGAGCACGCAAGCCGATTGTATTTGCGCCGCGAAGGAACTGAGCTTCCCTTTGATCGTCAAACCGGCCCATGAAGGTTCAAGTATCGGTATGGCCAAAGTGAACAGCGTTGAGGAACTGATCAGCGCGTGGACCGAAGCCAGTAAGTACGACTCGCAAGTGTTGGTAGAGCAATGGATCTCGGGTCCCGAGTTCACCATCGCCACCCTGCGTGACCAGGTGTTGCCACCCATTGCCCTGGGCACCCCGCATACGTTCTACGACTACGACGCCAAATACGTGGCCAACGACACTCAGTACCGGGTGCCGTGCGGTCTGGACGCGGCCAAGGAAAAAGAATTGATGGACCTCACGGCCAAAGCCTGTGAGGCAATCGGTATCGCCGGTTGGGGACGTCTGGACGTGATGCAGGACACCGATGGCCAGTTCTGGCTGCTGGAAGTCAACACCGCGCCGGGCATGACGGACCACAGCCTGGTGCCGATGGCGGCCAAGGCGGCGGGTCTTGATTTTCAACAGTTGGTGCTGTCGATTCTGGCAGCCAGTGTAGAGGCGCGGGGTTAAGTCCATGCAAGGCGCACAGCATCGCCAGCCACCACTCGCTCCCGGCCGCAAGCCGGTGCCGCGGGGTGCAAGCCGAATGGTGGCTAAAGAGCCGATGTCGGTGCGCCTGCCGAAAGCCAACTTTGGCTTTCTCAAGGCATTGTTTTGGCCTGTGCTGTTGGTTGCGCTGGGATTTGGCACCTATGAAGGCGCGCAACGGCTCATGCCTTACGCGGATCGGCCGATTACCAACGTCAACGTGCAAGGTGATCTGACTTACATCAGTCAGCAGGCCGTGCAACAACGCATCGCCCCCTACATCGCCGCGAGCTTTTTTACGGTCGATCTGGAAGCGATGCGTACCGAGCTGGAACAGATGCCCTGGATTGCCCACGCCGAAGTGCGTCGGGTGTGGCCGGACCAGGTCGTGATTCGCCTCGAAGAGCAACTGCCGGTGGCGCGTTGGGGGGATGAAGCACTGCTCAACAACCAGGGGCAGGCGTTTACCCCGCGTGAACTGGCCAATTACGAACATTTGCCGCAGCTGTTCGGGCCGCAACGGGCTCAACAGCAAGTGATGCAGCAGTATCAGGTGTTGAGCCAAATGCTGCGTCCGATGGGTTTTTCCATCGCCCGGCTGGAGCTGCGTGAACGCGGTAGCTGGTTCCTGACAACGGGGGCTGGCAGTGCAGGGCCGGGTATCGAGCTGCTGTTGGGGCGCGATCATCTGGTAGAGAAAATGCGTCGCTTCATAGCCATCTATGAAAAAACGCTGAAAGAACAGATTACGAACATAGCGCGCATTGATTTGCGTTATGCCAACGGATTGGCCGTCGGCTGGCGGGAACCTGTGGCACCCACGATAGCCCAACCCGCTGTCGCGAAGAATTAAGAAGAGGCAGGACCCATGGCAAACGTGCAAAGCGGAAAAATGATCGTCGGTCTCGATATCGGCACCTCCAAGGTGGTGGCGCTGGTGGGCGAGGTCGGCGAAGACGGCATGATTGAAATCGTCGGTATTGGCACGCATCCGTCCCGGGGCCTGAAGAAAGGCGTGGTGGTGAACATCGAGTCCACCGTGCAATCGATCCAGCGCGCCATTGAAGAAGCGCAGCTGATGGCCGGTTGCCGGATCCACTCGGCGTTTGTCGGCGTGGCCGGTAATCACATTCGCAGCCTGAACTCCCACGGCATCGTGGCGATTCGCGACCGTGAAGTCAGCGCGGCTGACCTTGAGCGAGTACTGGATGCCGCCCAGGCGGTCGCCATCCCCGCTGACCAGCGTGTGTTGCACACGTTGGCGCAAGACTACGTGATCGATAACCAGGAAGGCGTGCGTGAGCCACTGGGCATGTCGGGCGTGCGTCTGGAAGCCAAGGTGCACGTGGTGACCTGCGCGGTGAATGCTGCGCAGAACATCGAGAAGTGCGTGCGTCGCTGTGGCCTTGAGGTGGACGACATCATCCTGGAGCAACTGGCGTCGGCGTACTCGGTGCTCACCGATGACGAAAAAGAGCTGGGCGTGTGCCTGGTGGACATCGGCGGCGGCACCACGGACATCGCGATCTTCACCGAAGGCGCCATTCGCCACACGGCGGTGATCCCGATTGCGGGCGATCAGGTGACCAACGACATCGCCATGGCGTTGCGCACACCGACCCAGTACGCCGAAGAAATCAAGATCCGCTACGCCTGCGCACTGGCCAAACTGGCGGGCGCCGGTGAAACCATCAAAGTGCCAAGCGTGGGCGATCGTCCGCCGCGCGAGCTGTCGCGTCAGGCATTGGCCGAAGTGGTCGAGCCGCGTTACGACGAGCTGTTCACCCTGATTCAGGCTGAGCTGCGCCGCAGTGGCTACGAAGATTTGATCCCGGCAGGCATCGTCCTGACGGGCGGTACGTCAAAAATGGAAGGCGCGGTCGAGCTGGCCGAAGAAATCTTCCATATGCCCGTGCGTCTGGGCGTGCCGCACAGCTTCAAGGGTTTGACCGATGTGGTACGTAACCCGATTTACTCCACGGCTGTGGGCTTGCTGCAATACGGGCTGCAAAAGCAGTCCGATGGCATCTCTCTGTCGGGCCTAGGCAACCGCGACAGTTACAGCAGTGAAGAACAAAAAGCCCCGGTACTTGAACGTTTGAAGCGTTGGGTACAAGGCAATTTCTAAGCAGTAAATGATTCAAAAGCAGTAGAAGTAGGCGAAAAAAACTAGAGAAGGTAAGGAGAGGGACCATGTTCGAACTCGTAGACAACATCCCGCAAAGCCCGGTAATCAAGGTTATCGGTGTTGGTGGTGGCGGTGGCAATGCTGTTAACCATATGGTTAAGAGCAACATCGAAGGTGTGGAATTCATCTGCGCCAACACCGACGCACAAGCACTCAAGAGCATTGGTGCGCGCACCATCCTGCAATTGGGCACAGGCGTGACCAAAGGCCTGGGCGCTGGCGCCAATCCTGAGGTCGGTCGTCAGGCCGCTCTGGAAGACCGCGAGCGCATTGCCGAAGTGTTGCAGGGCACCAACATGGTGTTCATCACCACGGGCATGGGTGGCGGTACCGGTACCGGTGCAGCACCGATCATTGCCGAAGTGGCCAAAGAAATGGGGATTCTCACCGTTGCGGTGGTGACACGTCCGTTCCCGTTCGAAGGTCGCAAGCGCATGCAGATTGCTGACGAAGGTATTCGTCTGCTGTCCGAAAGCGTCGATTCGTTGATCACGATTCCGAACGAAAAACTGCTGACCATCCTCGGTAAGGACGCCAGCCTGCTGTCGGCTTTCGCCAAGGCGGATGACGTACTGGCCGGCGCCGTTCGCGGCATCTCCGACATCATCAAGCGTCCGGGCATGATCAACGTCGACTTTGCCGACGTGCGCACCGTGATGAGCGAAATGGGCATGGCGATGATGGGCACTGGCTGCGCCAGCGGTCCGAACCGTGCACGCGAAGCGACCGAAGCGGCCATCCGCAACCCGTTGCTCGAAGACGTCAACCTGGAAGGTGCGCGCGGCATCCTGGTGAACATCACCGCCGGTCCAGACCTGTCGTTGGGTGAATACTCGGACGTGGGTAGCATCATCGAAGCGTTTGCTTCGGAGCACGCGATGGTCAAAGTCGGTACGGTTATCGACCCGGACATGCGCGACGAACTGCACGTAACCGTTGTAGCGACCGGTCTGGGCGCGAAAATCGAGAAGCCGGTCAAAGTGATCGACAACACGGTTCAATCGTCCTACTCGGCGTCTTCGGCTCAAGCCGCGGCGGCACGTCAGGATGTGCGTCAGGAGACTCGCCAGGAGCTGCCAACGGTTAACTACCGTGACCTGGATCGCCCGACCGTGATGCGTAACCAAGCCCAGCAAGGCGCCACCACGGCTGCCAAGCTCAATCCTCAAGACGATCTGGATTACCTGGACATCCCGGCTTTCCTGCGTCGACAGGCTGATTAATGAAATCAATCAGGGGGATTAAGGTGATTGGTATTCAGCAAAGGTTCGGTCTGCTATTATCGCCAGCCTTTGTTGATACCAGTTCGCAATTTGCGCTGAAGCGGCCAATGCCATGATTAAACAACGCACCCTGAAAAATATTATCCGTGCCACAGGTGTCGGCCTGCACTCCGGTGAGAAGGTCTACCTGACCCTCAAGCCTGCGCCTGTGGACACCGGCATCGTGTTTTGTCGTGCAGACCTTGACCCTGTGGTGCAGATCCCTGCTCGCGCGGAAAACGTCGGCGAGACAACCATGTCGACCACGTTGGTCAACGGCGATACCAAAGTAGACACGGTAGAGCACTTGCTCTCGGCCATGGCTGGCCTGGGGATCGATAACGCCTACGTCGAACTCTCCGCGTCTGAAGTCCCTATCATGGACGGTAGCGCTGGACCTTTCGTATTTTTGATTCAATCTGCCGGCCTGGAAGAACAGGACGCGCCGAAGAAATTCATCCGCATCCTGCGTGAAGTGACAGTGGAAGATGGCGACAAGCGCGCCACTTTTGTCCCTTTCGAAGGCTTCAAGGTGACTTTCGAGATCGATTTCGATCACCCGGTTTTCCGTAATCGCACCCAAAGTGCAAGCGTGGATTTCTCAAGCACTTCTTTTGTAAAAGAAGTCAGCCGCGCCCGTACCTTTGGCTTCATGAGTGATATCGAGTACCTGCGCAAGCACAACCTCGCACTCGGTGGCAGCGTGGAAAACGCGATCGTTGTCGACGCGGACGGCGTACTGAACGAAGACGGTCTTCGCTATGAAGACGAATTCGTGAAGCACAAGATCCTCGACGCAATTGGCGATCTCTACCTGTTGGGCAATAGCCTGATTGGTGAGTTCAAAGGCTTCAAGTCTGGCCACGCACTGAACAACCAGCTGCTTCGCAAGCTGATTGAGCAGAAAGATGCATGGGAAGTCGTGACCTTTGAAGATGCCAGCACTGCACCGATCTCGTACATGCGTCCGGTTGCGGCAGTTTAAGTAAAACTTCTTTCTCTAGTTTTTGAAGGCCACCCTCGGGTGGCCTTTTTTTTTGTGCGCCCAACCGTGCTGATGGCTGAATCAGGGCTGCACCGTTGTGGCTGGGTACAGTCCTGAAACTGGATCGCTACTCGCCGGCTTGGCTCACGGCTTAAAACACATCCAGCGGGTAATCGATGATCACGCGGTACTCATCCACATTGTTGTCCACTGCCTGATACGCATCGTTACCGCGGTTGGCTGACCAGCGCAGAGCGACGCCGAGATTTTTCGCCGGGCCTTCTTGCAGCACGTATTTGACAGTCAGGTCGCGCTCCCAATGTTTGGCATGCTTGCCGTCGGCGTTGTACCAGTTGCTGTAGCCGACGCTGTTGGGGTCAACCTTGGTCAGGTCCAACTCACCACGCGAGTAGGACACCATCGACGTCAGGCCCGCCAGACCCAGTCCGGCAAAGTCATATTCGTATTGCAGTTTCCAGGAGCGCTCGTTCGGGCCGTTGAAGTCCGAGTACTGCTGGGAGTTGTCCAGGTACACGCTGTCGCCCTGGTAGATGTAGTCAAACGGCGTGTTGCCGTTTACCCGCTGGTACACGGCAGTGACCGTGTGTCCGGCGACGGCCACGGCAAAGTGCAGGCTGAACGTGTTGTTGTCGATATCCCCGAGCAGCGCTTTGCCCGTGTCCTGAGTGTGGTAGAAGTGCAGGCCGGGGTTGAGGCTGACACGTTCGTTCAGGGCGTAGGTGTAATCCAGGTCGTAGTAGTACTGGTTCCAGATGTCCTTGAGCTCGGCGGCGTAAAGGTTGCTGGTCAGCTCCGGTACGCCGTTCCACGAGGCCCCGGCCCAGTTGATGTGTTGGCTGCTCTGGCCTTTGAGGTCGCCGTACATGGTGGTCATGCGGCGCATGCCGCTTTGGTTGTACGGTTTTTCGAAACTGACCTGCCCGCCTTCGAACATCCAGCCTTCCAGGCTGTGATTGGTCAGCGTGACGCCGCGAAAAGCCTGCGGCAGCATACGCGTCTCGCCGCCGGCAATGACCGGGTTGGAGATGAACATGTCACCGGCTTTAAGCTCGGTATCAAACGCGCGCATTTTCAGCGCTGCGCCCGCAGACGAAAACTCGGTCGGCGCCTTGCCGTTGCCATCGCTGACCGGCAGGATGCTGCTGCCATCGGTGCCGCCACCGCCATCAAGTTTGAGGCCGAGCATGCCGTAGGCATCCACACCAAAGCCCACGACACCTTGGGTGAACCCCGACTCAAACGTGCCAATAAACCCCTGGCCCCACTCTTTGCTGTCATCGCCTTTCGGGCTGCGAATGTCGTGATTCATGTAGTAATTGCGCAGGTGCAGCTTGAGGCTGGAGCCTTCGATAAAACCTTCCTTGGCGGTGTCATCGTCAGCGTGAGCGAATGTCGGGATCGTTGCGGCCAGCGCGAGGAATAGCGGGCTGAGCTTGAGTGTGTTCTTCACCGGTAAATGGCTCCTTTTTTGGGGTGGCAGTTTTTATTTTCTGTAGGCATTTGAATGCGTATTCAAAGACGCCAAACGCTGTGGCGGCTTTTTTTAAAACAAAAAAAAGCCGCTATAGTAGCGGCTTTTGAAACAATCAGTCACATATAAAGGCCGTGACTGACTGGGTCGGGAAGACTTCAGGTGGGCAATCAGCTGTCTTTGGTATCAACGCTAGCGCTGGTTTTGACCTGTGATGGCTGAGGCTTGGCCTCGTTTTGGTGGTTGGCCGTCAGTTCCTGTTGGTGCTGCTCATAGGCGGCTGCGCGGGCTGCATTTTGCGCGACGAACGCGGGCGACTCTTCCGCCATGGCCAAGGGCGACAACAACAAAGACGACAAAGCGAAAACGCTGGCCATACCCATACTGCTGGACATTTCAAAGACCTTCTTGCTGAGCAAGTTCTGTGTGGTGCGATCAAAATATAGACAACCCGCCCCCTGAAAAAGCCCTGCGCTGGATAAGGACTTTTGCGTTTTGAGTAACAACGCGATAACCGCTCCTACGCGGTATGGGGCGGGAGGTGCAGGCCGAAGGTATTCATTCCGTCGCGACTGTAGGCAAACACATCTCCGCCATGCATGTGCGCGATTGCTTTGACGATGGCCAATCCCAACCCGTGATTACTCCCGCTGTTGTGGCGCGCGGCATCCACGCGATAAAAGCGTTCAAACAGGCGGGGCAGGTGTTCATCGGCTATCGGAGCGCCGGGGTTGCTGATGCTGATGCTGATCCGCTCAGGGCCTTGAGTGATGTGTACGTCAATCTGCTGGCCGGCCCCGGTGTGTTGCACGGCGTTGTTCAGCAAGTTGATGAGCGCCCGGCGCAGGTGCGGTGTTTCAATGCTGGCCTGGGCATCGCCGCTGACCTGTACCTGCACGCGCGCATCTTCAAGGATGAAGTCCAGGTAATCCAGGGTCGTGGCCACTTCGTCCGCCAGCCAGGCACGGGTTAACGCACAGGCTTTGCTGCCTTGATCGGCACTGGCCAAAAACAGCATGTCGTTGATGATGCTGCGCAAGCGTTCCAGTTCTTCGAGGTTCGATTGCAGCACTTCAAAGTAATGCTCGGCCGAGCGCCCACGGGTCAGTGCGACTTGGGTCTGGCCAATCAGATTGGTCAGCGGCGAGCGCAGTTCGTGGGCCACATCGGCATTGAATGACTCCAGCCGCGTGTAAGCCTGTTCGACGCGATCCAGTGTGGCGTTGAATGCATTGACCAACTGATCCAGCTCAGGCGGCAGGGGTGACACCCGCAAACGCCCGGACAAGCGTGGAGATGCCAGTTTTTGTGCTTCTTCACTGAGTGTGATCAAGGGTTTGAGACCCACACGCGCGACCCAATAGCCCAGCAGCGAGGCCAGCGCGACCCCGATGATTGCCAGGCTGATCAGCGCAATCAACAAGTGGTGTTGGGTTTGGTGGAAGGTCTCGGTGTCGATGGCAATCAAAAAGCGCAGCGCGGGGCGTTGATCTTTGGCCGGCACGTCGCTGGTCAGCACTTTGAGCGGGGACGACATGCCGGGCAACGTCAGGTCACGAATACCTTCCGGGCCTTGGGCGAAGGTGCGAACGCTTGCATCGGCATCCCCGAACTCATAGTCAGGGTGCGGGCTGATGACCCAAAACCGGATGCGCTTGTCTTCTTCGGTCAGCAGTTTGAGTTTGGCGCTGATCTTGGCCCAATGGTCCGGGTTGCCGAAACGGTTGATCGACGACTCCAGCACGCTGTAGCGCGCCTCAAGTTCAGCTTCGGGGAGCCTGGCGATGCTTTTGTCGACTTGCTGGTACAGCGCGCCGCCAATCAACACGAACACCAGCAGGGCCACGAGCGTGAACAGCAGGCTCAGACGCAGGGCGATTGCGTTCAAACGCAGCGCGGGCTTAGACACTGCGCCGCTCCAGCACGTAGCCCATGCCGCGAATGGTGTGCAGCAACTTGTGTTCGAATGGCCCGTCGAGCTTGGCGCGCAAGCGTTTGATCGCGACTTCGACGACGTTGGCGTCGCTGTCGAAATTGATGTCCCAGACCAGTTCGGCGATGGCGGTTTTAGACAGGATTTCACCTTGGCGCCGCGCCAGTACGCTGAGCAATGAAAACTCTTTGGCAGTCAGGTCCAGACGGCCCCCGGCGCGGGTGGCCTTGCGGCTGATGAGGTCAATCCACAGGTCATCGACCATGACCTGTACCGGTTCATGGCCGCCGCTGCGCCGGGTCAATGCTTGCAAGCGCGCCACCAGTTCCAGAAACGAAAACGGCTTGCCCAGGTAATCGTCAGCCCCTTCGCGCAACCCGCGAATGCGGTCTTCGACCCGTTCACGGGCGGTCAGCATGATCACTGGGGTTTGCTTGCGGGCACGCAAGGCGCGCAGCACGCCAAAGCCATCGAGGCCGGGCAGCATGACGTCGAGCACAATGACCGCGTAATCGCTTTCGAGTGCCAAATGCAGGCCCTCAATACCGTCGCGCGCCACGTCCACGGTGTAGCCCTGTTCGGTCAAGCCGCGGCGCAGGTAATCAGCCGTTTTTTCTTCGTCTTCAATAATCAGAACGCGCATAACCCGCCTCAGTGATCAGTCGCCAGCAAGCTGACGGGTTTGGACCGGTGGAACAGCCTTTCAAGCCACAAGTATATGACTGGCGTGGTAAATAGCGTCAGCGCCTGACTCACCAGCAGCCCGCCCACCACCGCAATGCCCAAAGGCTGACGCAGCTCGGCGCCGGTGCCGTAGCCGAGCATCAGCGGCAGTGCGCCCAGCAATGCGGCGAGCGTGGTCATGATGATCGGCCGAAAACGCGTCAGGCAGGCCTCATAGATCGCGTGCTCGGGCGCCAGCCCACGAGTGCGTTGAGCATGCAGGGCAAAGTCGATCATTAGAATGCCGTTTTTCTTCACGATGCCAATCAGCAGCACCAACCCGATCAACGCCATGATCGAAAAGTCTTGCCCGCAGATCCACAGCATCAGCAACGCGCCGAGGCCTGCCGAGGGCAAGGTTGAGATGATGGTCAGCGGGTGCACGAAGCTTTCGTACAGCACACCAAGAATGATGTACACCGCCACCAGCGCCGCCAGAATCAACCACGGCTGACTGGCCAGCGAGCTTTGAAAGGCCTGGGCCGCTCCCTGAAAGTTGCCGCTGATCGTGCTGGGCATGCCGATGTCATTTTTTGCCTGATTGAGCATCAACACCGCATCGCCCAGCGCCACGCCGGGAGCGAGGTTGAACGACAGGTTAGCGGCCGGGAACATGCCGTCATGGCTGATGGACAGTGGGCCACTGATCGGCGCATCGACCTTGGCCACGGCAGACAGCGGCACCATGTCGCCGGTCTGCGGCGAACGCAGGTAGAAGTAGTTCAGGCTTTGGGCCTTGGCGCGTTGTTGCGCGTCGAGTTCAAGGATGACGTTGTACTGATTGATCTCGGTCTGGAACTCATTCACCTGTCGCTGGCCAAAGGCGTCGTAGAGCGCTTCATCGACATCGGTGGCGGTCAGTCCGAAGCGCGCGGCGGCGTTTCGGTCGATGCTGATGTGGGTGATGCTGGCGCCCAGTTGCAGGTCGTTGGACAGGTCGCGAAAGGCCGGGTTGGTGCGCAGTTTTTCCGTCAGGCGCTGGGTCCAGGCAGTCAGGGTCGGCCCGTCATTACTCTTGAGCACGTATTGATACTGGCTGCGGCTGGGGCCGGCGCTCAGGTTGATGTCTTGTCCGGCGCGCAGGTACAGCACGATGCCGGGCACTTTGGCCAGTTGCGGGCGTATACGGTCGATGAACTCACTGGCCGACACATCGCGCTCACTGCGGTCTTTGAGGGCGATCCAGAAACGCCCGTTGGCGATGGTCTGGTTGCTGCCGGTCACGCCCACGGAATGCGAAAACGCCTTGACGGCAGGATCGTTGCTGACGATGTCGGCCAGGGCCAAATGTTTTTTCACCATGTCCGGGTAGGACACGTCGGCGGCAGCCTCGCTGGTGCCCAACACAAAGCCGGTGTCTTGCACCGGGAAGAACCCTTTGGGGATCAGCACATAACCGGCCACGGCCATGGCCAGCGTTACGCCAAACACCCCCAGCATTAATCGTTGGTGCGCCAGGGCGCGCGTTAAGCCTTTTTCATACAGCGCGAGCAACCGTTCACCGAAGCCGGGTGTGGCATCGGCCGGGTGCACCGGGGCTTTCATGAACAGCGCGGCCAAGGTCGGCGCGAGGGTCAGGGACACCAGTACCGAAATCAAAATGGTCGAAGTCGCGGTCAGGGCGAATTCCTTGAACAGCCGCCCGACCACACCGCCCATGAACAACAGCGGGATAAACGCCGCCACCAGCGACAGGCTGATCGACACTACGGTGAAGCTGATTTCGCTGGAACCCTTGATTGCCGCGTCGCGCATGCTGTCGCCCGCTTCGAGGTGACGATGGATGTTTTCCACCACCACAATCGCATCGTCGACCACAAAGCCCACGGCCACCACAATTGCCACCAGCGTCAGATTATTGAGGCTGAAGCCCAGCACGTACATCAGCGCGAAACTGGCGATCAACGACACGCCCAATACTGACGAGACGATCAGCGTGGCTGACCATTGACGCAGGAACAGCGCCATCACGGCAATCACCAGCAGCACGGCAATCAGTAGCGTGATTTCGACTTCGTGCAGCGAGGCGCGGATGGTTTGCGTGCGGTCACTGAGCACCTTCACCTCGACCGACGCCGGGAGCATGGCTTGCAAGCCGGGCAGGGCAGCCTGAATGCGGTCCACGGTTTCAACGATGTTGGCGCCGGGCTGACGTGAAATCACCAGGTTCAAACCTGGCTGATGCCCGGACCAGGCTTGCACGTAGTCGTTTTCTGAGCCGTTGATCACCCGCGCCACGTCGCGCAATTGCACTGGCGCGCCGTCTTTGTACGCGACGATCAGTTGGGCATAGTCATCGGCGTTAAACAGTTGATCGTTGGTCGACAGCGTGGAAATGCTCGATGGCCCATACAGCGCGCCCTTGGCCAGGTTGAGGCTGGTTTGCTGAATCGCCAGCCGGATGTCGGCCAGGGTCAGGCCAATGGCCGCCAGTTTGTCGGCAGACGCCTGAACGCGGATTGCCGGACGCTGCTGGCCGGTGATATTGATCAGCCCTACGCCGTCGATCTGGCTGATTTGCCGCGCCAGCAGGGTTTCAACGTAGTCGCTCAATTCGGTGCCGGGCATCTGCATCGAACTGATGCTGAGAATCAGCACCGGGCTGTCCGCCGGGTTGACCTTCTTCCAGGTGGGTAGCGTCGGCATGTCTTTGGGTAATTTGCCGGAGGCGGTATTGATGGCCGCCTGAACTTCTTGGGCGGCCGTGTCGATACTTTTGTCGAGGGTAAATTGCAGGGTCAGGGTGGTCGAACCCAGCGCGCTGCTGGAGGTCATTTGCGTCACGCCGGGGATGGCGCTGAACTGCACCTCCAGCGGGGTCGCCACCGACGACGCCATGGTGTCGGGGCTGGCGCCGGGTAACTGGGCCGAGACTTGAATGGTGGGGAACTCCGCCTCGGGCAGCGGCGCAATGGGCAGGCGTGGAAACGCAATCAAACCGACCAACACCAGCGCGAAAGTCAGTAGCACCGTGGCCACCGGGTGATCAACGCACCAGGCTGAGAGTGAGCGACTGGCGGTCATGGTTGCACCAACGCGTCAGGCGTCTGCGCAGGTTCATGCAAGACCTCAATCCGCGAACCGGGCTTGAGCCGCGACTGACCGTCACTGACCAGCGTGTCGCCCTCGTTGACGCCGCTGATGATATTAAGGTCGGTGTCTTGATACACCATGCGCACCGGCACACTTTCGACGCCATCGCCTTTAACCCGGTACACGAAGTAGTTATCCAGCCCGCGTTGCACCACGCTCGGCGGCACCACCAAAGCGTTCTGCTCAACCCCGGTTTGAAGCTCGACATTCACCAGTTGGCCGGGCCACAGCGTGTGCTGGGGGTTATCAAACTGCGCTTTGACCTTGATCGTGCCGGTAGTCGCCGACACCTGATTGTCGATCAGGCTTAAACGCCCTTCGCCCAAGGGGGTGATGCTGTGCTCGCTGTCGCCGATAAAGGCTTTGACCAAGGCCGGTGTCTTGGCCTCAAGCAAGTCATGGAGGGTGGGCAGTTGCTGTTGTGGCAGCGAAAATTCCACGGCAATCGGGTCGATCTGCGTCACCGAAAACAGCCCCTGCGCGTCGCTGACCCGCAGGAAATTACCGGGGTCTACCGCACGGATCCCCACGCGCCCGGTGACCGGAGAATGAATGTGCGTATACGACAACTGCACCTTGGCCGCCGCGATGGCGGCCTGATTGCCACGGGCTGTGGCTTTGAGCTGATTGACCAGCGCTTGTTGCTGATCGAGGGTTTGTTTGGAGATGCCGTTGTCGACGCTCAGCAGTTGATAGCGTTTAAGGTCGATCTGCGCCACCCGCAACTGCGCCTGATTTTGCCCCAGTTGCGCGTTGGCTTGATCGAGGCTGGCCTGAATCGAGCGATCATCCAGCGTGGCCAGCAAATCCCCGGCCTTGACGCTTTGGCCTTCCTTGACCAGCAACTGGGTGAGGATGCCGTCGATTTGCGGGCGGATCATCACACTGTGCAGTGACAGCACCGCGCCTATCGCGCTCACATAGCGTGGCACATCGCGTTGCACCACCTGGATCACGCGCACCGGAACGGTTGGCGCGTGGGTGGGTTTGGTTTTAGCCGGGCGAGTGAGCAGCCAGAGGCCGGTCACGATCAAGGCCATGATCAGCAGGCTCAGCAGGATCTTGTTGTTTGAAATGCGCATGCCGGGTAAACGCCGTGTGCGTGAAATGAGAGTGTTTGCAATGTGCCAGCGGTTATAGCGCGTCAACCCGGTCAGTAGCGTGACGTCAAACTGACATTGCTGACAGTTAAGTGAAAAGCCGGTTTATAACCCTAAAGAAAACAGGGTCTTGGCCGATGGTCTGGTTATAAGAGTGGGGCGCTGGCGCGTCCCTGAACCGGGGGGTAATTGATGAAAGTATTTGCACTGGGGCTGGCAGCTTGTGTGTTGTTTGGGCTTTCCAATGAGGCGGTGTCTGAAACCGCCACCAAGGGTGGCACGATTGAATTTCGCGGCAAGGTGATGGAGGCCGCGTGTGAACATGGCCGCTCGGGCGCCGTGGATTTTGGCGAACAGACGAAACTGATTGAAGTGGCCCCCAGCGTGGTGCTGGCAGTGAACATGGCGAACAATGCCTGCCGCACGGGCCAGTTACCGTTTGTCGCCTCCTATCAGAAGCTCAACACCCCGGCTTACAGTGAGGAGCAAGGTGTACGCAATGGTGTGCTGACTATTTCCTACCTCTGAGTGCAACGCGGGGCGAGGATGGCAGGTATACTGCGCGGCTTTATTCCTACCCCCGCATTCTCCGGAGCTTTCATGACTTCCCCTAAACAACCGACGGCTCCCGAAACACTGGCGGCAGAACAGGTCGAGCTTGAAACAACTGCGAACGCTGCTGACAAACCGGCCGTTCCTGCGTTCAGCTTTCCGTTCAACCCGGCGGCGTTTGCCCAAGGCAAAAAAGATAACCAGCCGTGGTATCAAAAATCCGGCAAGGGCGGTCACGACAAAACCCCTGGCGCGCCGCCGCACGGCACGCGCAAAACCATGGGTAAGCGCTGATTATTGGCGTCGAAAAAACGTCATTTATCCCCCATTTTCATCGTGTGCCCGATTAACTTCGGCACACCTGCGCTAGATCAGTGTTTGGTTAATAGGTGCGCTTAGAGTCGACAGCCCTGCCGACTCTCACCTAATAATTCGAGCGCGCCTGTCATGAAAATCAATCTACCGATTACCGGCCGATCCGTTGATTTTGCACCCGACGCAAACATTCTCTCCACCACCGACCTCAACAGTTGCATCACTTACGCCAACCCCGACTTTATAAACGTCAGCGGGTACGCGCTGAGTGAGCTGTTGGGCAGCCCGCATAACCTGTTGCGTCATCCTGATATGCCCGCCGCTGCCTTCAGTCACATGTGGCAGACGCTCAAGTCAGGTCGCTCGTGGATGGGCATGGTGAAAAACCGCTGTAAAAATGGCGATCACTATTGGGTCAGCGCTTACGTCACGCCGGTCAAGCGCAATGGCCAAATCGTGGAGTACCAATCGGTGCGTACCCATCCGTCCCCCGAGCGGGTCGCCGTGGCTGAAGCCTGCTACGCGCGCATGCGTGCCGGGCGCGGATCTGTGTTGCAGCGTTTGGGGCACCTGGGGCTGACGAGCAAGCTGGCGCTGATTGTCAGTGCGGTGTTTGGCGCAGTGACGGCTTTGGGCGCGCTGCTGTTGCCCCAGATCGACCTGCAAGCGGCGGTGACGGTGTGGCTGGTGGGCAGCCTGCTGAGTTCGGCGGCCATTAGCTGGCTGCTCCAGCCTTTGAATGCTTTGGCCCGGCGTGCAAAAGGCGTGGGCGATAACCCGCTGAGTCAGCAGATTTATACCGGGCGGCGCGATGACGTCGGCCAGATAGCGTTCGCGCTGAACATGCTGGAAGCGCAAGTCGGGGCGGTGGTGGGGCGTATCGGTGACGCCTCGCAACGTTTGGCCGGGCATGCCAGCGAGTTGGTTGAACACCTGCAAAGCAGCCATGACAGTACGCTGCATCAGCAACTGG
Organism: Pseudomonas sp. TAA207; assembly: GCF_001529285.1. Taxonomy (NCBI): domain Bacteria; kingdom Pseudomonadati; phylum Pseudomonadota; class Gammaproteobacteria; order Pseudomonadales; family Pseudomonadaceae; genus Pseudomonas; species Pseudomonas sp. TAA207. Next base: position 251,461 of record NZ_LLWJ01000071.1, on the reverse strand, counting down.
AAACCGACCAGGTGGCGATCGCCATTAACGAAATGGCGGCCAGTGTGGCGCAAGTGGCCAACAATGCGCAGCAAGCCTCTCAAGCCGCCGACCGGGTCGAACATGAAACCCGCGAAGGCCATGACCTGGTGATGCAAAGCCGCACCTCGGCGCAGTATCTGGCCAGCGAGCTGGCGCGTGGCACTGAGGTGGTGCATCACCTTGAGAGCCACAGCAGTGATATTTCATCGGTGCTGGAGGTGATCCGCAGCATCGCTGAGCAAACCAACCTGCTGGCGCTCAATGCAGCAATCGAGGCGGCGCGTGCAGGTGATCAAGGGCGCGGTTTTGCCGTGGTGGCGGACGAGGTGCGGGGTTTGGCGCAACGTACCCAGCAGTCCACCCAGGAAATCCAGCAGATGATCAGTAACTTGCAGGGGGGAGCGCGTGCGGCGGTAGAAGTCATGCAGCACAGCAGCGAATATGCGCAGACCAGCGTCAATCAGGCGCAGTTGGCCAGCAGTGCGTTGAGCGGTATCAGCCTGCAAGTGAAGAGAATCAACGAGATGAACCTGCAAATTGCCTCGGCGGTGGAAGAGCAAAGCGTGGTCAGCGAAGACATTAACCGCAACATTGCAGGCATTCGCAGCGCGTGCGAAGTCACAGTCGATGCCGGACAACACAGCCACCGCAACTCGGGGGAAGTGGCCGATCTGGCCGCAGGCTTGCGCTCGCTGGCGCAGGAGTTCTGGCAAACCCGGCGTTAAGCGCTTAAAGGCTGAGCCTTTGCACCAGCGCCATGCCGTGTTTTGTGTACAGGCAGCAGGCCTTGAGGTTGTGCGCCATGACCTTGAGGTCGACGCAGGCTTCGCCCCGCTGCTTGAACACGCTGAACACATGCGCCAATAACGCGCTCGCAATGCCTAGACCTTGATAGTGCGGGTGCACGACCAAGTCTTTGAGGTAGGCGCTGGTCCAGCCTTGGGCGACGCCCACCACGCGGGCGTCCTGCATCGCTAAAAAACACAGTTGCGGATCGTATTCGGCATCGTGAATCAACGCCTCTCGCCACAGCTCCAAAGGTTCAACGCTGCCGTGGCCGGGCGCATAGCCTTCGACAAGCAAGGCGTGCGCGTCGGGCAGGCATGAGTCACTGAGGCTCACCACGCGGATGCCTGCTGGCCAGTGCGCGGGAGGGAGTGGCCCGCGCAAGTCTTTGCGCAGCAGCAAGCACGTGTCACCCGTCACGCTCAGTAACCCTGCGCGGCAACCGTGCGTGCGGCTTCAATCAGACATTTGGTCAGGTCAGGCGACGAGAACTTGGTCAGCACCGCATTGGCCCCGGACAGACGCGCTTTTTCGCTGTTCATCGCGCTGTTGAGCGAGGTGTGCAGCAGCACATAAAGGTGCTTGAAGTCCGGGGTTTCGCGCAGCGTGCGGGTGAAGGCGTAACCGTCCATTTCAGACATTTCGATGTCCGACACCACCAGGTTGATTTGCTCTTTGGTGCCTTGCAGTTCCAGCAGACGGTCGATGGCTTCCTTGGCGCTGCGGGCGGTGTGGCATTGCAAGCCCAGATTGCGCAGGGTAATCACTGACTGTTGCAAAGCCACCTGACTGTCATCGACCACCAGAATGCGGGCATTGGCCAGCAACTCGGCTTCTTCCATCGTCACCGCATCCGGCTCCTCGATGATTTTCGAGGGAGCGATGCCGTGAATCACTTTTTCGATATCGAGCACTTGTACCAGCACATCATCGACCCGGGTCACGCCGGTGATGAACGAGCGCGAGCCGCCTGCGCCGTAGGGTGGCGGGCGAATATCTGTGCTCAGGCAGTGAATGATCTTGCTCACTGCCTGCACGTGCAAACCTTGTTTGGAGCGACTGACATCGGTCACGATCAGACAACCGCCGTTGGGGTCTTCCAGTGGTTGCTCGCCGATGGCACGGCTCAGGTCGATGACCGACAGCGACGCACCGCGCAGCACGGCAATGCCTTTTACGTGAGGGTGCGACTCAGGCATTTTGGTCAGCGGCGGGCAGGGAATGATTTCGCTCACTTTGAGCAAGTTAATCGCCATCAGCTTGCCGCTGCGCAAAGTGAATAGCAGAAGCGAAAGAGAGTCTGCGCGGGCGTTGTGGGATGACATAAAAACCTTCTGTGTAAAGAGATGCGCGCGGGCTAAAAGCCAACAGCAGCGGGCGATACAGGGTTATCGACCTGATTTAGTGGGTCTTTAGCCAGTAGGGCCAATCAGATCACAACGCGACCTTGAGCACTCGCTCTCTAGTGCGGCCTGCATGGCAGGCCACAGTGTTACCCGCCTACGGAGAGATCGCGCAAAAAGTTTTTCAATCTCGACTGTTGGCCGCACCCAATAAGCAACCACAGTAAGAGTCTGGCTTTGCGCGGGCACAGAAAGCCGCTCATATGCAGGCCTTTGCGGGTCAAGTCGATTTCTCCCCCTTTGAACCCATAGGTGTTGAAGGCCGTGGAGCCCGCCCCTGTGCGTGAGCCAACGATGACCGGTATTTTGGCCGCAATCGGTTGTAGAACCTCAGCCCAGAGTTCGCTCAAATGCCCGGCGCCAAAGCCTGCAATGACCAAGCCTTCATAGCCCAACCGCACTAGTTGCTCCACAAGTAGGGCATCGGCTGACAGCGAGGCTTCCAGTAACGCGACTTTATGAGACGTGCGCGAAGGCAGAGGCAGCGTCATGCGTGCCTCGCGATGTTCGTCAGCGACAGGTCAGTGCTTGAGGCTTATTTCAACCCCAACCGTTTGGCCATACGGCCGAGGTTGGCCCGATCCAGCCCCAGTTCTCGCGCCGCGCTGGCCCAGTTATTTGGGTGGCGTTCAAGGCAGGCGCTGATGAGCTGGCGTTGGTAGGCTTCGGTCGCCCGGCGCAAATCACCGACGGCCGCAGGGGGTGGGGTTGGTGGTGTCGTGGCCGTCTCAATAACCTCGCAGGAGGGCAAGTCCAGGTCTTGCGCGGTCAGGGTCAAAATACGCGGCCGTGTGCTGCAATTGCCCAAGGCTTTTAAGGCGCTGCGCCCGATCAGGTGTTCCAGTTCGCGCACGTTACCCGGCCAGTCGTACTGCACGAGTGCAGCTTGGGCGTCGGGACTCAGGCGCAGGCTGCCCAAGCCCATGCGCGAGCGGTTTTGTTCAAGGAAGAAGCCGCTGAGCAGCAACACGTCGCGCCCACGTTCACGCAAGGCGGGCACTTTGAGCGGGTACACGCTCAGGCGGTGATAAAAGTCGGCGCGGTAGCGGCCACTGCGCACTTCTTCGGCCAGGTCACGGTTGGTGGCGGCGATCAGACGCACGTCGACGCGGTGTTCCTGATCCGAACCCAAGCGTTGCAATTGGCCGCTCTGTAGCACGCGCAGCAGTTTGGCTTGCACGGTGAGTGACAATTCGCCGACTTCGTCCAGGAACAATGTGCCGCCATTGGCCAGTTCGAATTTGCCGCGCCGGTCATTCATCGCGCCGGTAAAGGCGCCGCGTACATGGCCGAACAGTTCGCTTTCGACCAGCGTGTCGGGCAACGCCGCGCAGTTGAGGCTGACCATGGGTTTGTCTGCGCGTGGTGAGGCGGCGTGAATCGCTTGCGCGACCAACTCTTTGCCGACGCCGGTTTCACCGGTGATCAACACGGTCAGGTCACTGCTGCCTACGAGCGCGATTTCATCGAGCAAGCGTTTATGGGCTTTGCTCTGGCCGATCAGTTCTTTGTTGGGCGTACCGTGCGCCTGGCGATACAACTCGGCTTTGAGTTGCTCGTCCTCAACCCGCAAGGCGAGTCGCTCAATGCGTTGGGCAACGTTGACGGTGGCCGCTGCGAGGCTGGCGAAAGCTTGCAGGGCGTCCAGTTCAATCGGCTCAAAACGTTTGGGGTCGAGCGCGTCCAGCGTCAGCAACCCCCAGGGCTTCTCATCTATAAACAGCGGGCAACCCATGCAGTCGTGGATTTCCAAGTGTTCGGCCAAGCCGTCAACCAGCCCGTCATACGGATCGGGCAAGTCGCAATTGCTGGGGAATCGTGTGGGGCCGGGGCTGCTGAGCAGCACGTCAAAGCGTGGGTGTTCACTGACTTTGAAGCGACGCCCCAAGGTGTCCAGGCTCAGTCCGTCCACGGCCAATGGCACCAGCCAATCGCCGTCCAGCCGCAGCAGTGCCGCTGCGTCGCAAGGGAGCAGGGCGCGCATGGCTTCGAGCAGGCGTCGGTAACGCTCACTTTCAGGCAGCTCGCGTGACAGATCGGCTACCAGAGGTAGCAGGGTGGTTAGCAGTAATTTTGCAGTCATTTTGACCTCGTGTAGTCGAAGTGACTATAAAACAAGCTGAGTCATAATGACTATTTAGTTTGCAAGTCGCTGTTTTTAAAGGGTTTTAAAGTTGGCACGATTACTGATAGCTAAAAGGTAATCAAAGTTTAGTTAATGCCTACGTGCTCAGGAGTCAACTTTATGCTTACTGCTCAGGATCGTGCCATCGTCAAATCCACTGTGCCGCTGCTGGAAAGCGGCGGTGAAGCGCTGATCACCCATTTTTACCGTTTGATGCTGTCTGAATACCCCCAGGTGCGCCCGCTGTTCAATCAGGCGAACCAGGCCAGCGGTGATCAGCCGCGTGCGTTGGCCAATGGCGTGCTGATGTATGCGCGCCACATCGACCAACTCGACCAGTTGGGCGATCTGGTGGCCAAGATCATTAACAAGCACGTGGCCCTGCAAATCCTGCCGGAGCATTACCCGATTGTCGGCACCTGCTTGCTGCGTGCTATCGAAGAAGTGCTGGGCAGTGATATTGCAACGCCCGAGGTGTTGGCCGCCTGGGGGGCTGCATACGGTCAATTGGCCGATATCTTGATTGGCGCCGAAGCGGCGATCTACGACCAGAAAGCCGCAGCGCCGGGCGGCTGGCGTGGCGGTCGTGAGTTCAAGCTCGCGGCCCGCATTCAGGAGAGCGCGGAAATCACATCGTTTTATTTCCGCCCGGTGGACCAGCAACCGATCCTTGAGTTTGAGGCCGGGCAGTACATCGGCATCAAATTGGACATCGACGGGGTCGAAGCGCGTCGCAACTATTCGCTGTCGGCGCTGGCGCAGGTCGGCCGCTACCGTATCAGCGTCAAGCGCGAGGCGGGTGGGGTGGTGTCGAACTTCCTCCACGACCGTCTGCAAGTGGGTGACATTGTTGAGTTGTTCCCGCCCGCAGGTGAGTTCACCCTGACGGCCAGCGACAAACCGCTGGTGTTGATCAGTGGCGGTGTGGGTATTACCCCGACCTTGCCCATGCTGGAAGCGGCACTGGCGACCCAGCGTCCGATTCATTTTATTCACTGCGCGCGCAATGCCCAGGTGCATGCATTTCGGGGCTGGGTGGATGAACTGGCCGAGCAATTCCCGCAATTACAACGTTTTTACTGCTACGCCGAACACGACGGGCAAGGCCCTGCGGTAGACCATGTGGGCATGCTCAACGCTGAAGTACTGGAAAAATGGCTGCCCGAGGATCGTGATGTAGACGCCTATTTCCTGGGGCCTAAAGGCTTCATGGGCGCGATCAAGCGTCAGCTCAAAGCCTTGGGTGTGCCGGAAAAACAGAGCCGTTACGAGTTCTTCGGCCCGGCGGCTGCGCTGGAGTAAGCCCTTTGGGTGAGTGCATCTGATTGGCGCGTAAGCCCGCAGCGGTCGCATTCGACGATGGCTGCGGGCTTTTTGTTAATCGCGCTTTAATCCGACTCGCAGTTAAATCCCTTCCTACAGTTGCCCTGCATCTACATTCGGGGTCTGGGTGTAAACTGCGCGCTTTATTCGGCTGTATGGCCATTCGAAAATCAGGCAAAGGGAAGCGGTATGACGGATGACATGATGCGACTGGGGCGCGAGAAGCGCTTTCTGGTCTTGCTGGGGCTGATCTGCCTGGCGCTCATTGGCGGTGCGCTGTATATGCAGATCGTGCTCGGTGAGGCGCCTTGCCCGCTGTGCATCCTGCAACGTTATGCACTGCTGCTGATCGCGCTCTTTGCCTTTGTTGGCGCGGCCATGCGCACCACACGCAGCATTACGGTGTTTGAAGGGTTGGTGGTGCTGAGTGCCATCGGTGGCATCGTTGCGGCGGGGCGCCATGTCTACATTTTGGCCAATCCGGCGGTGAGCTGCGGTCTGGATGCCTTGCAACCGATTGTGGATGGCCTGCCGCTGGCGGCGATCTTCCCGCTGGGCTTTCAGGTTGACGGCTTCTGCTCAACGCCGTACCCGCCGGTGCTAGGCCTGTCGTTGGCACAATGGGCGCTGGTGGCGTTCGTGCTGACCGCCGTACTGGTTCCGCTGGGGATTTACCGCAACCGGAACAAATCCGCCTGAATCACTAAATCAGGGTATAGCCGCCTCGTCCTTCTCCCGAAGTGCGGGGCTTTTTTTCGTCTACGAAAAATGTGAAGGGAATGTGATGCGGCGCAGTGTAGGGGGTTGCGACACTGCGACATATTGTCACGGATAAATTGTCACAAGGCATGTTTTTATTTCACAATACACAGCTGAAACGTCTCATCTGTTTTAGGGGGGATGAGGCGTTTTGACGGTGATGCCGGGGTTGAAATCGCTGGGTCGTGGCCCGATGAAAAACCCCTGAAACCCTTTTTCTTTGGGCGTCTTGAGGCACCGGGACGCGCGCGCAGGTGCGTTAAAAAGGGGCGATTTTTAAGGGGCAGCAAGGGCGTGCTACAGGTGCGTCGGGGGGAGGGTATAAACGCGGGGCGTAATAATAGTGTGGGATTGTTACCGCAGCCGAGAATAATTATTTCGGGATGAGACATGGTTTATAGAGAGCTACCTAACTACAATCGCCCGCACTGAACGTCCAGCCTGCTCATCCCTGAGCCCAAGCGGGAAGTTGAAGGTCGTCTGGGCAGTGAGTGACAGGCTACCCATGCGACTCCCAAGGTACTGGCAACCCTTCTAAGTTCCGCACCAAATGGAATTGGTCTGTGACAAGGCCTTTGACCACGTATCGAATAAGAAATCACTGCTAACCCAGGATTTGCCCACTCGCCTTACAGCGATGAAGCAGGCCCTTATTCAATCGGAAAAATGCCAACCCTTGGCAGGGTGAAGTGTTGGCGCATAAAACCAACTGCATTATGCAAGCTGTTTTAGAGGTCGTGAGATGACTAAAAAAAGGTACCCCAGACTCTTTGGCTTATTGCCACTTTTCGGCATGTTGTTGCTGGGAGGCTGCAATATGACGTTGCTCGATCCGGTGGGGCAGGTCGGCATCGATGAGAAGAATCTGATCATCACTGCAACATTGCTGATGCTCTTGGTCGTGGTTCCGGTCATCCTGATGACCATCATTTTCGCGTGGAAGTATCGCGCGTCGAACAAAAACGCCACTTACGCACCGAAATGGTCGCACTCCACCAAGATCGAAGTTGTGATCTGGACCGTGCCGATTTTGATCATCATCGCCCTGGGCGTGATCACCTATAAGTCGACCCACGCACTGGACCCTTACCGTCCGATTCAGTCTGACGTCAAGCCAGTCACCATCGAAGTGGTGGCAATGGATTGGAAGTGGCTGTTTATCTACCCGGACCAGGGTATTGCGACCGTCAACAAGATCGTGTTCCCGGCCAACACACCGGTTAATTTCCGTATCACCTCCGACACGGTCATGAACTCGTTCTTCATCCCGGGCCTGGGCGGCCAGATCTACGCCATGGCCGGTATGACGACCAAGCTGCATTTGATTGCCAACAAGAACGCCGAGCTGGATGGCATCTCTGCCAACTACAGCGGTGCGGGCTTCACCGGCATGAAATTCAAAGCAATCGCGACTTCCCAAGCTGATTTCGATGCGTGGGTAAGTGAAGTCAAAGCGTCACCTAAACAGCTTGATACAGCTGAATACGCAGCCTTGACCAAGCCGAGTCAGAACAATCCCGTTGAGCTCTACTCCTCGTACGCACCGAACCTGTTCCAGACCATCATCGACAAGTATGAAGGCATGAAACCAGGCAAGCCGGTAAACCACGAGAAGAAAGAAGTGGCCGGGACCGAAGGTTTGGACACCAGTTCGCATTCAGCTGCCGGGGCAGAGGAGTAAACGATGTTTGGTAAATTAAGTCTGGACGCCATACCGTTCCACGAGCCGATAGTGATGATCACCGTCGCTATGATTCTGCTCGGTGGTCTGGCGTTGGTTGCAGCACTCACGTACTACAAAAAGTGGACCTACCTGTGGACCGAATGGCTAACGTCAGTCGACCACAAGAAGATTGGCGTGATGTACATCATCGTCGCCATGGTCATGTTGCTGCGCGGCTTTGCCGACGCCGTCATGATGCGTACCCAGTTGGCGATGGCCACCGAAGGTTCGCCGGGCTACCTGCCGCCTGAACACTATGACCAGATCTTCACCGCCCACGGTGTGATCATGATCATCTTCATGGCGATGCCATTCTTCACCGGCCTGATGAACCTTGCAGTGCCGCTGCAAATCGGCGCACGTGACGTTGCCTATCCGTTCCTGAACTCCCTGAGCTTCTGGCTCCTGGTGTCGGGCGTGGTACTGGTCAACCTGTCGCTGGGCGTCGGCGAGTTCGCCAAGACCGGTTGGGTTGCGTATCCGCCGCTGTCGGGTCTGGCCTACAGTCCGGGCGTGGGTGTGGATTACTACATCTGGGCGCTCCAGTTATCGGGGTTAGGTACGACGTTAACCGGGGTTAACTTCCTGGCCACCGTGCTGAAAATGCGTACCCCGGGCATGAAAATCATGGACATGCCGATTTTCACCTGGACCTGCACCTGGGCAAACGTTCTGATCGTGGCCTCGTTCCCGATCCTGACTGCTACTCTGGCGCTGCTGACACTTGACCGTTACATGGATTTCCACATTTTCACCAATGAACTTGGTGGCAATCCAATGATGTACGTCAACCTGTTCTGGGCGTGGGGTCACCCTGAGGTGTACATCCTCATTCTGCCGGCGTTCGGGGTCTTCTCTGAAGTCATCTCGACCTTCACTGGCAAGCGTCTGTTCGGTCACCACTCGATGGTCTACGCCAGTGGCGCGATCTCGATCCTGGGCTTCATGGTTTGGCTGCACCACTTCTTCACCATGGGTTCGGGTGCCAGCGTCAACGCCTTCTTCGGTCTGGCAACGATGCTGATTTCGATCCCCACGGGTGTGAAGCTGTTTAACTGGCTATTCACCATCTACCGCGGTCGTCTGCAATTCACCAGCCAGGTGATGTGGACACTGGGCTTTATGGTGACCTTCGCCATCGGCGGCATGACTGGCGTATTGCTGGCCATTCCGGGTGCTGACTTCGTACTGCACAACAGCCTGTTTGTAATTGCTCACTTCCACAACGTGATCATCGGCGGCGCCGTATTCGGCTACATCGCTGGCTTCAGCTTCTTCTTCCCTAAAGCGTTCGGCTTCAAGCTGAACGAGAAGTGGGGCCTGGCTGCCTTCTGGTTCTGGATCGTTGGCTTCTTCGTTGCGTTCATGCCGCTCTATGCACTGGGCTTCATGGGCATGACCCGTCGTCTGAACGCCAGCACCAACCCTGAGTGGGTGCCTTACCTGTACGTGGCTGCATTCGGTGCTGCCTTGATTGCTGTCGGTATTGCCTGCCAGTTGATCCAGCTGTACGTCAGCGTACGTGACCGCAACAAGCCAGAGAACGCCTGCGAATTCGGCGATCCATGGAATGGTCACACCCTGGAATGGTCGACTTCGTCGCCACCTCCGTTCTACAACTTTGCTGTGCTGCCAAAAGCCGACGGTATCGACCCGTTCACTGAAGCCAAGGAAAACGGTACTGCGTACCAGGCTCCGGCCAAGTACGAACCGATCCACATGCCAAACAACACCGCTACCGGTGTGGTGATGGGCGCACTGCTGACCGTGTTCGGTTTTGCAATGATCTGGCACATCTGGTGGTTGGCGATCGTCAGCCTGGTTGGCACTGTCGCGTACTTCGCGATCCACGCTGCCCGTGATGACCAAGGCTACATGGTGCCGGTGGAAACCATCGAGCGCATCGAAGCCGAGCAGCACAAGCGTCTGGTAGCGGCTGGCAAGATCCCGGCTACCCGTGTTGAAACCAAGTTGGAACAGGCATAAACCATGTCGAACTTAGCGACCCATGCTGGACACGCCCATGGTCAAGACCATGGGCATGATGACCATCACCACGACTCGGGCGAGATAACCATATTTGGTTTCTGGCTCTACCTGATGACCGACTGCATCTTGTTTGCGTCGATCTTCGCGGTGTACGCGGTACTGGTTAACAACGTAGCGGGTGGCCCGTCGGGCCACGACATCTTCGAACTGCCGTACGTGCTGGGTGAAACCGCACTGCTGTTGGTCAGCTCGATCACCTACGGCTTCGCCATGCTGGCGTTGTTCAAGGGCAAGAAAAGCCAGGTGCTGTTCTGGCTGGCCATGACCTTCCTGTGCGGTGCCGGCTTCATCGGCATGGAAATCAACGAGTTCCACATGTTGATTTCTGAAGGCTACGGCCCTAGTCGTTCGGGCTTCCTGTCCGGGTTCTTCACCCTGGTCGGTACCCACGGTCTGCACGTGACCAGCGGTCTGATCTGGATGGCGATCATGATGTATCAGGTCCAGAAAAATGGCCTGACAGCGACCAACAAAACCCGTCTGAGCTGCCTTAGCTTGTTCTGGCACTTCCTGGACGTGGTGTGGATCTGCGTATTCACCGTTGTTTACCTGATGGGGACTCTGTAAATGGCTAACGCACATTCTGACGGCGCGAACCACGGCAGCGTGAAGTCCTACGTAATCGGCTTCATCCTGTCGGTCATCCTGACCGTCATTCCGTTCGGGCTGGTGATGTACCCATCGCTGCCTAAAATGACCACCCTGGCGATCGTACTGTTGTTCGCTGTGGTTCAAGTGATTGTTCACCTGGTGTATTTCCTGCACCTGGACCGTTCGCCTGCACAACGCAATAACGTCACAGCGCTGGTATTCGCAGCCCTGGTTATTGTGCTGCTGGTGGGCTTGTCCCTGTGGATCATGTTCAGCATCCACACTGAAATGATGGCGAAGTGAGGTAAGCCCGATGTCCTTTAAGCACTTTATCCAAATCACCAAACCGGGGATCATTTTCGGTAACGTGCTTTCTGTGGCAGGCGGGTTCTTCCTGGCCTCGAAGGGGCATTTTGATCTTGCCCTGTTCCTGGCTGCGGTGATCGGCACCTCCTTGGTGGTTGCGTCGGGTTGTGTATTCAACAACTGCATCGACCGCGACATAGACATCAAGATGGACCGCACCAAGAACCGCGTGCTGGTGCAAGGCCTTATCTCCCTCAAGGTGGCGTTGGTTTACGCCACCTTGCTGGGGGTTGCAGGCTTAGTGCTGCTGTATCGCGTGGCCAACCCGCTGGCAGCATTGTTTGCCGCGATCGGCTTCGTGATCTACGTCGGTCTGTACAGCCTGTACTTCAAGCGCAAGTCGGTTCACGGCACGCTGATTGGCAGTCTGTCGGGTGCAATGCCGCCTGTTATCGGCTACGTGGCTGTGAGCAACAGCTTCGACCTGGCCGCACTGACTTTGCTGGTGATGTTCAGCCTGTGGCAGATGCCGCATTCCTACGCCATCGCGATCTTCCGCTTCAACGACTACCTGGCCGCATCGATTCCGGTGTTGCCTGTTAAGCGCGGGATCAAAGTGGCCAAGAAGCACATCCTGCTCTACATCCTCGCGTTCCTGATCGCGACCCTGATGCTCACCCTCGGCGGTTACGCCGGTATGAGCTACATGGCCGTGGCGGCTGCGATGGGCATGTACTGGCTGTACATGGCGTGGACCGGTTACAAAGCGGTCGACGACAAGGTGTGGGCACGCAAGCTGTTCGTGTTCTCGATCTTCACCATCACCGCGCTGAGCGTCATGATGTCCCTGGACTTCAAAGTGCCGACGGAGTTGTTACTAACTTACGCGCACTAAGAGCCTCAGGACAAAAGATCCCCGCCCTTCGAAAGAAGCGCGGGGATTTTTTTTAGTCCAGGTGGGCGACGGTCTTGCAGGCAGGCTTGCTGAGGGGCCTGCATGGCTTCACAGGCGTTGATCCTCAGCTCTTCGGGGGCCATGTCCTCGAAGTCCTTTTGTGCTGGCCATGCAGCGCTGTCCTGTGGCAAAGCGCTGCACGGTGCCGGCTCCAACAGGCAGCGGGGTTAGAGGCTAAAACGCGCCACCATTGCATTCAGGTCGGTGGCCAGGCGCGCCAAGTCATTGCTGGCAAGGCTGGTCTGGCTGGCGCCACTGGCCGATTGCACAGACAGGTCGTTGATGTTGATCAAGTTGCGATCCACTTCGCGGGCCACTTGTGCCTGTTCTTCAGCCGCGCTGGCGATCACCAGATTGCGCTCGTTGATTTCGATCACCGCGCCGTTGATGGTTTCCAGCGAGATACCTGCGCCACGGGCGATGTTGAGGGTCGACTCGGCGCGCTCGGTGCATTGGCGCATTGAGCTGACGGCGTGTTCGGTGCCGCCCTGAATGCTGCCGATCATGTGCTCGATTTCGCTGGTCGATTGCTGGGTGCGGTGGGCCAGGGCACGGACCTCATCGGCCACAACGGCAAAGCCGCGTCCCGCTTCGCCTGCGCGCGCAGCTTCAATGGCGGCGTTGAGGGCCAGCAGGTTGGTTTGATCGGCCAGGCCGCGAATCACGTCCAGTACTTTGCCAATGTCTTGCGACTCTTTGGCCAGATTGCCAATCAGGTCGGCGGTGGTTTGCACGTCGCTGCCCATGCTCTCGATGGCGGTCACGGTTTCTTGCACCAGGTCGCGCCCGTCACCCGCCGAATCAGCTGCACTTTTGGAGGCTTGGGAAGTGCTCACGGCATTGCGGGCCACTTCTTCGACCGCGCTGGTCATTTCGGTCACGGCAGTGGCGGCCTGTTGAATCTCATTGTTTTGTTGCGTCAGCCCTCGGGCGCTTTCGTCGGTCACGCTGTTCAACTCTTCTGCGGCGCAGGCCAGTTGGGTGGCGGAACCTGCGATGTGCTGCAAGGTGTCGCGCAGCGTGTTTTGCATGCTCTGCATCGCCAGCAGCAACCGCGCGGCTTCATCACGGCCTTCGACGTTGATCGGGCGCGTCAGATCGCCACTGGCAATGGTCTCGGCTGCTTGCAAGGCTTGGCTGATGGGGCGGGTGATGCTGTTGGTCAGCAGCCACGCGCACAGAATGGTCAGTGCGGTGGCAATGATTAGCAGGGCGATGGTGAAGTTGAAGGTGGTGGCGTAGTTTTCAGTGCTTTGGCGATTGGCGAGAGCGCTTTGTTTGGCGTTGATGTCCAGCATGGATTCGATGGCGGCGCTGATATTGCGTGACACCACACTTAGCGGGCCGGCTTGCAGACGTTTCAATTCGTCTTGTTGATCGTTGCGCGCCAGTTGGATCAATTGCGCTTCCAGGGTGCGGTACTGCGCTTGCTCACGGCTTAATTGCTCATAACTGGCTTGTTCTTGCGCGCTGCTGATGAGCGCAATGTAATCGGCCATGGCCTTGTGCGTGCTTTCTTCCAGTGATTGCAGCTCGCTGAATATACGGGCCTTGGCGTCTGGGTCCGGCTCATCTCGCAGTTGATAGCTCAGTACGCGTTGGCGCTGGTTGAAGTAACTGAAATTATTGAGACCGACCAGGCTGGGCATGTCGCTGGTCGCAATGCTCTGTCCCACTTGATGGATTTTGTTCATTTGTACGAGGGCGTAAATGCCCAAAATCAACATCAGGGTGCCGATCAGGGAGAATCCCAGCAGCGCACGTGGGGCAATGTTCATGTTACGTAAGTTCATCAGCGATCCTAAAAATCAAAGGCAGCCTGCACGCGGGGTGCAGGTAAGACAGCGGCGCGAACAGGCTCGCACCAAACAGTAATGGCGCAATGCTATCGTCCGGTGGCTGGATAACTTGACCTTAGAGTCAAACTAATTTGTGAAAAAGTGTGCGCCGAGGTCGGCCTGCTTGCATTGCTTGACCCGCGCGTTGAGCAAGGCATCGTCTTGCTTGAATGCGTTGGGGCGAACAGGGCGCGGTCAAGACTGGCTGCGCACGTCTGAATACGCCCGTTACAACCTCACAATCGGTCTAAGGTGTAGGCATCGTTTTTCATCACACCCAGAGGAATAGCGCGTGATCACCATCGACAGCAACGTTCAACCTTCTGCGCACAGCGTGATTGAGTTCTGGAAACAGGCAGGTCCAAAGCATTGGTTCGCCAAGGATGAAGCGTTCGATAACCGGTTTCGCGATGTCTTTTTCATCCCCCACTTCCAGGCCGCCCGCCGCGAATTGGCCCATTGGATGTCGGCACCTGACAGTGCGCTGGCGTTGTTGATCCTGCTCGATCAATACCCGCGCAATGCCTTTCGTGGCACCGGCCATATGTTCGCCACTGATCCGCTGGCACGTTTTTATGCGCGGCAGATGATTGAGGCGGGAATGGACAAGCAGATCGAAGCCTCCTTGCGGGTGTTTTGCTACTTGCCTTTCGAGCACTCCGAAGATTGGGCCGATCAGCAGTTGTCGGTAAAACTGCACCAGGACTTCGAGCCAAAAGACGTCAAATGGGCCAAGGATCACGCGGACATCATTGAAAGATTTGGTCGTTTTCCGCATCGCAATGAGGTTTTGGGGCGCGAGACAACCGATGAAGAGCGCGCCTTTTTAGCGAGTGGGGGATTTGCCGGGTAAGGCGCTTGAGCCTGAATAATGCCGCCCTGATCGGTGGCTCATAATGTTCAAGGTTTTCTGTCAGGCGGTTCGCGAGACAGTGAGTGGGTAGTCATTACCTCTCATTAAAAAGGAACGCGTCATGTCTGATCATGAAAACCTCGGCTCCCCCTACCGTTCGCAACTGGCTGCGTGCAATGACCATTACCACGCGGTGCGCTCGATCAATAAATACGGCCCTATCGCCCATACCCACGCCTTGGCGCAGGTGTTTATGATGCAAAAAGTGGCGGATGACGAGTGGCAAGCGCTTGAAATGGCGCGTGTGTCGCTCGACCAAACCCGGCGCCTGGCCGCGGGTGAACTGCTTAACAAGCAAGCCCATGCCGTACTCAATGCACATTCTGCCCGGCACGCAGCGGGTGAAGATTGCGCTGCCCCCGCAGGTTTTTTGCCTGCGTGACAGCACTCAGGCGCCAGACGCGTTCGCGCTTGGCGCTTCACCCCGTGGTTTGTTGGTGATTAGAAGGCCTGACAGATGAACAACACTCAAAAAGTAGACAGCCGCACCCGTGACTCCCTGGCCCCGACCGTGGCCGACATGCTCACGGTCTCGTTACAGGAGAGCAAGGAGCTGATCAACCGCACCTCATTGTTCGAGGCCTCAAATGTGCTGGGGGCTTTTTCCACGAGCGTGGTCGACTACGGCAAGAGCGCCCGAAAATGGCGTGCGCATACCTTGTCGCGTCTGCCTCTGGAGCACTGGAAGCACAAAGATGGCTTCTTTTATGTAGCGCCGCTCAAAGAGGCGTCGCTCAAATACATGAGCACCACCGCGCCTGACGCCGCGGACGAGAATGCCTGGAACCAACTCGAAAATCGCAAAGCGGTGCACAAGGCATTAGTAGAAATACTGCCTGCGCAGGTGCGTCAGCAGTATGCGGCCATGCTGGAGTGGACTCAGATCGAGCCTCAGTCAGAGACTCAGCCGGTGCTGGAAGACATGGCTTTGGCTCGCAGTATTTATGCCTTGGACCAGCTGTTTTACCGGGAATACGCGGTGTGTGAAGCCCGGTTGCGGCGCGAAAAAGGTTTTGCGGACGGTGATTCGATCCCGTGCGACTGGATAGGCTGGCTGGCCGACAAGGCGGCGCAAAAGGTCGATGCTCATCTGTACGTGTGGGGTGTGCAGCCGCTGCCTTGGCAGGTCGATGAGCGCGATGAAGCGGGCCAGCAACCCGCCGAGTCATCAGTCGAAGGGATCTACAAACCTGACGGTGAGCTCACGCTGGAGTTGCTGTGCAACTTGGTAGGGAATCGGGCATTGCTTGAGTCCGCGCGTATCGCAGAGCTGGCCGATCAAGCCACCAAGGTCAGTACTGACTTGCTGCACGCGCTCAATCGCAATGGCAAGTGTGAAGTCCCTGAAGTGCGCAATTGCAACGACCTCAGAAACGAACTAACAGCATGGTTTGGCGATGAGGGTGTGTTGGCGCATGAGCCCGGATTCGGCACGCCGCTCAAAGGCCATAACCTGGAGGTGGCGCTGTATCACGCCTTAGAGGTGCAAAAACACTATGTGAAAACGCGCGGAGCCATCGACCCTTCTGCGCATCGTAACCCGGACAACAGGTTTATTTTTGCGCTGGCCCTGGTGGCCTGCTTTTACGCGCAGGTCAGCCTGGACAAGGAGTATTCGGGCAGTACGTACGCCACCTATGCGGTGTTCCCGGCGCAGAACAAAGCACAGCGTTTTGAACCCTTGCCAGCGCATGCCAGAGAAATGCTCAAGAGCCTGTATGGCCAAATGTTCTATGCCAACACCGGCTGGGAGATTCGTGCAGAGGCGATAGAGGCATACGCCCAAAACTTCGCGCTCAAGCGTTCTTGCTTGCAAGAGCTGACATTCAACACCTTCAAGCGCATGGCCCCAGAGCGACTACTGGCGCTGCACCAAAAACTGGCTCGAATGGGGCAGAGCAAGAAAACCAGGCTGTTGCAGTCAATGCCTGAAGGCGCCACGCCGCCCAGCGAAATGGCCTGCATCCTGGCTGCGATTGATGACCTGTTCTCCCCGCAAGCCTTGGCGGCTGCTCGATAGGTTAAAGCGGTAATACGCGGTCATGGATGACCCGCTTCATCACCAACGTTGACACCAGACGCTGCACGTTAGGCAGCGCACTCAGTTGCTCATCGTAGAGCTGCTGGTACGCGGGCAGGTCCTTGGCGATGACATGCAGCAAATAATCCGGGTCCCCGAACAATCGTTGCGCCTCCACGATCTGCGGGATCTCAGGCAGCGCTGCTTCAAAATCGGCAACCGCCTGGCGCGTGACTTCGCGCAAGGTCACGAACACCATCGCCGAAAAATTCAGCCCCAGCTCACTGGGTGCCAGCACCGCGCGATAGCCCAGAATCACCCCGGACTCCTCCAGTGCCCGCACCCGGCGATGGCACGGTGACAGGCTCAGCCCCACGCGTTCGGCCAGCTCGGTGAGAGAAAGCCGACCGTCATGGTGCAGCTCAGCAAGAATCTTTCGATCAATTCGATCCACTTGGAAGAACCTTCTAATTAGGCGGGGTTGGGCAGGTATAAACGAAAGATAATCCTAGCAGCATTTGCTTAATCTTCTACTGGCTGCTTTCACCTGTGCCGGTGTGAGCAACACGGCTTATTTTTTATAACGTGTCGCTGAAAGAAGGTATTTATCCCGTGACTCTGAGTGTTCTGGCCGCTTTCTGGGCGGTGTCATTTTTGTTCATCATCACCCCCGGTGCCGATTGGGCGTATGCGATTTCAGCGGGCATGCGTGGGCGCTGGGTGACGCCGGCCGTGGCGGGCTTGCTTTCGGGGCATTTGCTGGCAACGGTGGTAGTGGCCGCGGGTGTCGGCGGGTTGATGGCCAGTAATCCGATGATTCTCAAGGGGCTGACCGTGGCCGGTTCGCTGTACTTACTGTGGCTGGGGGTGGGAATGCTCAGAAACCCGGCGGTGCCTGAGTCGGGTCGGGTTCAGGTGTCTGACACGTGGTCGCGCTGGGCCTGGAAAGGGTTGTGCGTCAGCGGGTTGAACCCGAAGGTGTTCTTGTTGTTTTTGGCCTTGTTGCCGCAATTCACCGATCCGTTATCGACATGGCCGATCCCGGTGCAAATCGTCGCGTTGGGTGGGTTGCATGCCCTCAGTTGTGCAGTGGTGTACTTGCTGGTCGGGTTTGGAGCCCGCTCGGTGTTGCAGACCCGCCCTGGCGCGGCGCAAAAAGTGAGTCAGGTATCGGGGGCGGTGATGATCGTCATCGCCGGGGTGTTGTTGAGTGAGCAGGTGTTCGCATAGCGTGCTGAACCCTTGCGTTTGCACCAGTTTGAGCTTGATCCGATGTTTGATTGGCAGCGCCCTTGGGGCATGGAAGCGGGCATTACCGTGCTGGGTCGGGGTTGGCCCAACACGGCTGTGTCGTTAACCTGGCCAGAGCAGCTTGACGCTGAGGCGCCGGGTTTAAAAATCCGCCTTGAGCGACATCACGAGGTTGCGCGGTTCACCGTAGAAATTGCCAAACCCTTCGGTGCCCACGGTGGCGTAATAGCGCTTGTCGAGCAGGTTGTTGCCGTTCAGTGCCACCGACCAGGTGTCGTCGATGCGATAGCCAATACGCCCGTTCCACACGGCATAACCCGCTTGGCTGATGTCGTTGCCGCTGATAGGGGATACGCGGTAGTTGCTGCTCTGAGCGTTAACCCCGGCGCCGACGGTCACGCGCTCCAGCGCGCCCGACAGTGCGTAATCGGCCCATACGCGTAGCAGGTGGCGCGGCACATAGGCGTTGTAGGCCAGGCCATCCTGTTCAGGGTTGGCGTCCTCCAGCACTTTGGTCTGGGTGTAGGTGTAGCCGGCCAACACTTGCAGACGGTCGATGACTTCACCGCTGATTTCAGCCTCGAAACCTTGAGCACGGACCTTGCCGGAGTTGATCGAACAACTGCTGTCCGGGCACCGCGGGTCGTCTTGGGCGGCGTCCTTTTGAACCGTGCGGAACAGGTTGAACGAGCTGTTCAGGCGCCCGTCGAGCCATTCGCCTTTGATCCCCAGTTCATAGCTTTGCCCGATCAGAGGTTTGAGGGTCGTGCCTGTAAAGGTGGCATAACCGCCTTGCGGGGTGAAAATGTCGGTGTAGCTGGCGTAAGTGGTGAGGTTGTCATTGAGGTCAAACAGCACGGCGGCAAACGGGGTGACTTGCCCGGTCTCTTTGGCCTTGGCACTGAGAGGAGTGCCCTCGCCGCGCCAGTACGAGATCTGATGGCTGTCAGAGGAGTACCAACTGACGCGGCTGCCCAGCACCACCGTCAGCGGGTCGGCCAGTTTCAGTCGAGTGAGGGAGTAGGCGCCGTATTGCTGGATACGCATGTCCAGCGGGCCGCCTCGTGAGGCATTGGCCAAGTAATAGCTTTCGTCAGGGCGCGGCAAGTGGTGGTCCGGGTTGAGTACGTTCTGACGCTGAGGCAACGCGGCCACAGCGTAGAAGTCATCTTTGTGGGAACGGCTGGCATTGGCCCCCACGATCAGTTCGTGCTGTTGGCCGAAGGCATCAAATTTACCGTCTACGTACGCATCGAACCCGTAATCGACCTGGTCGTAGTCATACGTGCTGCCCAGCATCAAGGTGTGAGTGGCGGTGGCGCCGACGGGCACCGAGCCGCTGGGGAACGCGTACTCCATGTTTTGTGTGTTTTTGGAGTAAACCCCGGCGACTTTCAGTGCCCAGTCGTCATTGAGCTGGTGCTTGAGGTCACCGAACACGGTGGTGCGTTTGCTGCGCTGGTTGTTCCATGCGGTATTCAGGCAAGTGGAGCGTTTGAGTTTCAGGTCGCTGCCATCGGCATAGCGCGGCAGCCCACCCCAGCAGGGTGTGGCGTCGACGTCTTCATAGGCCAGGCCCAGCCCCAGCGTGGTATCGGCGCTAAGGTCGAAGTCCAGAGCGCCGTAGTAGATCTGGTCTTTGCGCGCGGCCACGTCATAAAAATACTGGCGGGTCTGTTGCGTGACCACGGCGCGGCCACGCACGGTGCCAGACTCGTTCAACGGGCCGCCAGTGTCGACCTGGCCCCGGTAGTTGTCCCACGTGCCCGCAGAGAGCGACAGTTGCGTATGCGGTGTGTAATCGCCACGTTTGCGCACAAAGTTGATCCCGCCTGCCGTGCCGCCCGCGCCTTTCATCATGCCAGCGGCGCCACGCAACACTTCCACCCGGTCATAGATGGCCATGTCGCTGTTGAAACTGTCGGCTTGCACGTAGCTGCTGCCGATGTCCAATGGCACACCGTCGTATTGGTACTGCCCGGTCATGCGAAACCCGCGCGAATAGAAATACTTGCCGCCCATGGGCGAGTCGTACACGGTGATGCCGGGTGTTTTTTCCATCACCTGCTCAATGGTGTTGAGGTTCTGGTCGTCCAGCATTTTGCGGGTGATGACCGTGACTGATTGCGGGGTCTCCTTGAGGCTGTGGGACCCCTTGCCGATGGTCACTGCCTGAGCGGTGTAAGAGCCGGAGCCTTCAGTGGTGGCGTCGCGGTGTTGCTCGACGATGTGGGTGAGGCCCAGTTGCAGCGCCTCGCCGTTTTGCGGGGCGGGTTCGACGCTGAAGTCACCTTGCTCTGTAATGCGCAATTGCAGGCCGCTGCCGCTAAGCGCCGTGTTCATCGCCTGTTCGGCAGACATGTGCCCCATTACCGCTGGCGCCTGTTTACCCTGCACGAGGGTGGGTTGCAGCGAGATGATCTTGCCGCTCTGGCTGGCGATGGCATTGAGCGTATTGGCCAGCGGGCCAGACTTGAGATTGAAGCTCAGGTCTTGCGCCTGAAGCGCGGCTGAGTTGGCCAGCGTTGCCAGGGCAACAGCGACAGTTAGGGCATGGGGCCACGGATTGAGCACGGCATTCTCCTGATCGTGTGCAAGTGTCAGGAGATAGGTGGGATGAGAAATGAAAACCGGACACAAATAAGATTAATTTTCAAAAAGAAATCGCCCGCTCATTTGGCGCTGATCACTGTCAGCCACGGGCTGTAATGGTCCACACGGATCGCAAGGGTGTGTGCCAGTGCCGTGAAGGCGCGTTGCGGATCATTGAGCGGGTACACGCCTTGTACGCGCAAGTTGCGCACCTCGGGCGCCACGCGCACATAACCCCGGGTATAGGGCCGCAGCGCATCGATCACGTATTCAAGCGAATCATCCAGCACATTGAGCCGGCCGCTCTGCCAGTCGGCACGCTGGCGTTGTTCGCCGGGTAGCCGACTGATGCGGTCGGTGTAGAGCAGCGCGCTCTGACCTTCTTGCACATTCAGCACGGTGCCGTTGAACAGTCGTGCTTCAATGCTGTGCTCAAGCACGACCACACGGCTGGCGCCAGGCTCTTGGGCCACCAGAAAGCGCGTCCCCAGGGCGCGGATTTCGCCTTGCGCGGTGCGCACACGCAACGGGCGGTGCACATCAGGCGCAACCTGGATCACCAGTTGGCCGTGGCGCAGAATCACCAGCCTTTGCGTGGCATCGAATTGCAGGTCGACCGCGCTGTTGGCATTGAGACTCAGATGGCTGCCATCCGCGAGGGTGTAATCCTGTCGCTGAGCATGGCCCGTCGACAGGTCCGCCAGCAGCGAATCCCCCACCGGGCTGCGGGCGCCCAGCCATAACCCGCCACCGAGCAACCCCAGGCCCGCGATCACGCGCAAAGCATCGCGGCGCGAGGCGTGGGGTTGCAGCAGTAACTGACGCGCCTCGCCCGCCTGGCCGGGTACGCGTTTATCCAGTGCGCGTACGGTGTTGAACGCGCCGCCCAGGCGATCGTGCAGCAGCGTCCAGGCTTGCTGGTGGGTCGGGTCTTGGCTTAGCCACTGGTTAAAGCGTGCTTGCAGTGCAGCATTTGGCGTGCCTGCGCGCAGCTTGACCATCCAGTCAATCGCCTGCTCGCCGACAGGGTCCAGCGCTGGCTTGCTCATACGCCCGAATCGCTCAGGTAACACTGGCGCAGGGCTTGTTTCATGTAGCGACTGACGGTGCGATCCGACAAGCCCAGTTTTTGTGCAATCGCCACATAACTCAAGCCATCGAGCTGGCTGTACAGGAAGGTGGCCTTGACGATCATGGGCAAGCCGTCGAGTGCGCGGTCGATGGCGATTAGTGCCTCTGTCAGTTGCCATTGCTCTTCGGGGGAGGGCGCCACGGCTTCGGGCAATAGGGCCAGCCGTTCCAGATACGCCAACTCCAGCTTGCGCCGCCGGTGGCGATCGAAGATAAGCCGCCGCGCAATGGTCGACAGGTACGCACGAGGTTGCTCGATGGTGTCAGGGTCGACTTGGGCCGCCAGCAACTGGCAAAACGTATCCGCCGCCGTGTCCTGCGCATCAGCATGGTTGCGTAAGCGTCGCTGAATATGTTGCAGCAGCCAGCGATGGTGATCGCTGAAAAAGAAACCCAGCTTGCTGGTTGGGAGAGATTGCACCGGTCGGCTTTCCAGAGGTGAGTGCGAATAGTTCTCAATATTAGCGGCGAGATGATGGCCACTGCAATCTCTGGTTACGTGCAGGTGCGAGTTGCGCGAGTGAGCTGTGAATGGTGGCGTGGCGAGGAGGCGGGCATAATCGTCGGCTGAAATTGTGTGCAACATCTGATCTGGAGTCGCTCATGAACCTATCGGCTTTCACCACTTTGGCCCTGACCATCACGCTCGGCATTTTCAGTGCCGCGGCCGCGGCGGCGGGTGATGCCGACGCAGGGGCCAAGTTGTTCACCAAAACCTGCGGGGGCTGCCACAGCATCGGGCCGGGTGCGCGAGGTGGTTTCGGTCCGCAGCTCAATGGCGTGATCGGACGCACTGCCGGGGTCACGCCGGGTTATCAATACTCGGACGCGATGAAGAACTCAGGCGTGGTCTGGAGCCGCGAAACGCTGGCCGCCTACATCGAGGCGCCGAAAAAAGTCGTGAGCGGTACACGCATGATTTTCTGGGGCATCAGCGACCCGCAGAAGATCGACGATCTGCTGGCCTATATCGCGACCTTTCAGGACACCGATCACTGAATGTCTTTGAGGTAGTCTTTGAGCTGCTCCAGCGGGGTGTGCAGTTGGGCCAGCGTTTTCGCGTGCTGGAACGCACAGGCCAGCTTGTACAGCTCGCGGCCCAAGGGCTTTTCGGCACCGCCCAACGCGTTTAACGCCTGCCTCAGGCACTCGGCGACTTTGTGCTGAATGCCCGCGATATCGCCGTTACGCACCAGCAAGGCAAAGAGTTCGCGTTGATAGTCAGCCATCACATAATCGTCACGCAGCACCGGGCTTTGACCGTCCGTCTCGTGCACCAGCTTGAGAGAGAAAAGCGCAACTGCCTCCAGCGACGATTCCATGCAATAGGTTCCTGTGAGTGGGTGCCAAGCAAGCGAATTCACTTTTTGACAGGCGAAAAAAAAGACCTTGAATTTCAAGGTCTTTTTTTAAGATGGTGCCCCGAGGGAGACTCGAACTCCCACTTCTTGCGAAAACGGATTTTGAATCCGCCGCGTCTACCAATTCCGCCATCAGGGCTCAATGGCGGCGAAGTATAGAGATGAGTTTTAGGTCGGTCAACAACTTATTGGTCTATTTTTACTAAGTCCGTTAAACTCCCCGGCCCTGCTAGACGAAACCTATCATGCGCGTTGCTGACTTTACTTTCGAACTCCCTGATTCGCTCATCGCACGCCATCCTTTGGCGGAGCGCCGCAACAGTCGCCTGCTGACCCTGGATGGGGAGAGCGGGGCGCTGGCACATCGTCAATTTACTGATTTGCTTGAACATTTGCGTTCGGGTGATTTGATGGTGTTTAACAATACCCGGGTGATTCCGGCACGCCTGTTTGGCCAAAAGGCTTCGGGCGGCAAGCTGGAAATTCTGGTTGAGCGCGTGCTCGACAGTCATCGGGTGCTAGCGCATGTGCGCTCCAGCAAGTCGCCAAAGCCAGGTTCAAAGATCCTGATCGATGGCGGTGGCGAAGCGCAGATGCTGGCGCGCCACGATGCGTTGTTTGAGCTGGGCTTTGCTGAAGAAGTGTTGCCCTTGCTGGACCGTGTCGGGCACATGCCGCTGCCGCCGTACATCGACCGTCCGGACGAAGGCTCGGACCGTGAACGCTATCAAACGGTCTACGCTCAGCGCCTGGGTGCTGTGGCTGCGCCAACGGCCGGGCTGCACTTTGATGAGCCGCTGATGCAGGCCATTGCCGCCAAAGGCGTTGAAACGGCGTTCGTGACCCTGCATGTGGGCGCGGGCACGTTCCAGCCGGTACGGGTTGAGCGCCTTGAGGATCACCACATGCACACTGAATGGCTGGAAGTGGGCCAGGACGTGGTGGATGCCGTGGCGGCGTGCCGTGCACGGGGCGGGCGAGTGATTGCCGTGGGCACCACCAGCGTGCGTTCGCTGGAGAGCGCAGCGCGTGATGGCGTGCTCAAGCCGTTCAGTGGTGACACCGATATCTTTATTTTCCCGGGCCGGCCGTTTCATGTGGTCGATGCGCTGGTGACCAATTTCCATTTGCCAGAATCCACGCTGCTGATGCTGGTTTCGGCGTTCGCCGGTTATCCCGAAACCATGGCGGCCTACCAGGCTGCGGTCGAGCATGGATACCGCTTCTTTAGTTACGGTGATGCAATGTTCATCACCCGCAATCCCGCGCCGACGGCTCCTGCCCCGGCCCCAGAGGATCAAGCATGAGCAACTGTCGTATGTCTTTCGAGTTACTTGCCACCGATGGCAAGGCTCGTCGCGGTCGTCTGACCTTCCCGCGTGGTGTGGTGGAAACCCCGGCGTTCATGCCGGTGGGTACCTACGGCACGGTCAAGGGCATGTTGCCGCGCGATATCGTCGATACCGGCGCGCAGATGATTTTGGGTAACACCTTTCACCTGTGGCTACGTCCTGGCACTGAAGTGATCAAAAAGCACGGCGACCTGCACGACTTCATGAAGTGGCAAGGTCCGATCCTGACTGACTCGGGTGGTTTTCAGGTGTTCAGCCTGGGGGCCATGCGCAAGATCAAAGAAGAGGGCGTGACCTTTGCCTCGCCCGTAGACGGCGCCAAAGTCTTCATGGGCCCGGAAGAGTCGATGCAGGTTCAGCGCGATCTGGGCTCCGACGTGGTCATGATTTTTGACGAGTGCACCCCGTACCCGGCCGACGAAGACGTGGCTCGGGTGTCTATGGAGCTGTCGTTGCGCTGGGCTCAGCGCTCTAAAAATGCTCACGGCGATAACACCGCAGCCCTGTTCGGGATCGTCCAGGGCGGCATGCACCAGAACCTGCGCGAGCGTTCGCTCGAAGGTCTGAACAAGATCGGCTTTGATGGCCTGGCCATCGGCGGTTTGTCGGTAGGCGAGCCCAAGCACGAAATGATCAAGGTGCTGGATTACCTGCCTGCCATGATGCCGGCTGACAAACCTCGTTACCTTATGGGGGTTGGCAAACCTGAAGATCTCGTGGAGGGTGTGCGCCGCGGTGTGGACATGTTCGATTGCGTGATGCCAACCCGTAATGCCCGCAATGGGCATCTGTTCATCGACACCGGTGTGATCAAGATCCGCAATGCGTTCCATCGCCATGATGATTCGCCGCTGGATCCGACCTGCGACTGCTACACCTGCCAGAACTTCTCCCGTGCTTATCTGCATCATCTGGACAAGTGCGGCGAAATGCTGGGTAGCATGCTCAATACCATCCACAATTTGCGGCACTATCAGGTGCTCATGGCTGGTTTGCGCGAGGCTATTCAACAGGGTACATTGGCCGCCTTTGTCGATGCCTTCTATGCCAAGCGCGGGTTGCCTGTACCGCCCCTGGACTGATTTTCGGACCCTAAGAAACACTTTTTGCAACTGGAGTGCTTAATGAGCTTTTTCATCTCTCCCGCTTTCGCGGACGCTGCTGCACCTGCTGCTGGCCCAGCCGGTACTGGTTTTGAGTGGATTTTCCTGGTCGGCTTCCTGGTCATCTTCTACCTGATGATCTGGCGTCCACAGGCCAAGCGCGCCAAAGAGCAGAAAGCCCTGTTGGGTAACCTGCAAAAAGGCGACGAAGTTGTAACCACTGGCGGTATCGCCGGCAAAATCACCAAAGTGACGGATGCTTTTGTTGTGATCGAAGTGTCTGACACTGTCGAGCTGAAAATTCAGAAGGGCGCTGTAGCCGCCACGTTGCCTAAAGGCACGCTGAAAGCGATCTAAAGTTTCAACTTTTAACAATCGACGGGGCGCGCAAGGCGCCCCGCGTTCTAAGCGGGCGGCGTGATTGATGCTGAACAAATACCCTCTGTGGAAATACGTACTGATCCTGGCGGTGCTGGCGATCGGTTTTATTTATTCCGCTCCCAATCTCTACCCGGATGATCCGGCTATTCAGGTGTCTGGCGCGAGCACGGCACTGCAAGTGACCGACGCTGATCTGGAGCGTGCGAGCAAAGCGCTCAAGGATGCCGGCATTGCTGTGAAAGGCGCCACGTTGGCAGCCAACGGCAAAGGCGGTTTGTTGCGTCTGGCGAGCAAAGACGACCAGTTGCCAGCAAAAGACGTGGTGCGCAAGGCTTTGGGTGACGACTACGTCGTAGCACTCAACCTGGCTCAGACCACGCCACAATGGCTGCGTAACCTGGGTGCTCACCCAATGAAGCTGGGTCTGGACTTGTCGGGTGGTGTGCACTTCCTGCTGGAAGTCGACATGGACAAGGCCGTCGACGCGCGCATGAAAGTGTACGAAAGCGACGTCAAAAGCCTGTTGCGTAAAGACAAGCTGCGTTATCGCAGTCTGCCGCAGCTCAATGGTGCCATTCAGTTGGGTTTTGCTGATGAAGCAACCCGTGAGCAAGCGCGTAGCCTGATTCGCAAGAACTTCAATGACTTCGACATTGCCGCTGCGGATCTGAACGGTCAGCCGGTGCTGCGTCTGGCGATGACCCCGGCCAAGCTGGCGGAAATCCGTGAATATTCCATCAAGCAAAACCTGACAACCGTCCGTAACCGGGTTAACGAGTTGGGTGTTGCCGAGCCTCTGGTTCAGCGTCAGGGTGCCAACCGCATCGTGGTTGAGCTGCCGGGCGTGCAAGACACCGCCGAAGCCAAGCGTATCCTGGGCAAGACGGCCAACCTTGAGTTCCGTCTGGCCGCAGAGCCGGGCGCATCCAAAGCCACTTCCGAGACGTTCGAGTTCCGTGAAGGCAATCGCGCTTCCGCGCAAATCGAGCGTGGCTTGATCATCACGGGTGATCAGGTAACCGATGCGCAAGCGGGTTTTGACGAGCACGGCCGACCACAGGTGAACATCAAGCTTGATGGTCATGGTGGCGAGTTGATGAGCCGTTCCACTCGCAGCAACGTCGGTCGCAGCATGGCGGTTATCTTCATCGAGCAGAAGCCGGTGACGACCTACACCAAGCAAGTGGTTGACGGTGTTGAGAAGGAAGTGCCGGTTCAGACCTTCAAGGAAGAGAAAAAGATCATCAGCCTGGCGACCATCCAGTCGCCGCTGGGCAGCCAGTTCCGGATTACCGGTCTCAATGGCCAGGGTGAAGCGTCCGAGTTGGCACTGCTGCTGCGTGCCGGTGGTCTGGCGGCACCGATGTACTTTGCGGAAGAGCGCACCATTGGTCCGAGCCTGGGTGCTGACAACATCACCAAAGGTGTTGATGCATCGCTGTGGGGTATGCTGTTTGTGTCCATTTTCATCATCGCCATCTACCGCTTCTTCGGTGTGATCGCGACGGTGGCGTTGGCGGGCAACATGGTCTTGCTGCTGGCGCTGATGTCGTTGCTGGGCGCTACCCTGACCCTGCCGGGTATCGCGGGTATCGTGTTGACGATGGGTATGGCGGTTGACGCCAACGTGCTGATCTTCTCGCGTATTCGTGAGGAAATCGCCAATGGCATGACACCGCAGCGGGCGATCAATGAAGGCTTCAATCGTGCATTCACGGCGATTATCGACTCCAACCTGACAACCCTGTTGGTCGGCGGGATTCTGTTTGCCATGGGTACCGGGCCGGTCAAAGGCTTTGCGGTGACCATGTCTCTGGGGATCTTTACCTCGATGTTCACGGCCATCATGGTGACCCGCGCAATGGTCAACCTGGTTTACGGCGGTCGGGACTTCAAGAAGTTGTGGATTTAAGGGGCTGCCATGTTACGTACAATCAACTTCATGGGCGTTCGCAACGTTGCGTTCGGCGTCACTGTGCTGCTTACCGTGCTGGCCTTGTTCAGCATGTTTCACAAGGGCATGAACTACGGCCTCGACTTCACCGGCGGTACGCTCATCGAGCTGACCTACGAGAAGCCGGCTGATTTAACCAAGGTGCGAACCGAACTGGCCTCGGCCGGTTTCCACGATGCAGTGGTGCAGAGCTTTGGCGCAACGACCGACTTGCTGGTGCGTATGCCGGGCGACGATCCGTTGCTGGGCAACAAGGTGGCCGCTGCGCTGGGGCAGGCAGATACCACCAACCCGGCCGTTATCAAGCGTGTCGAGTTCGTAGGCCCGCAAGTGGGTGAAGAGCTGCGCGATCAGGGCGGTCTCGGCATGCTGATGGCGCTGGGCGGCATCATGCTTTACCTGGCTTTTCGCTTTCAGTGGAAATTCGCGGTCGGCGCCATTGTTTCGTTGGTGCACGATGTGATCGTGACGATGGGTGTGCTGTCGTTCTTCCAGATCACCTTCGACCTGACAGTGTTGGCGGCGGTGCTGGCGATCATCGGTTACTCGCTTAACGACACCATCGTGGTGTTTGACCGGGTGCGAGAGAACTTCCGTGTGCTGCGCAAGGCCAGCCTGATCGAGAACATCAATATCTCGACCACGCAAACCCTGCTGCGCACCATGGCGACGTCGATCTCCACCTTGCTGGCGATTGCAGCGCTGCTGATCTTTGGTGGCGACAACCTGTGGGGCTTCTCGATTGCCTTGTTTGTGGGTGTATTGGCGGGTACTTACTCTTCGATCTACATCGCCAACGTGGTGCTGATCTGGCTGAACCTCAACAGCGAGGATCTGATTCCTCCTGCGGCGAGCGAAAAGGAAATCGACGACCGTCCATGACGGTGAGTTGATCTCTGGCGATCACCTAAAAGGCGCGAGTATTGAACTCGCGCCTTTTTTTATGCTCCAAGGCTAGGATTAGCGTGGGATTGTTCCTACGTAGGATGGCCTGGAGGTTCGCGTGAACAAATCTTTGCTGGTAGGTGCTGTTTTGGGTGCTGTCGGTGTCACTGCCGGTGGTGCTGTTGCCACTTACAGCTTGGTTAAAGCCCCGGAGTCTGCGCAAGTGCTGGCTGTTCAGCCGGTCAAGCAACAGATTAAAACGCCGCGTGAAGTGTGCAAGGACGTGACTGTTACACGTCGAGCGGCGGTCAAGGATGAGCACCAGATTGTCGGTAGCGTGATTGGTGCGGTGGCGGGTGGTCTTTTGGGTAACCAGGTCGGTGGCGGTAGCGGCAAGAAGATTGCGACCGTTGCGGGTGCAGTAGGCGGGGGTTATGCCGGTAACAAGGTGCAAGAAGGCATGCAGAACCGTGATACCTACACCACGACGCAAACGCGCTGTAATACCGTTAACGACATCAGTGACAAAGTGGTCGGTTACGACGTGCGTTATTCGCTGGATGGCAAGGAAGGCAAGGTGCGTATGGATCACGAGCCGGGCAGTTCAATCCCGGTGGGTAAAGACGGCAATTTGATTCTTGGGCAGGGCCCGCAATAAATTTGGCCTGTTGAGTCTAGGAACTGCCGCCGCTTGCCCGCTTTATTGTCAAAAGCGCGCAGCCAGCGGCAGCTACGGATTTAGGAGGCAAAAAAAAGCACCCCGAGGGGTGCTTTTTTGTTTGCGTGCTTCGCTTAGCGTTTCAGCGAGGCAGGCAGGTGCGGCTGAATAGCCGTCAGCACAGCTTTGAAGCACTTGGTGTTGCCGGCAACGATGTGGCCTTTTTCAAGGAAGTCGTGGCTGCCGGTGAAGTCGCTGACCAGGCCGCCTGCTTCTTGAATCAACAGTGCGCCTGCGGCCATGTCCCATTCGGACAAGCCCGACTCCCAGAATGCGTCGAAACGACCGGCGGCCACATAGGCCAGGTCCAGGCTGGCAGCGCCTGCACGACGGATACCAGCGGTTTGACCGACCAGACTGCGGAACATGCCCAGATAGTTGTCCAGGTTGTCCATTTGGTTGTCGCGGAACGGGAAGCCGGTACCCAGCAGGGCGCCTTCAAGGCTGGTGCGACCGCTGACGCGCAGGCGGCGACCATTGAGTTGGGCGCCACGGCCACGGCTGGCGGTGAATTCTTCCTGGCGAACCGGGTCAAGTACGACGGCGTGCTCAAGGCGGCCACGGTATTTGCAGGCAATGCTGACTGCGAAGTGCGGAACGCCACGCAGGAAGTTGGTAGTGCCATCCAGTGGGTCGATGATCCACAGGTAGTCGGCGCCTTCGCCGCTGCCAGCGTGCAGGCCGGTTTCTTCACCGAGAATGCCGTGTGTCGGATAAGCCTTGCGCAAGGCGTCGATGATTTTCTGCTCGGCAGCACGATCGACTTCAGAGACGTAATCCTTGGCGTCTTTTTCGTCAACCTTGATGGTATCCAGGCGCTCGATGGAGCGGAAAATCAATTCACTGGCGCTGCGGGCGGCGCGCAGCGCGATATTCAGCATGGGCTGCATGGACGTTTCACCTAGGTCGTTAAAGAAAGCCGAACATTCTAGCAGAAAAGTTTGGCATATGAAGGTTTGCGTTAGCTTTCGTAGCTTAAGGTGATGGGCTTAGGTAAGATTTGCTCCCTTTTAACGGTCTGTGAGCGCTCCCATTGCTGTCAAATATTCGTGTCGTTCTGGTCAATACCAGCCATCCCGGCAACATCGGTGGTGCTGCGCGTGCCATGAAAAACATGGGCTTGTCGCGACTGGTTCTGGTTGAGCCGAGGCTGTTCCCGCATCACGAGGCCGATGCGCGTGCGTCGGGCGCGGGCGATATTCTCGAAAATGCACAGGTAGTGGCCACGCTGGAGGATGCTCTGGTGGGGTGCAATCTGGTATTGGGTACCAGTGCGCGCGATCGCCGTATCCCATGGCCGTTGCTCGATCCGCGTGAGTGCGGGCAAAAAGTTGTCGAAGATGCCACGCAGGGCGCTGAGATTGCTCTGGTGTTTGGTCGTGAAGATTCGGGCCTGACCAATGATGAGTTGCAGCGCTGCCACTTCCATGTGCACATTCCATCGGATCCTGAGTTCAGCTCGCTGAACCTGGGTGCGGCAGTGCAGGTGCTGAGTTACGAGATCCGTATGTCCTGGCTGGCGGCTCAGGGGCAGCCGAGCAAAATGGAAAAAGATGAAGTGGCTTCCACCAAAAGTGGT
Source organism: Pseudomonas sp. TAA207 (assembly GCF_001529285.1). NCBI lineage: Bacteria > Pseudomonadati > Pseudomonadota > Gammaproteobacteria > Pseudomonadales > Pseudomonadaceae > Pseudomonas > Pseudomonas sp. TAA207. The sequence continues at coordinate 220,342 of NZ_LLWJ01000071.1, read as the reverse complement.
GAGCTGGCGACCATGGATGAGCTGGAGCGCTTTTACGAGCATCTTGAGCAGACGTTGGTCGCGATCGAGTTTCTTGATCCTGAAAAACCGCGCCACCTGATGGCGCGTCTGCGTCGCCTGTATGGCCGCAGTTCGGTGAGTCGTGCCGAAATGAACATATTGCGTGGCATTCTTACTGAAACCCAAAAGGCAGCCCGTGGCGAGCTGCTCAAGCGCAAGGATTAAAGATGTTCGAGCGTCTGCGTGAAGATATCCAGAGTGTGTTTCATCGTGATCCGGCGGCGCGCAATGCTTTTGAAGTGCTGACCTGCTACCCGGGGATGCATGCCATCTGGATACATCGCCTGTCCGGGTTGTTGTGGCGCGCGGACTGGAAATGGCTGGCGCGGCTGGTGTCGAACTTCGGACGCTGGCTGACCGGGATTGAAATTCATCCGGGGGCGAAGGTCGGTCGCCGTTTCTTCATCGATCACGGCATGGGGATTGTGATTGGCGAAACCGCTGAAATCGGTGATGACGTGACGCTTTATCAGGGCGTAACCCTGGGCGGCACTACGTGGAACAAAGGCAAGCGCCATCCCACGCTTGAGGATGGTGTGGTGGTCGGGGCGGGAGCCAAAGTGCTAGGCCCGTTTACCGTGGGTGCGGGAGCCAAGGTCGGCTCCAATGCGGTTGTCACCAAGGCAGTACCGGCGGGGGCGACGGTCGTGGGTATTCCGGGCCGTATCATCATCAAGCATGACGATGAGGTGCAGGCCAAGCGCAAGGCAATGGCCGAAAAGATCGGTTTTGATGCTTACGGTGTCAGTGAAGACATGCCGGACCCTGTTGCGCGTGCCATCGCTCAATTGCTGGATCACTTGCAGGCGGTCGACGGCAAGCTGGATGGCATGTGTGGTGCCCTCAAAGATCTTGGTAGCCCGTATTGCGCCAAGGACTTGCCGCAGTTGCGTGAAGAGGATTTCGCCTGTGTGCAGGGCAAGGATGAAGTGAAGCCGGGGTAGGGTTGTGGTGGCGGCGGATGGCTGCGCAGGCTTGGGCGGCGAATGCGTACAGCGCGCTTGTGTGCTCATGTGCCATTACGCTGCAGACCCTGCTACAATGCGGCCGCTGTTTTGCGGGTAATCCCGACTAAAGTACTAGGTCTAATAGTTGACTTAAATAGTCGGGAATAGCATACTCGCCCCCATTCCGAATTCCGTGGTACCTGTCCATGAGACTGACTACAAAAGGCCGTTACGCCGTCACTGCAATGCTCGATTTGGCGTTGCATGCACAGCACGGGCCGGTGTCCCTGGCCGACATTTCCGAGCGCCAGGGCATTTCCCTTTCCTACCTTGAGCAACTCTTTGCAAAGTTGCGCCGCAGCAGCCTGGTTTCCAGTGTGCGCGGCCCTGGTGGTGGCTATCAGCTATCGCGCGACATGCAAGGTATTCAGGTGGCCCAGGTTATCGATGCGGTAAACGAGTCCGTCGACGCCACACGTTGCCAGGGCCTTGGCGATTGCCATGCCGGTGACACGTGCCTGACCCATCACCTGTGGTGTGACTTGAGCCTGCAAATACACGAGTTTCTCAGCGGTATCAGCTTGGCTGATCTTGTCACTCGCCGTGAGGTACAAGAAGTAGCCCAGCGTCAGGATCTGCGCCGCTGTAATGGCAAGGCGCCGCACCTGGATAAGATCGAAGCGTCCGCCGTCGATTGATTGCATGAAAACGACGGTGCGCCAGCCAGCCTGATTTAGGAGATAGTCCATGAAATTGCCGATTTACCTTGATTACTCAGCCACCACCCCGGTTGATCCGCGTGTTGCTCAAAAAATGAGCGACTGCCTGTTGGTTGACGGGAACTTCGGTAACCCGGCTTCGCGCTCCCACGTATTTGGCTGGAAGGCCGAAGAAGCGGTTGAAAACGGTCGTCGTCAGGTTGCTGATCTGGTCAATGCCGATCCGCGTGAAATCGTCTGGACATCCGGCGCTACCGAGGCCAACAACCTGGCCATCAAGGGCGCTGCGCATTTCTATGCGACCAAAGGCAAGCACCTGATCACTGACAAAATCGAACACAAAGCCGTACTCGACACCATGCGTCAGCTGGAGCGAGAAGGCTTTGAAGTGACCTACATCGAGCCAGGTGAAGACGGTCTTGTCACACCTGCGATGGTTGAAGCCGCCATGCGCGACGACACCATTCTGGTTTCGATCATGCATGTGAACAACGAGATCGGCACCATTAACGATATCGCTGCCATTGGTGAGCTGACGCGCTCGCGCGGCGTGTTGTTTCATGTGGATGCTGCTCAGTCTACGGGCAAGGTTGAAATCGACCTGGCCAAGCTGAAAGTCGACCTGATGTCTTTCTCGGCACATAAAACCTACGGTCCGAAGGGTATCGGCGCACTGTACGTGAGCCGCAAGCCTCGTGTGCGTATCGAAGCAACCATGCACGGCGGCGGTCACGAGCGCGGCATGCGTTCGGGCACTCTGGCCACCCACCAGATCGTGGGCATGGGTGAGGCGTTCCAGATTGCCAAAGAAGAAATGGCCGCTGAAAACGTGCGCATCAAAGCTTTGAGCGACCGTTTCTTCAAGCAGGTTGAACACCTTGAAGAGCTGTACGTCAACGGCAGCATGACTGCTCGCGTCCCGCACAACCTGAACCTGAGCTTCAACTACGTTGAAGGCGAGTCGCTGATCATGGCGCTCAAGGATCTGGCGGTGTCGTCCGGTTCGGCCTGCACATCTGCATCCCTTGAGCCGTCTTACGTATTGCGCGCCCTGGGCCGCAACGATGAGCTGGCTCACAGTTCGATTCGCTTCACGTTCGGTCGCTTCACCACCGAAGAAGAAATCGACTACGCCGCGCAGAAGGTGTGCGAGGCCGTTACCAAGCTGCGCGCCCTGTCGCCGCTGTGGGACATGTACAAAGATGGTGTCGACATCTCGAAAATCGAGTGGGCGGCGCACTGATATTTCAAGTCGCCGTAGATAGCTGCTGTAAACGCAGCGCATAGCCGCTTTTACAGCGTCTCAAGAGCGACTCTCTGATGAGTGAGGATAAGTACCATGGCTTACAGCGAAAAGGTCATTGACCACTACGAGAACCCGCGCAACGTCGGCAAGATGAACGCGGAAGATCCAGATGTAGGTACCGGCATGGTCGGCGCCCCTGCTTGCGGCGACGTCATGCGCCTACAAATCAAGGTGAACGAGCAGGGCATCATCGAAGATGCCAAGTTCAAGACCTACGGTTGCGGTTCGGCAATCGCTTCCAGCTCCCTGGCAACTGAGTGGATGAAGGGCAAGACTCTGGATGAAGCAGAGACCATCAAAAACACCCAGTTGGCTGAAGAGCTGGCTTTGCCACCCGTAAAAATTCACTGCTCCGTGCTCGCTGAAGACGCCATCAAGGCGGCCGTTCGCGATTACAAGCAGAAGAAAGGTTTGATCTGATCCATTGCGCCCTTATATGGCGCATGTGTGGTGAAGAAACCGGCAACAGGTAAGGAGTCACGATGGCTATCAGCATGACAGAAGCGGCTGCCAAGCATATTCGCCGCTCCCTTGATGGGCGCGGCAAAGGTGAGGGGATTCGTCTGGGTGTTCGCACCACGGGCTGTTCCGGTCTTGCCTATGTGCTGGAGTTTGTCGATGAAGTGGGCGAAGACGATAAAGTGTTCGAAACCCATGGCGAAAAAGTGATCATTGATCCAAAAAGCCTCAGCTACCTGGACGGCACCGAGCTGGATTTCGTCAAGGAAGGTTTGAACGAAGGCTTCAAGTTCAATAACCCTAACGTGCGCGGTGAATGTGGCTGCGGCGAAAGCTTCAACATCTGAGGCTACTCGTGGGTACTCCTTGTCATTTTGCTTTGTTTGAACTGCAGCCGGGCTTCAATCTGGATCTCGACCAGTTGGCTGTGCGCTATCGAGAGTTGGCGCGTGGTGTTCACCCGGACCGCTTTGCTGACGCTTCCGAGCGTGAGCAGCGTCTGGCGCTCGAACAGTCCGCCGGCCTCAATGAGGCTTACCAGACGCTCAAAAACCCTTCTAAACGCGCGCGCTATTTACTTGCGCTCAAGGGCAATGAGACGCCGCTGGAAGTCACGGTGCATGACCCTGAGTTTCTGATGCAGCAGATGCAGTGGCGCGAAGAGCTTGAAGACCTGCACGACAGCGCCGATATGGCCGGTATTGCAGCATTCAAGCGTCGGCTCAAGGTTGCTCAGCAAGCACTGAACAACAGCTTCGCTGCTTGTTGGGATGATGCAGCGCAACGCGAACAGGCAGAACGCCTGATGCGGCGCATGCAGTTCCTTGACAAGCTCAATTACGAAGTGCGCCAGTTAGAAGAGCGCCTCGACGATTAACTCCGTGCTTTCCTGATTGCACGCCTGATTACAGATAAGTCCTGATAACGATGGCCCTACTGCAGATCGCCGAACCCGGCCAAAGTCCTCAACCGCACCAGCGTCGTCTGGCTGTGGGGATTGACTTGGGCACTACCAATTCGTTGGTCGCTGCATTGCGCAGCGGTCTCTCCGAGCCTCTGGCTGATGCGCGCGGCAATGTCATTTTGCCATCCGCTGTGCGCTATCACGCTGACCGTGTTGAAGTCGGTGAGTCGGCGCGCCTGGCAGCCTCCAGTGATCCGTTCAACACCGTATTGTCGGTCAAGCGCTTGATGGGTCGTGGTTTGTCCGACGTCAAGCAGTTGGGCGAGCAATTGCCTTATCGTTTTGTCGGCGGCGAGTCGCACATGCCGTTCATCGATACGGTGCAAGGCCCGAAAAGCCCGGTAGAAGTGTCGGCCGAGATTTTGAAGGTGTTGCGCGAGCGCGCCGAAAAAACCCTGGGTGGCGAATTGGTCGGTGCGGTGATCACTGTTCCGGCCTACTTCGATGATGCTCAGCGTCAGGCGACCAAGGATGCGGCCAAACTGGCCGGTCTGAACGTGTTGCGTTTGCTCAATGAGCCGACTGCTGCTGCGGTTGCCTACGGCCTGGATCAATCGGCTGAAGGCGTTGTTGCCATCTATGATTTGGGTGGCGGGACCTTCGATATTTCGGTGCTGCGTTTGACTGGCGGTGTATTCGAAGTCCTGGCCACTGGCGGCGACAGCGCGCTGGGCGGAGACGACTTCGATCATGCAATTGCCAGTTGGATGATCGAGCAGGCGGGTTTGTCTGCTGATCTCGATCCGGGCACCCAGCGTCAATTGCTGCAAGCGGCCTGTGCTGCCAAAGAAGCCCTGACCAACGCCTCCTCTGTGACCGTCACCTTTGGCCAATGGTCCGCCGAGTTGACCCGTGAAGCGTTCGAGGTGTTGATCGAACCCATGATTGCCCGCAGCCTCAAGGCTTGCCGTCGTGCTGTGCGCGACGCCAATATCGAGATTGAGGATGTGCAAGCCGTGGTCATGGTTGGTGGTTCGACGCGTGTGCCGCGCGTGCGTGAAGCTGTGGCGGACATGTTTGGTCGCCAGCCGCTGACGGATATCGACCCGGATCAAGTGGTTGCCATTGGTGCAGCGATCCAGGCCGATACCCTGGCCGGTAACAAGCGTGAGGGTGGCGAGTTGTTGTTGCTGGACGTGATTCCGCTGTCGCTCGGTCTTGAGACCATGGGCGGGCTGATGGAAAAAGTCATTGCGCGCAATACCACGATCCCGGTTGCGCGGGCGCAGGATTTCACCACGTACAAAGATGGCCAGACGGCCATGATGATTCATGTGCTGCAAGGTGAGCGCGAACTGATCAGCGACTGTCGCTCTCTGGCGCGCTTTGAATTGCGCGGGATTCCGCCGATGGTGGCAGGTGCCGCTAAAATTCGTGTGACCTTCCAGGTGGATGCCGATGGTTTGCTCAGTGTGTCGGCGCGAGAGCTGGGTTCTGGCGTCGAAGCCAGCATTCAGGTCAAGCCGTCTTACGGGCTGACCGATGGCGAGATCGCCAAAATGCTCAAGGATTCTTTCCAGTACGCCGGTGACGACAAAGTGGCCCGCGTGTTGCGCGAGCAGCAAGTCGATGCGCAACGCCTGATCGAGGCTGTGCAAGCGGCGCTTGAGGTGGACGGTGATCGTTTGCTGGACGCCGAAGAGCGGATGGTCATCGAGCTGCAAATGCAAGAATTGTCCGAATTGTTGAAAGGCACCGATGGTTACGCCATCGAGCAGCAGACCAAGCGTCTGTCTCAAGTGACCGATGCCTTTGCCGCCCGCCGTATGGACTTGTCCGTCAAGGCCGCTCTGGCGGGGCGCAACCTGAATGAAATCGAGGAATAACTGATGCCGCAGATCATTTTTCTGCCACACGCCGAGCATTGCCCGGACGGTATGGTTGTCGAGGCTGAGACCGGTAAGTCGATTCTCGAAGTGGCACATGACAATCACATCGAAATTGAAAGCGCGTGCGGCGGCGTCTGCGCCTGTACCACGTGCCACTGCATCATTCGCGAAGGTTTCGATTCGTTGGAAGAGGCTGACGAGCTGGAAGAAGACTACCTTGACCGTGCGTGGGGCCTTGAAGCGCAATCACGCCTCAGCTGTCAGGCCAAGGTCGGTACTGAAGACCTGACGGTCGAAATTCCGAAGTACTCGCTCAACCATGCGGCCGAAGCGCCACATTGATAAGGAATTGTCATGAGCCTCAAGTGGGTTGATGTGCAGGAAATCGCGATTCAGCTGGCTGAAACTCACCCGGATGTAGATCCGCTCTCGGTGAATTTCGTCACGCTGCGCAATCTGGTGATGGCACTACCAGAGTTCGATGACATCCCTGATCGCGGGGGAGAGAAGGTTCTCGAAGCCATTCAGGGTTTGTGGATCGAAGAAGCCGACTAAGCTTGTAATCGACGTAATTATGCAATGCCCCAGAACCCGCGTATAATTCGCGGGTTTAATTTTTCGCTTAAATCACTGTTTCTGGAGTTACACCATGGCTGTTCAACGCACTTTCTCCATCATCAAGCCTGACGCTGTTGCAAAAAACGTTATTGGCGAGATCACCACTCGTTTTGAAAAAGCCGGCCTGAAGGTTGTAGCTTCCAAATTGAAGCAACTGTCCAAAGCCGAAGCTGAAGGCTTCTACGCTGAGCACAGCGCTCGTGGCTTCTTCGGCGACCTGGTTGCTTTCATGATCTCCGGTCCTGTTGTTGTTCAGGTTCTGGAAGGCGAAAACGCTATCGCTCTGAACCGCGAACTGATGGGCGCTACCAACCCTAAAGAAGCAGCTGCCGGCACTATCCGTGCTGATTTCGCTGAATCCATCGACGCTAACGCTGTTCACGGTTCCGACTCTGAAGCAGCTGCTGCTCGTGAAATCTCGTACTTTTTCGCAGCAACTGAAGTAACCACTCGCTAAGTATTGGCGTGTGAGTGAGGGTGAAGACATGATTGCAACGACTGGCAAAACCAACCTGTTGGGTTTGACCCAACCGGAAATGGAGAAATTCTTCGACTCAATCGGGGAGAAGCGTTTCCGTGCCGGTCAGGTCATGAAGTGGATTCACCACTTTGGCGTCGATGATTTCGACGCCATGACTAACGTCAGCAAGGCCTTGCGCGACAAGCTCAAGGCTATTGCTGAGGTTCGTGGACCTGAAGTCGTCAGCGAGGACATTTCCACCGACGGTACCCGTAAATGGGTCGTGCGTGTGGCGTCCGGCAGCTGCGTCGAGACCGTTTATATTCCCCAGGGCAAACGTGGCACGTTGTGCGTTTCGTCCCAGGCTGGCTGTGCCCTGGATTGCAGTTTCTGCTCCACCGGCAAGCAAGGTTTCAATAGCAACCTCACCGCCGCCGAAGTCATCGGTCAGGTGTGGATTGCCAACAAATCCTTTGGCAGCGTCCCGGCAACCGTCGACCGTGCCATCACCAACGTGGTGATGATGGGCATGGGTGAGCCGCTGCTGAACTTCGACAACGTCATCGCCGCCATGCATCTGATGATGGATGACCTGGGCTACGGCATCTCCAAGCGCCGCGTAACCTTGTCGACCTCGGGTGTGGTGCCAATGATCGATGAGCTGGCCAAGCACATCGATGTGTCGCTGGCGTTGTCGCTGCACGCACCCAATGACGAGCTGCGCAGTCAGTTGGTGCCGATCAACAAGAAGTACCCGCTCAAAATGCTGCTTGAGTCCTGCCGTCGCTACATGGCGACCCTGGGTGAGAAGCGCGTTTTGACTGTTGAATACACCATGCTCAAAGACGTGAACGACCATGTCGACCACGCGCGTGAAATGATCGAACTGCTCAAAGACACGCCGTGCAAGATCAACCTGATCCCGTTCAACCCGTTTCCGCATTCCGGTTATGAGCGTCCGAGCAACAATGCCATTCGCCGTTTCCAGGAACTGCTGCAACAGGCCGGTTACAACGTGACCGTGCGCACGACACGTGGCGAAGACATCGATGCGGCCTGTGGGCAGTTGGTCGGGCAGGTCAATGACCGTACCCGTCGCAACGAGCGCCACTTGGCATCGATTGAAGCCGTTTCGGTGCAAAACGCTGCTGCCCAGCCCTGAGAGAGGCACTCTATGACCCTGCGTGCAGCGCTTTGTGTGGTGTTAGTCAGCGTGTTGGCTGGCTGCGTTTCATCGGGTGGATCAAACCCGATGAGCACCGACAAAGGCCGTGATGCAGCGCGTCAGGCGTATGTTCAGTTGGGGCTTGGTTATTTGCAGCAGGGCATGGCCGAACAGGCCAAAGTTCCCTTGGGCAAGGCCCTTGAGCTGGATCAGGACGCCCCGGACACCCACGCAGCGCTGGCCTTAGTGTTTCAGCGCGAAATGGAGTTTGAGCTGGCAGAGCAAAGCTTTCAAAAAGCCTTGGCTGCCCGCCCGCACGATGCCCGCACGCTCAACAACTACGCCAGCTTGCTGTTTGAACAGCAACGCTATCAAGACGCCTACACGCTGTTTCACAAAGCCGCCGCTGACAATCTTTATCCTGAACGCTCCCGGGTTTACGAAAATTTGGGTATAACGGCGCTCAAGCTGGGGCTGCCTGAAACAGCACGCGGTTACCTTGTAAAAGCATTGCGCCTGAACCCCAAACAACCGCGAGCCCTGCTGGAAATGGCCGAGTTGTCCTACCAGGACCGTCAATATGTGCCCGCGCGCGAGTTTTACGATCGTTTTAGCCTGCTTAGTGGGCAAAATGCACGTAGTCTATTGCTCGGTGCGCGACTGGCGGCTGTGTTCGATGATCGCGCCACACCAGCCAGTCATGGCCAGCAACTAAAACGACTTTATCCCGGCACGCCGGAATATCAGCAATACCTGTCGGAGCAATGATGAAAGCGGCGCAACCCGAAGTTCTAGCAGCGACTCGAGTCAATCCCGGTGAGACCTTGCGTCAGGGCCGTGAAAACAATGGATGGACATTGGCTGAAGTCGCCTTGAAGCTCAATCTCACGGCCAGTGCCTTGAGTCATCTTGAGACGGGCGCGTTCGACAAATTGCCAGGCCATACCTTTGCCCGTGGCTATATCCGCGCTTATGCCAAGCTGCTGGGTATGGATCAGACGGCCCTGGTGCATGAGTTTGATCTGTTTACCGGCACTGACTCGTCCGGCAGCAACGTACACAGTTTGGGCCGCATCGAAGAACCGGTGCGCGTGTCCCACACCATTTTGCGCATTGTCAGCCTGTTGCTGTTGTTGGCAGTGATTGGCGGCGGCTTTATCTGGTGGCAGGACCAAACGTCCATGCGCGCCAAGGACCTGATCGGCCTCACGCCCGAACACGTTGAAGTGGAAGGGGCAGACGGCACGACCCAGATCCATCCGCTGGACGAGCCTGAAGATCAGGCCGTGGCTGAAGCCAAAACTGAAAGCGAAGCGGCTGCTCCTGTTGCGCCTGCTGGTGATCAGACGGCTACGACCGCCTTGGCATTACCTGCCGCCCCCCAAGCGGCTGTTGCCGAAACGCCCGTGCCAGTGGTTCAGCCCGCTCCAGTCCCGGCGCCCGTGGTGCCGGTCGCTGTGGCGCCCGTAGTTGCAACGCCCGCACCGACAGCTGCGGCACCGGCAGCCGTCGCAGGTGCTGGCAACGTTGGCGTGCAATACACCGCTGATTGCTGGACTCAAGTCACCGATGCCACAGGTAAAGTGCTGTTCGGCGGCTTGAAGCGCAAAGGCGAAAATCTTGAAGTGAGCGGCAAGCCTCCCTTGAGCTTGCGCCTGGGCTTTGCCCGCGGTGCACAAGTGACCTACAACGGTCAGTCAGTGGACCTGGCTCCTTTCACCAGTGGCGAAACTGCTCGCCTGAAGTTAGGTCAATAAGTCATGCACGGCGAATCTCCAATCAAACGTCGCGAATCGCGAAAAATCTGGGTCGGCTCAGTGCCAGTGGGTGGCGATGCCCCTATTGCCGTACAAAGCATGACCAACAGCGACACCAACGATGTAGCCGCCACCGTTGCGCAAATCAATCGTCTGGAAGCTGCCGGTGTCGATATCGTGCGGGTTTCCGTGCCTGATATGGACGCTGCCGAAGCGTTTGGCCGCATCAAGCAATTGGTAAAAGTACCGTTGGTTGCCGATATCCACTTCGATTACCGCATCGCCTTGCGCGTGGCGGAATTGGGTGTGGACTGCCTGCGTATCAACCCCGGTAACATCGGCCGCGAAGACCGCGTGCGTGCAGTGGTTGATGCGGCGCGTGATCGTGGTATTCCGATCCGCATCGGTGTTAACGCGGGTTCGCTCGAAAAAGACCTGCAAAAAAAGTACGGCGAACCGACCCCGGCAGCCTTGGTTGAGTCGGCCCTGCGCCACGTTGAACACCTTGAACGTCTGAATTTCAAGGACTTCAAAGTCAGTGTGAAGGCGTCCGATGTGTTCATGGCCGTTGAAGCCTACCGTCTGTTGGCCAAAGAAATTGTGCAGCCGCTGCATTTGGGTATCACTGAAGCGGGCGGATTACGCTCAGGCACAGTGAAATCTGCCGTGGGCCTAGGTATGCTGCTCGCCGAAGGCATTGGCGACACCATTCGCATCTCGTTGGCTGCCGACCCGGTGGAAGAAGTGAAAGTCGGCTACGACATTCTCAAATCCCTGCGGTTGCGTTCGCGTGGCATCAATTTCATTGCCTGCCCAAGCTGTTCGCGCCAGAACTTCGACGTGGTAAAAACCATGAACGAACTGGAAGGGCGCCTTGAAGACTTGCTGGTTCCCTTGGATGTTGCTGTGATTGGCTGTGTAGTAAACGGCCCCGGCGAAGCCAAAGAGGCCCATGTGGGTTTGACCGGTGGTACGCCAAACCTGATTTACATCGACGGTAAGCCGTCGCAGAAATTGACGAATGAAAATCTGGTGGATCAACTCGAAAAATTGATCCGCCAGAAAGCGGCCGAAAAGGTCGAAGCTGACGCTGCTGTGATCGCGCGCGGCTAATCAAACGAATTAAGGATTTACTGTGAGCAAGTCACTGCAAGCCATTCGTGGCATGAACGACATCCTGCCTGAGCAGACGCCCCTGTGGCGCTTCTTTGAAGCTAAGGTTGCGCGTTTGCTGGATAACTACGGTTACAAGCAGATCCGTATGCCGATCGTCGAGTTCACCGAGCTGTTCAAGCGCTCGATCGGTGAAGTCACCGATATCGTCGAAAAAGAAATGTACACCTTCGAAGACCGCAACGGCGATTCGCTCACGCTGCGCCCCGAAGGCACCGCGGCCTGTGTGCGTGCAGTGCTTGAGCACGGCATCACCGGTGGCGGTCAGGTTCAGAAGCTGTGGTACGTCGGCCCGATGTTTCGCCACGAGCGCCCGCAAAAAGGCCGTTATCGCCAGTTTCATCAAGTGGGTGTCGAAGTGTTCAACCTCGATGGGCCGGACATTGATGCCGAGCTGATCGTGCTGACCTGGCGCCTGTGGGGTGAGCTGGGGATTCGTGATGCGGTCAAGCTGGAACTCAACAGCCTGGGCACCAGCGAAGCCCGTGCGCGCTATCGCAATGCATTGGTCCACTACCTGACTTCGCGCCTGAGCGAGCTGGACGAAGACAGCCAGCGTCGCCTCAAGTCCAACCCGCTGCGTGTACTCGACACCAAAAATGCCGACACTCAAGCGGTACTGGTTGATGCGCCGAAGCTGGTGGATTACCTCGACGAAGAATCCCGTGTGCATTTTGAGGGCCTCAAGGCACGTCTCGATGCTGCCGGCATTCCTTATGTCATCAATCCCAAGCTGGTACGCGGGCTCGATTACTACAGCAAAACCGTATTTGAGTGGGTCACTGACAAACTCGGCGCCCAAGGCACCGTGTGTGCCGGTGGCCGTTATGACGGCCTGGTGGAGCAAATGGGTGGCAAGCCCACCTCCGGCGTTGGTTTCGCCATGGGGATCGAGCGTTTGATCCTGATGCTCGAAACCCTTGAGCAGATCCCGCAAGAAATCTCGCGACAGGTGGATGTTTACCTGTGCGCCTTCGGTGAAGCCGCTGAACTGGCCGCGCTTGCCCTGAGCGAACGTGTCCGTGATCAGTTGCCCAGCCTGCGTCTGCAAGTCAATGCGGGCGCTGGCAGCTTCAAAAGCCAATTCAAGAAAGCCGACAAGAGCGGTGCCTTGTACGCATTGATCCTGGGTGACGACGAATTGGCCCAGCAAGTGGTAGGTGTCAAACCCCTGCGTGGCCAGGGCGAACAACAAACTATTGCCTGGGATGCTCTTTCCGAGCACTTGGCCACCTGCGTTGTGCAGGGTTGAAGCTGTAAAAACAGCCGATTTATCGAATAAGGAGTGTTGGGGTGTCGAGTAACGATGATGATCAGCTGGGCGAGTTGAAAGACTGGTGGCAGCGCAACGGCAAACCCCTGGTCACGGGCGGCTTGTTGGCGCTGGTGGTGGTGTTCGGCTGGCAGGCTTGGCACAAATATCAGAGCAATCAGTCGCAGGGTGCGTCGATTCTCTACCAACAACTGCTTGAAACAACACTGACGCCAACGGGGCAGCCCGATACAGCCCGTGTGGCTGACCTGTCCAACAAGCTCAAGAGTGAGTACGGCGGCAGTGCCTACGCGCAGTTTGGCGGTTTGTTCGTTGCCAAGGTTGCGGTTGAGAGCGGCAAGCTGGATGACGCAGCCAATGAGCTGAACGCCATTGTTGAAAAACCAGCCAACGCCACGTTGGGTGAAGTGGCGCGTCAGCGTCTGGCTCAGGTTCTGGCCGCACAAAACAAGGTCGATGAGGCCTTGAAGCTGCTTGAAGGTGATTCGGACAAAGCATTCCTGGCCAGTCGTGAAGAACTCAAGGGCGACTTGCTGGTACAGCAAGGCCGTACTGAAGACGCACGTGTAGCCTACGAAAAAGCCAAAGCTGCGCTGTCGGATGAAGCAGCGGTCGGCGGCTTACAAATCAAGCTCGACGACCTGGCCAAAGGGGATGCGTAACGTGAACCGTTGGAAACATGCAGCATTGCTGGCTCTGGTCATATTGGCCGCGGGTTGCAGCAGCAACAGCAAAAAAGAACTGCCACCGGCTGCACTGACTGACTTCAAAGAAGAAGTCGTCTTGCAAAAGCAGTGGAGCCGTTCGATCGGTGATGGCCAGGGCAAAACCTACAACATGCTGGTGCCAGCGGTTGACGGTAATACCCTGTACGCGGCCGATGTAACGGGTGTGGTGATGTCGCTGGATCGCATGACCGGTGACGTCAAGTGGAAGAAAGACCTCGAACTGCCGGTGTCCGGTGCCGTGGGCGCTGGCTATGGCCTGGTACTGCTGGGCACCTTGCAAGGTGAAGTGGTTGCGCTCGACGCCAGCAATGGCGAAGAAAAATGGCGTTCCCGTGTTACCAGCGAAGTACTGGCGCCGCCAGCAACCAACGGTGACGTGGTTGTTGTTCAAACTCAGGACGATCGTCTGATCGGTCTTGATGCATCGACCGGTGAGCAGCGCTGGACCTATGACAGCACGCCTGGCGTGCTGACACTGCGCGGTACGGGTGCACCGTTGGTGACCAATCACTTGGCAGTGGCAGGTCTTTCGACCGGTAAAGTCGTTGCGCTGGATACGCAAAACGGTGTGCCTGTATGGGAGCAACGTGTTGCGATCCCGCAAGGCCGTTCCGAGCTTGAGCGCATCGTAGACATCGACGGCGGTCTGCTGCTGTCCGGTGGCACGCTGTATGTCGCCAGTTATCAGGGCCGTATGGCCGCACTGGAGCTGGAAAGCGGCCGTGTGCTGTGGCAGCGCGATGCTTCGAGCTACGCAGGTGTCGCTCAAGGTTTTGGCAGCGTCTATGTCAGCTTGGCATCCGGCACTGTCGAAGGCGTTGACGAGCGTTCGACCACCGCCCTGTGGAGCAACGATGCTCTGGCTCGCCGTCAATTGTCGGCGCCAGAAGTGTTTTCCAGCTATGTAGCGGTTGGCGACATGGAAGGCTATCTGCACCTGTTGAGCCAGGTTGATGGCCGTTTCGTAGGCCGTACCCGCATTGACAGTGATGGCCTTCGGGCGCGTCCGCTGGTGGTCGGTGACATGATTTACGTGTTTGGTAACAGCGGCAAACTGGAAGCCCTGACCATTCGCTAAGGCGTCTATGCTTGAGACTCTAGGGTTTCAAGCAGCCTTGCTCTGGCAAGGCTTGCGGCACATTTGTGCTGTTCCGAACTCTGGCCGCTGCCTTGCAGCGGCTTTTGTATTTTCTGAAATAACGAAGTGGAGAGCCGCATGGTTCCCGTAATCGCCCTGGTGGGCCGACCTAACGTCGGCAAGTCCACCTTGTTCAACCGCCTGACCAGGACTCGCGACGCTATCGTCGGCGACTTGTCCGGTCTGACCCGTGATCGCCAATACGGTGAGGCCAAGTGGCAAGGGCGTTCCTACATTCTGGTCGACACCGGCGGTATTTCCGGTGACGAGCACGGTATGGACGAAAAGATGGCCGAGCAGTCGCTGCTGGCTATCGAAGAAGCGGATGTTGTGCTGTTCCTGGTTGATGCAAAAGCGGGCTTCACTGCCGCTGACCAGATGATCGGTGAACACCTGCGCAAACGTAACAAGCGCTCGTACGTGGTTGCCAACAAGGTCGACAACATCGACCCGGACATGGCCCGCGCCGAGTTCGCACCCTTGGGTATGGGCGACGCGATTCCAATCGCCGGTGCCCATGGTCGTGGTATCACGCAGATGCTGGAAATTGCCCTGAGCAACTTCCCGCGTGATGAAGAAGAGCCAGAAGACGGCGAAGAAGAAGTCGTACTCGAAGGTGAGGAAGCCAAGCGCATTCCTGGCCCTAGCGAAAAAGACGGCATCAAGATCGCCATCATCGGTCGCCCGAACGTAGGCAAATCGACGCTGGTGAACCGCATGCTCGGTGAAGACCGCGTCATTGTGTACGACCAGCCCGGCACAACCCGCGACAGTATCTACATCCCGTTTGAGCGTAACGACGAGAAGTACACGCTGATCGACACCGCCGGTGTGCGCAAGCGCGGCAAGATCCACGAAGAAGTTGAAAAATTCTCCGTGGTCAAAACCCTGCAAGCGATCAAAGACGCCAACGTGGTGATCTTTGTGATGGATGCCCGTGAAGGCGTGGTAGACCACGACCTTAACCTGTTGGGCTTTGCGCTGGAGGCCGGTCGTGCTCTGGTCATCGCCATCAACAAGTGGGACGGCATGACCCCAAGCGAGCGTGAGTTCGTCAAAGTCGAATTGACGCGTCGCCTGTTCTTTGTCGACTTTGCTGACATTCACTTCATCTCGGCCTTGCACGGCACCGGCGTCGGTAACTTGTACCAATCGGTGCAAAACTCCTTCAAGTCGGCAGTTACCCGCTGGCCAACCAACCGTCTGACCCAGATCCTGGAAGACGCAGTGGGCGAGCACGCACCGCCGATGGTCAACAGCCGTCGCATCAAACTGCGTTATGCCCACTTGGGTGGTGCCAACCCGCCGATTATCGTGATTCACGGTAACCAGGTTGAGAAGGTGCCGAAGTCTTACGTCCGTTACCTCGAAAACACCTATCGTCGTGTCTTGAAGCTGGTGGGTACGCCTATCCGCATCGAGTTCAAAGGTGGCGAGAACCCGTACGAAGCCAACAAGAACTCCTTGACCGACCGTCAGGTCAACAAGAAGCGCCGTATGATGTCGCACCACAAGAAAGCCGACAAAAAACGCAGAGACAAGCGTTGATCGCGCACGCGTAGAGCGTAATGAGAAAGGGTCCGAAAGGACCCTTTTTCGTGTCAGGCGTTTGGGCTATCCTCGGTGGGTCCTGTGCCGCAGTCAGTGCCGGGAACTCAACAGGGAACGGCCATGATGACCAGCAAGTTGCCGAACGTCGGCACCACTATCTTTACGCGCATGTCGCAGCTCGCGACACAAACGGGTGCGCTCAACTTGTCTCAGGGCTTCCCCGATTTCGATGGTCCACAAGCGCTGCGCGATGCAGTGGGCAAGCACATCGCCAGCGGTCACAACCAATATTCCCCGATGACCGGCTTACCTGCCTTGCGCGAGCAAGTGGCAGCCAAGATTGCACGCAGCTATGGCGTACAGGTCAATCCAGACACCGAAGTGACCATCACGCCGGGCGCAACCCAAGCCATTTTTTGTGCCATTCAGGCGGTGATTCATGCCGGTGACGAAGTCATTGTGTTTGACCCGTGCTATGACAGTTATGAACCCTCAGTCGTATTGGCCGGCGGCCGTTGCGTGCATGTGCCGTTGGCGCTGGACGACTTCGCGATTGACTGGCAAAAGCTTGAGGATGCCTTGAGTCCGCGTACGCGCATGATCATCCTCAACAGCCCGCATAACCCCAGTGGTGCGCTGATTACCCGCGCTGAACTGGACCAATTGGCCACACTTATCGAAAACCGTGACATCTACCTCATCAGCGATGAGGTGTATGAGCATTTGGTGTTCGACGGGGTGCCCCACGTCAGTGTTCTGTCACATCCCGAGTTGTACCATCGTGCTTTCGTTGTCAGCTCTTTTGGCAAAACCTACCACGTGACCGGCTGGAAAACCGGCTACGTAGTGGCGCCGCCCGCGTTGACGGGCGAACTGCGCAAAGTGCATCAGTACGTGAGCTTTTGCGGGGTGACGCCGCTGCAATATGCGTTGGCTGATTTCATGGCGGCCTGCCCGCAACATGTTGAAGAGTTACCGGCCTTTTACCAGGCCAAGCGTGACCTATTTTGTGACCTGTTAACCCCATCACGTTTCACCTTTAAACCGGTGGCAGGCACGTATTTCCAGTTGGTTGATTACTCCCAAATTCGTCCGGACCTCAATGATGTCGACATGGCCATTTGGCTGACCCGCGAACATGGCGTGGCGACCATCCCGGTTTCGGTGTTCTACCAGACCCCGCCCGAAGGGCAGCGGCTGGTTCGCCTATGTTTTGCAAAACGCGAGGAGACGCTGCGTGAAGCAGCAGAAAAACTATGCGTGATCTAAGTGGTTTACCCGATTTAACCGTAGCGCTGGTGCAAACCACGCTGGCCTGGCACGACCGACAGGCCAACTTTGATCATTTCGATGACCTGCTGGTTCAGGCCCAGGGCGCTGACCTGGTGGTGTTACCCGAAATGTTCACCACAGGCTTCAGTATGGATTCCAAAACCCTGGCTGAGCCTGAAGATGGCCCGTCGACCGACTGGTTGCGTCAGCAGGCTAAAAAGCTCAATGCAGTCATCACGGGCAGCGTGATCATCAAGGCGGTGGACGGCAGCCACCGCAATCGCCTGTTGTGGGCTCGCCCTGATGGCGAAGTGTTGCACTACGACAAACGGCATTTATTCCGTATGGCGGGTGAACACGAACACTTCACCCCGGGTGAGCGCCAGGTTCAGTTCGAAGTGAAGGGCTGGCGTATTCGTCCGCTGATTTGCTACGACCTGCGCTTCCCGGTGTGGAGTTGCGACCCCCACGACACCGACCTGCTGTTGTACACGGCCAACTGGCCGGGGGCGCGTCGCCTGCACTGGAACCGTCTGTTGCCAGCGCGGGCAATTGAAAACCTGTGTTATGTGGCAGCCGTCAATCGGGTAGGTGCCGATGGCAAGGGCCTCGTATACACCGGTGACAGCCATATCTTTGATTTTCAGGGTGAATCGTTGCTCAGTGCAGGCGAAGCGGATGGCGTGTTTAAGATGAGCCTGAGTGCGGGCGAGTTGGCCGCTTACCGTGAGCGTTTTCCGGCGGATCTGGATGCCGACGATTTTGAGCTGCGTTAACCGGCGCATCGGGTAGTCGCTGCCGCCAGGCTGCGATGGATGGCGCAGTAGCCCTGATTTTTGCAGGTCTATTTTGCGTCATCGCAGCCTGCGGCAGCGACGACCGGCTTTGCACACAACACACACGAAAAAGCCCTCATGGCTCACGTCATGGGGGCTTTTCGTGTATCAGGCAGCGCGTTTACGCGGCTTTTTCCTGCGCCTCGCTCAAGGCGCGGTTCAGCGCACTGAACAGGGCCTTGAAGCTGGCGGTGGTGATGTTTTCATCAATGCCCACGCCATGCACGGCACGTTCGCCATTCACGCGCAGCTCGATGTACGCTGCCGCTTTGGCGTGGGTGCCCGCGCCGATCGCATGCTCGTTGTAGTCCATGATCTCTGCCTTGACCGGCAGACCTGCCACCAGTGCTTCCAGAGCACCGTTGCCTTTACCGCTCCAGCGCAGGTTAGTTTCACCTGCACCCTTGGCCGACACTTCAACATCAACAGCGCTGTGGCCGTTTTCTTCTTGCAGGCGATGACTGACCAGTGCGTAAGGCGTGTTGGCTTGCAAGTACTCGCTGTGCAACAGGCTGTGGATTTGTTTGGCGGTCATCTCAAGGCCCAGGCGGTCGGTTTCACGCTGAACCACCTGGCTGAACTCGATCTGCATGCGACGCGGCAAGCTGATGCCGTATTCCTGCTCCAGCAGGTAAGCAATCCCGCCTTTGCCGGACTGGCTGTTGACGCGAATAACCGCCTCGTAGCTGCGGCCAATGTCCGCCGGGTCGATAGGCAAGTACGGCACTTCCCACAGGGCATCCGGTTTCTGCTGGGCGAAGCCTTTGCGGATCGCATCCTGGTGCGAGCCGGAGAATGCGGTATGCACCAAATCACCCACGTAGGGGTGACGTGGGTGAACCGGGATCTGGTTGCACTCTTCAACGACTTTGCGTACGCCGTCGATGTCCGAGAAGTCCAGCTGCGGGTCAAGGCCCTGGGTGTACATGTTCAGTGCCACGGTGACCAGATCGACGTTGCCGGTGCGTTCGCCATTACCGAACAGGCAGCCTTCCACGCGGTCAGCGCCCGCCAACAGGCCCAGCTCGGTTGCCGCAACCCCTGTGCCACGGTCGTTATGGGTGTGCAGGCTGATCAGCACGCTGTCACGGCGATTGATATGGCGACCGAACCATTCGATCTGGTCGGCATAAATGTTTGGGGTGGCGCACTCAACGGTGGCGGGCAGGTTGAGGATCATCTTGTGCTCAGGCGTCGGGTTCCACACCTCGATCACGGCATCACACACTTCCTTGGCGAACTCCAGCTCCGTGGCGCTGAAGGTCTCAGGCGAATATTCGAACGTCCACTGGGTTTCAGGTTGTTGCGCGGCGTATTTGACGAACAGTTTGGCCGCGCTGACGGCGATTTCTTTGATGCCGTCCTTGTCCTGATTGAACACGATGCGGCGAAAGGCCGGGCATGTCGCGTTGTACAAGTGAACGATGGCTTTTTTCGCCCCGCGCAAGGATTCGAATGTGCGTGCGATCAAGTCTTCACGGCCCTGGGTCAGCACTTGAATGGTGGTGTCGTCAGGGATGTGACCGTCTTCGATCAGCGTGCGCACGAAATCAAAGTCGGTTTGCGAAGCGGCCGGGAACGACGCCTCAATTTCTTTTACGCCAACGCTGACCAGCGTTTTCCAGAAACGCAGCTTCTTCGCGGCATCCATCGGTTCGATCAGCGACTGATTGCCGTCGCGCAGATCAGAGCTGCACCAGATTGGCGCGCTGGTGATGGTTTTCGACGGCCACGTGCGGTCAGGCAAATCAATGACCGGAAACGGGCGGTACTTGGAAGAAGGGTTTTTGAGCATGGTCATCAGGCAATCCTTATTGTACGAGCCGAAAAAAGGCGGCTAACCGTAGATACAAAGCAGAGGGGCGAGGCACCGCAATCAGCCTTGCAGTCGTGCACTGACGAGGCAAAGGCTGCGATGTTGACGTAGCAGAATGAGGGTGTGAGGTGTGTTCATGGCCTCAACCCTAACCATTGCCCGTAAAGATGGCAAGCGGCCAAAAAAGATTGAGATAAATGCTCGAATATCGTCGCTCTACGAGTTTTTATCGCGCAATACATGTCTTTTGTTGACAGGGATTGCGCTCCATAAAGGTAGTTGGGCGTTTTGTGCTGCTCAAGCGCTGCCGAATGGTTACGGCTGGAAAGCCCCAATAAAGATGGCCGGGTCTACGCGTGCATCATTCAGGCTGACGTTCCAGTGCATGTGCGGCCCTGTGGCGCGACCGGTTGAACCCACTTTACCTACCACCTCACCACGGGCCAGTTGCTGGCCAACCTGGGTGTCGATCTTGGACATGTGACAAAACATGCTGATGAAGCCTTGGCCGTGGTCGACAAACACGGTGTTGCCGTTGAAGAAGTAATTGCCGATCAAAATCACTTTGCCGGCTGCTGGCGTTTTGATCGGCGTGCCGGCTGGCACTGCAAAGTCGAGGCCTGCGTGCGGGTTGCGTTCTTCGCCGTTGAAGAATCGGCGCACACCAAACTTGCTCGACAACGGTCCGTTGACCGGTTTGTCCAACAGCAGGTTGCTCGGGGTGTTGGGGCTGAACGTGCGATACGCCTTGATCTGAATCGCCAGTTCATTGTCGATGCGCTTGATATCCGCCGGGTTCGGATTGACCTGGCGCTTGTTCTTCAGCGTGATGCGTTGCTCGGGGTATTTTTTGTAGCCCACTGTGAAGCTCAGGTCGCGCCCGGCCGAACTGATGAGCTGAGTGCCGGGTTTTACCGTCAGCGGGATGCCGACAATGGCACGCCATGTGTCTTGTTCTTTGACCACCAATACCGGCTTGCCTTGATAGGTGGCTTTGGGGGCTTGCGCACCTTTGCCCAGCTCGATCACGGCAACGCCCCCCGGCACAGGTTTGTTCAGTAATCGGGTGATGTAACTGTCAGCCGCGTTCGCAGTGACGGTCAGGCACAACAACAAAACAGCAGAGGCAAAGCGCAGCATTGATCAATCCAGTAATGAAAGGGTGACAGGCGTGAGGTGGTTATCTTCAACGCGCACGTGTAACTCGCCTTCACCCAGTTTGGCCTTCAAGCGTTGGCCGTTATGGGTTTGCCCGGCACTGCGAATGGCATTGCCGCGCTCGTCGAGCAAGATGCTGTAACCGCGCCCCAGCGTGGCCAGCGGGCTGACCACATGCAGGGTTTGCATCTGGCTTTGCAATTGCAAACGACGGGCCTTGAGCCCTTCGCGCATGGCGCGTGGCAAGCGCTCGGCCAGGCTGTCCAGACGCTGGCGTAAGAGCGCCAATTGGCGCCCCGGATGCTGACCGGCCAGACGGGTTTGGAGGCGAATCAAACGCTCGCGACGGATATTGAGATTACGCTCGAATGCGCGGCGCAGGCGCATGTCCAGGTCATCCAGCCGTTGTGCTTGCTGGCGCAAACGTTCGCCGGGGTGGCGTAAACGACGCGCCAGGCCGTCCAGGCGCAAGCGCTCACGCATTAAACGGTCGCGCATGCGCATCACCAGGCGGCGATGCAGGTTGTCGATGCGGTGCTGCAAGTCCCGGGTGTCCGGAGCCAGCAACTCGGCGGCGGCGGAGGGGGTGGGCGCGCGCACATCGGCCACAAAATCGCTGATCGAAACGTCGGTTTCGTGGCCGACGGCACTCACGACAGGGGTCACGCAGGCGTCAATGGCGCGGGCCACGGCTTCTTCGTTAAAGCACCACAGGTCTTCCAGCGAGCCACCGCCCCGGGCCAGGATCAGCGCATCAAAGCCGCGCGCATCGGCGAGTTTCAGTGCGCGCACGATTTGCGCGGTGGCTTCACGGCCTTGCACGGCAGTAGGGATCAGCGTCAGCTCGATGTGCGGTGCACGGCGGCGAAACACGCTGATGATGTCGCGAATCACCGCGCCCGTGGGCGAGCTGACAATACCAATGCGCTGCGGATGAGCGGGCAGGGCCACCTTGCGCTCGGCACTGAACAGCCCTTCAGCGCTGAGCTTTTCTTTGAGTGCATCGAAGGCCAGACGCAGCGCCCCCTCGCCTGCGGGTTCTACCGTATCGAGGATCAGTTGATAGTCGCCACGGCCTTCAAATAACGACACCTTGCCACGTACTTTTACCGCCAGGCCGTCTTTCAGCGCTTGGCGCACCCGTGCGGCGTTGTTGCGAAACAGCGCGCAACGTACTTGAGCGCCGCTGTCCTTGAGGGTGAAGTAGACGTGGCCAGACGCCGGGCGGGCGAGGTTGGAAATTTCACCTTCAACCCAGATATTGCTGAACACGTCTTCGAGCAACACCCGCGCACGGCCGTTGAGCTGGCTGACAGTCAGGACTTCGCGGTCCAGGTTGAGTCTTGCAAAAGGGTCTTTAATCATGAGGGCCATCATAAGGGCGGATGCTGATCACTGCACCTGTCGGGTTAAGGCGCGTGCACTAAAGAGTAGGCCCTTGGGGGATCAGGCTTTAAGCTGCGCGCTCTGAAAAAGCTCGCATGCAACCGCGACTACACCTTTAGGTTTGTTCTTATATGTGCCGTATCCCATGAATTCGCAAAGCATCATCGTGCCTAAAATTTCCACCTTGGCGGTGCATGAGCCCCGCGCCCGTGCCATCGTGCGCTGGCTGGTGCGCAAAAACATCATTGAAGCAGAACTCACGACCTGCGGCCGCACCGGCAATGGCATGGCTTATGCCATTGCGCCGGGGGCTGCGAGCGTGGTGTTGCACCCCGAAGCCTTGCCCTTTGGTGAGGCGATCAACGGGTTGGAGATCATTACCAAGCGCTGCATTTACACCCCGGCCAAGGGCTTTCTGGAAGAGGCCGGTTGTGCCGAGTGCCGCAAAGAAGTTGGCGAAGCACTGTTCGAAAGCCTTGAAGACTGGATGCCGGGGCGAACAGATAACTTCACCTGCCCGCTCTGCGCCCATGAAGATGACATCAACGGTTTTTTGTTTTTGCAGCCGTGCGCGTTTTCCAACCTGGGTTTCATCTTCAATAACTGGGCCGAGGCGGGGTTCAAGCAAAGCTTCCTCGATGAGTTTGCCGACTGGCTTGATCAGCCGGTGGCGTGGGTGAAAGTCGAACTGTGACCCCCGGATTGCGTAGCCGCTGCCGAGCCTGCGCGGCTGCGTGCGGGGGCGACGCCGTCGTAAAACCGGAATCCAGTTTTTACCTGACGTAACGCAGTAGCCTGACCTTGCGACCGCTTCACCGCCGGACGCGGCCTTCAGCAGCCGCTACGGATCGATTTCTGCCTTCGAAGTCAATAAATCATGGCCCTTAGCGCAAAACTCTCTAAAGGTTTCCGTTGAGCCGCACAGGTGTTTTAAGTACAATGGCGCGCTTCCATTTTCCCGCTCGGGAGCCCCAGCGATGCTGCGTATCAGCCAAGAAGCACTCACCTTCGATGACATCCTTCTCGTCCCCGGTTATTCCGAGGTTCTTCCGAACGAAGTCAGTCTAAAGACTCGTTTGACCCGTGGCATTGAACTGAATATTCCGCTGGTTTCCGCTGCAATGGACACCGTAACTGAAGCCCGTCTGGCTATCGCCATGGCTCAGGAAGGCGGTATCGGTATCATCCACAAGAACATGACCATCGAGCAGCAAGCTCACGAAGTGCGCAAGGTCAAGCGTTTCGAGGCTGGTGTGGTTAAAGAACCCATCACCATCGAGGCCGATGCCACCGTACGTGAACTGCTCGAACTGACTCGCCAGCACAATATCTCCGGTGTTCCGGTGCTGCAAAATGGCGACCTGGTCGGCATCGTAACGTCCCGCGACGTGCGCTTTGAAAACCGCCTTGAAGCCTCCGTTCGTGACGTCATGACGCCTAAAGAGCGTTTGGTGACGGTCATGGAAGGCGCGGACAAAGAAGAAGCCCGCGAGCTGTTGCACAAACACCGCATCGAGCGTGTTTTGATCGTTGACGACAAATTTGCCCTCAAAGGCATGATGACCGTTAACGACATCGAAAAAGCCAAGGCTTACCCATTGGCCAGCAAGGACGATCAGGGTCGTCTGCGTGTTGGCGCAGCGGTCGGCACGGGTAAAGACACTGCGGATCGCGTTGCGGCCCTCGTGGCGGCTGGCGTTGATGTGGTGGTGGTCGACACAGCTCACGGTCACTCCAAAGGCGTGATCGACCGCGTACGTTGGGTTAAACAAAATTTCCCGCAAGTGCAGGTGATTGGCGGCAATATCGCCACCGGCGCCGCGGCTCTGGCCTTGGCCGAAGCAGGCGCAGACGCAGTTAAAGTCGGTATCGGCCCAGGCTCGATCTGCACCACGCGTATCGTGGCTGGCGTTGGCGTTCCGCAAATCAGCGCGATTGCCAATGTGGCCGCTGCCCTTGAAGGCACCGGCGTACCCTTGATCGCTGACGGCGGCATTCGTTTCTCGGGTGATCTGTCCAAGGCCATCGTCGCTGGCGCTTCCTGCGTGATGATGGGTTCGATGTTTGCCGGTACTGAAGAAGCACCGGGCGAAATCGAGCTGTATCAGGGCCGTTCGTACAAGGCTTATCGCGGCATGGGTTCGCTGGGTGCGATGTCGCAATCCCAGGGTTCTTCCGACCGTTACTTCCAGGACTCCTCCGCAGGTGCCGAGAAGCTGGTACCGGAAGGTATCGAAGGCCGTGTGGCGTACAAAGGCTCGCTGTCGGCAATCATTCACCAACTGATGGGCGGTCTGCGTTCTTCGATGGGTTACACCGGCTGTGCCGACATCGAACAAATGCGCACCAAACCCGAGTTCGTGCGGATCACCGGCGCTGGCATGGCTGAATCCCACGTCCACGACGTACAAATCACCAAAGAAGCACCTAACTATCGCGTAGGTTGATAGTGATCGCGCCCCGGCCAGTTCGGGGTGCGATACGAATTAAGTCACCGGGGCTGTTTGATTCAGCCCCGTGTCGTTTCTGAAATTAATCGAGATTTTGTCATGGCCCTCGACATTCACGCTCACCGCATCCTGATCCTGGACTTCGGTTCCCAGTACACCCAACTGATCGCCCGTCGCGTGCGTGAGATCGGTGTTTACTGCGAGCTGCACCCGTTCGACATGGACGACGCCGCGATCCGCGAATTCGCCCCTAAAGGCATCATCCTGGCCGGTGGCCCGGAATCGGTTCACGAAGCCGACAGCCCGCGCGCGCCACAAGCCGTTTTTGACCTTGGCGTACCGGTTTTCGGTATCTGCTACGGCATGCAAACCATGGCTGAACAGCTGGGTGGCAAGGTCGAAGGCTCTGAGCTGCGAGAGTTTGGTTATGCCCGCGTAGACGTGGTCGGCAAAAGCCGCCTGCTCGACGGCATCGAAGACCACATCGACGCGGATGGCCTGTTTGGCCTCGACGTGTGGATGAGCCACGGTGACAAGGTCACCAAAATGCCATCCGACTTCCACATTCTGGCCAGCACCCCGAGCTGCCCGATTGCCGGCATGTACAACGACGAGCGCGGCTACTACGGCGTGCAGTTCCACCCGGAAGTGACCCACACCAAGCAAGGCGGTCGCATCCTGTCGCGCTTCATTCTCGACATCTGCGGCTGTGAAGCGCTGTGGACACCGTCGAAAATCGCTGAAGACGCCATTGCCAACATCCGCGCCCAGGTCGGCACTGACAATGTATTGCTGGGTCTGTCCGGCGGCGTTGACTCCTCGGTGGTAGCAGCCTTGCTGCACAAAGCCATCGGCGATCAGTTGACCTGCGTATTCGTCGACAACGGCCTGTTGCGCTTGCACGAAGGTGAGCAGGTGATGGCCATGTTCGCCGAGAACATGGGTGTCAAAGTGATCCGCGCCAACGCGGCCGATCAGTTCCTGAGCAATCTGGCGGGTGAAAGCGACCCGGAGAAGAAGCGCAAGATCATCGGCCGTACCTTCATCGACGTGTTCGATGCCGAATCCTGCAAGCTGGACAACATCAAGTACCTGGCGCAAGGCACCATCTACCCGGACGTGATCGAGTCGGCTGGCGCTAAAAGCGGCAAGGCACACGTCATCAAGTCGCACCACAACGTGGGCGGCCTGCCGGATGAAATGAACCTCAAGCTGGTAGAACCACTGCGCGAGCTGTTCAAGGACGAAGTCCGTCGTCTGGGTCTGGAACTGGGCCTGCCGTACGACATGGTCTACCGTCATCCGTTCCCGGGCCCGGGTCTGGGCGTGCGCATCCTGGGTGAAGTGAAAAAGGAATACGCCGACATCCTGCGTCGCGCTGACCACATCTTCATCGAAGAACTGCGCAAGGCCGACTGGTATCACAAAGTCAGCCAGGCGTTCGTAGTGTTCCAGCCGGTGAAATCGGTGGGCGTTGTTGGCGATGGCCGTCGTTACGCATGGGTTGTGGC
Source organism: Pseudomonas sp. TAA207 (assembly GCF_001529285.1). Lineage (NCBI taxonomy): Bacteria > Pseudomonadati > Pseudomonadota > Gammaproteobacteria > Pseudomonadales > Pseudomonadaceae > Pseudomonas > Pseudomonas sp. TAA207. The sequence continues at coordinate 193,766 of NZ_LLWJ01000071.1, read as the reverse complement.
CCTGCGTGCCGTAGAAACCATCGACTTCATGACTGCGCGTTGGGCACACCTGCCCTACGAACTGCTTGAAACCGTGAGCGGGCGCATCATCAACGAAATCGAAGGCATCTCCCGCGTTACGTATGACGTGTCGAGCAAGCCACCGGCAACGATTGAGTGGGAATAAGTCTGGCCGGGTAACCGGTTCAAACTAAAAAAGGCGGTCAACACCCAGTGTTGACCGCCTTTTTTGTTTTTATCTGACGTGCAGGAGTGGCGCTGTTTCAGCGCCGTGCCACGTCAGAAAAATAGAACTTGTCCAGTGTGTGCCGCGACTCGGTGTACTCAAACTGCCGCCCGTCCTGCAAGAACGTCTGGTTGCTGACCACAATGACATGGCTTTGATCGCCCAGATCCAGGTGTTGCTGATCATCTTTACTGCGCGGCACGGCTTCAATGGTGCGCTGGGCGTAGCTGATGTACAGGTTCAGCGTTTGCTCGATATAGGCGTAAATCGAATGCTGTGCAATGTCCTCGTTCAGCCCTGGAATCAACGCATTCACAAAGTGGTTGATGTCCAGAATCACGCGCTTGCCATCAATACGCCTTACCCGTTTGATGCGAGTGATCGAGCTGCCTGGCGGGGCGTCGATATGCTCGCACAGCGCACCTTCGAGCGGGAACTGCACGCACTCGACCACGTGGGTACTCACGTCATTGCCCAGTCGCGGCCAGGTTTCCTGAAAGCTGACGATGCCGCCCAACTGAAACTCAATCGGGCTGGATGACAGTACAAACGTCCCTTTGCCATGCACCTTTTGCGCAAAGCCGCGCTCTTGCAGCTGCTCGATGGCCTTGCGCACTGTGCCGCGGCTGGCGTCATAGGCGGCCATCAACTCGGCCTCGGACGGCAAGCGCGCACCGCGCTGCAAGCGTTCGGCGGTGATGCTGGCAAGCAGATCCGTATAGATCTGGTTGTATTTAGTCATGAAGAAGTTTCTTTGCCGTGGTGGCTCAAGGGCCGAACCTTAAGGGCAGGGTGCAGGCAGTGCAAGTCCCATAGAGTCTTACGCCTTTTCAGGCGATGCCTGAGGATTGGTCTTACTGTCAATTTATTTGACCCCATCGACATGTCCATAAAAAAAACAAACTCGTCTGTACCAGTTGTTGATTTAACTGGTACAGACGAGTAGCTTGCGTTTTAGCGCGCTGCACGGGTGACGCTCAATAACAAGAATTCCAAACAGGACATCCAGCATGAGTCACGATTACTCATCGATCGCCAGCCAGTTGTTGCACAGCCTCGGGGGGGCCGAAAACCTTGAGCAGGCTGCCCATTGTGTGACACGTCTGCGCCTGGCGTTAAAAGATCCTGCTCTGGTCGACAGCGCCACGCTCAATCAGATCGACTTGGTCAAAGGTTCCTTCTTTACCGGCGGTCTGTATCAGGTGGTGATTGGTCCCGGAGAGGTTGAAAAGGTTTACGCCGCTTTACGCGAGCAAACCGGGCTGGCGGCCTCCACCATCGCGGATGTCAAACAGAAGGGCGCCGACAAGGCCAACGCCATGCAGCGGTTGGTGCGCGTGTTCTCTGATGTGTTCATGCCCATTCTGCCAGCGCTGATCATCGCGGGCCTGCTGATGGGGGTGAACAACCTGCTTGGCGCCAAAGGCATGTTCATCGCCGACCAAACGTTGCTCGACGCCTACCCCTCACTCGACGGCGTGTGGAGCCTGATCAACCTGATGGCCAACACCTCGTTTGTATTCCTGCCGGCGCTGGTCGGCTGGTCGGCGGCCAAGCGCTTTGGCGGCAGTGAAATCCTCGGCATTGTGCTGGGCCTGATGCTGGTTCACCCCGACCTGCTCAATGCCTGGAACTACGGCAAGGCCGTTGCCGGGCTGGACGGCCAAAGCCTGCCTTATTTCGACATCCTGGGCCTGTTTCAGATCGAAAAAGTCGGTTACCAAGGGCAAATCCTGCCGATCCTGCTAGCGGCCTACGTGATGAGCGTGATTGAAAAATGGCTGCGTGCCCGGGTGCCCAATGCCATTCAACTGCTGGTGGTGCCGATCACCACGATCGTGGTGACGGGCGTGTTGGCGCTGGCCATCATCGGGCCTGTGACCCGGCATCTGGGTATTCTGATTACCGAAGGCGTGGTCATGCTGTTTGATCTGGCACCGGTGCTCGGCGGCTTAATCTTTGGCCTGCTTTACGCACCGCTGGTGATCACCGGTATGCATCACATGTTCCTCGCCGTTGACTTGCAACTTATTGCCACACAGGGCGGCACGTTCATCTGGCCGATGATCGTGATGTCCAATCTGGCGCAGGGCAGCGCTGCGCTCGGCGTGTTTTATATGAGCCGCAATGTGCGTGAACGCAGCATGGCGTCCACCTCGGCGGTGTCTGCCTACTTTGGCATCACAGAACCGGCCATGTTCGGTATCAACCTGCGCTACAAATTCCCGTTTTACGCCGCGTTGGCGGGGTCGGCGCTGGGCAGCATTTTCCTGTCGCTGAACAAAGTCCAGGCCTCGGCCATTGGTGTCGGCGGCTTGCCCGGTTTCATCTCGATTATTCCCCAGTACATCCCGATGTTCGTGATCGGGATGCTGGTGGCCATCGCGGTGCCGTTCGTTTTGACCTGTGCCTTGAGCCTGAAAATCATCCGGCCAGGCTTTCGCGTGGCCTGATTCACTGCCCCGCGCGTTAAAAATTTATTGAAGGAACCCCCATGCAAGACTGGCAGCGTTCGGTGATCTATCAGATCTACCCAAAAAGTTTTCACAGCCACGCGGGCAATGCCACCGGGGACTTGCTGGGGGTGGTCGACAAGCTTGATTACCTGCAATGGCTGGGCGTTGACTACCTGTGGCTGACGCCCTTTCTGCGTTCACCGCAACGCGACAATGGCTATGACATCAGTGATTACTACGCCATTGACCCGAGCTACGGCAGCATGGCCGATTGCGAGTTGCTGATCGGCGAAGCCCGCGCCCGAGGCATCAAGTTGATGCTCGACATTGTGGTCAACCACACCTCGATCGAACATGAATGGTTCGTGCAGGCGCGTAGCAGCCTCGACAACCCGTACCGCGACTTTTACATCTGGCGCGACCAGCCCAATAACTGGCAATCCAAGTTCGGCGGCTCGGCGTGGGAGTACGAGGCCCAAACCGGCCAATACTATTTGCATCTGTTTGATCACACCCAGGCCGACCTCAATTGGGACAACCCGAAGGTGCGGGCCGAAGTCTACAAACTGATGGGTTTTTGGCGCGACAAAGGTGTAGGCGGTTTCCGTCTTGATGTGATCAATCTGATTTCCAAGCCCGCTCACTTCCCGCAAGACGACAGCGATGGCCGCCGGTTCTATACCGACGGACCAAACGTGCATACCTACCTGCAAGAGATGCACCGCGAAGTGTTTGCCGGCCACGATCTGGTCAGCGTCGGTGAAATGTCCTCCACCTCTCTTGAACATTGCATTCGTTACTCCAACCCCGAGTGCAATGAACTGTCGATGACCTTCAACTTTCATCACTTGAAAGTGGACTACCCGAACATGCAGAAGTGGGTGCGCGCCGACTTCGATTTCCTTGAACTCAAACGGATCTTTTCTGACTGGCAAGTAGGGATGCAAGCGGGTGGCGGCTGGAATGCCCTGTTTTGGTGTAACCACGACCAACCGCGTGCCGTGTCTCGGTTTGGCAATGACGGCGAGTATCGCGTGGTCTCGGCCAAGATGCTCGCCACCGCGCTGCACTGCCTGCAAGGCACGCCGTATGTGTATCAGGGTGAAGAAATCGGCATGACCAATCCGGGCTTCGAACGCATCGAGCAATACCGCGATGTCGAGACCTTGAATATCTATCGCCTCAAGCGTGAGGCGGGTGAGTCTGAACCTGATTGCATGGCCGCCATCATGCAAAAGTCGCGGGACAACAGCCGCACGCCCATGCAGTGGAATCATCTGCCGAACGCGGGTTTCAGCACGACGCAACCCTGGATCGGGCTTCCTGATAACGCGTCATTGATCAACGTTGAAGACCAAGTGAATGACCCGGCTTCGGTGCTGCATCACTACCGTCAGTTGATTGCCTTGCGCCGTGCCGAACCGCTGTTGCAACACGGCCACTATCACGCGCTGCTGATCGACCACCCGCAGGTCTGGGCGTACCTGCGCCAAGGCGACAACGAGCGTTTGTTGGTGCTTAACAATTTTTATGGCACCGCCTGTGAGCTTGAGCTGCCCGAGCACGTCATCAGCCAAGGCATGACCCAGCGGGTAGTGATCAGCAACTACGCCGACTGTTCGCCGCGAACGCGCAGCATCCGGCTGAGACCCTATGAATCGTTCGTCTTGCACCTCAAACATTGAAACACCCCGCTGAAGGAGAGGGTGTTTAACGGCTCTGCCCCATAAAAATAAGAAAGGTTGTCTTTATGAACACAGCACTCAACCGCCGCATTTTCACCACCTGTTTATGCCTGCTGGCACCGCTGCCAGCGCAGGCCCTGGAGTTCTCGGGTTACTTGCGCAGTGGCGTGGGCAATTCGCTCAACGGGGGTAAGCAATCGTGCTTCAAACTGCCGGGCGCCGAGTCCAAATACCGGCTGGGCAACGAATGTGAACAATACGCTGAACTGGAGTTGCGCCAGGACCTCTACACCCTCGATGACGGTTCGGTGCTCAGCGTCGATGGCATGGCCTCTTTCTACAACCAGTACAACCGCCAACTGACCTTTCAGGGCGACAACGGCTCGGTGCGCATGCCCCAGCTATACGCGCAATGGTCCAACGTGCCGAGCCTTAACGGTGGTTCGCTGTGGGCCGGACGGCGTTACTACAAACGTAACGACATCCACATTTCTGATTTCTACTACTGGAACCAGAGCGCCACGGGCGGCGGGATTGAAGACGTGCTGATCGGCGGCCTCAAATACAGCTACGCCCTGTCACGCAAAGACAGCCTGTATCAGGAAGACTACGTGACGCGCCACGATTTCAACGTTGCAGGGTTCAACACCAACCCCGACGGGGCGCTGGAATTTGGTTTGACCTACCTCGACAAGCCTCAGCGCACTGACGCCCACAGTGGTTGGGCGATCACTGCGCAGCATGTGCAAAGCGCCTTTTTAGGCGGGCAGAACAAATTTGCCGTGCAGTACGGCGAAGGTTCCGGCACAGGCTTGGGCTACACCGGCAACACCAAACTGGACAACAGCAGCAAGCGTTACCGCATCGTCGAGTTCTTTGACTGGCAAGTGACCCCGCGTTTCGGTGGGCAGGTCGAAGCGGTCTATCAAAAGGATTTTCGCCCGCACGGTGGCAATCAGGAGTGGATGTCTCTGGGGGTACGGCCTGCTTATGCCATCAGTGAGCAATTCAAACTGGTCACTGAGCTGGGGCACGATCAGGTCAGGGCAAAGGATGGCACGCGCACATTAAGCAAGTTCACTTTCGCGCCCACCTGGTCGCCTAAAGGCCCCGGTTTTTGGGAACGCCCGGAAATCCGTTTGTATTACACCTACGCCAGTTGGAACAAAGCCGCGCAACGTGCCGCTAATCAGTTGGATGCAGGTTCGGCGTTGTCGGACAGCGGCGCTTTTGGCAATGCGCGGCACGGGTCAAACATGGGTGTGCAAGTCGAGTACTGGTGGAAATAAGCGACGCTGTCGGGGCTTGCGCTCCATCGGCATATACCGAATCAACTGTAGGTGAGTTCATGGCCATATCCCCACAACTGGAACTGCTGGCGCCATTGGCTGGCGTGCTGCTGGCGCTTGATGATGTCCCGGACCCGGTGTTCTCCAGTCGCCTGATGGGTGACGGCGTTTGCATTGATCCCACCTCGCAGGTGTTGTGTGCACCACTGGCCGGGGTGGTCAGTAATCGGCAACACACCGGTCATGCGCTCAGCATCACCCATGACACGGGTGTGCAAGTGCTGCTGCACATCGGCCTCGACACCGTAAACCTCGGCGGCGCAGGCTTTAATGCCCTGGTGGTCGAGGGTCAGCGGGTCGAGGCCGGGCAACCCTTGATTGAGTTTGATGCCGATTACCTGGCCCTCAATGCCCGCAGTCTATTGACGTTAATGCTGGTGATCAGTGGCGATGGTTTTGTCGCGCTGGATGCAGACCAGGGCGTGGTTGAGAGCGGCCAACCGCTGTTGCTGGTACGCCCGCGCGAGCTGGACGTGAAGCCTGAGGTTCAAGGCTGCGAAGCGTTGCACTCAGCGGCTCAGTTACTGGCTAACCCTAATGGCCTGCACGCGCGTCCGGCTGGCGTTTTGGCGCAGGCTGCGAAAACCTTTGATTCAGTCATTTATCTGCACCGACAGCACGAGACAGCGAACGCCAAGTCATTGGTGGCGATCATGGCGTTGCAGACGAAATATGGCGACAGTGTGCACCTGAGTGCGGCGGGCCATGACGCGCAGGCGGCGATCACGGCCTTGTCACACGTGTTGGCCAGCGGTTGTGGTGAATCTGTAACGAGCGCAACGCTCGCGCCACAGCCCGAACCCCTCGTCCAGCAGCCCGTTTCGGATGTGCTGCGCGGTGTGTGTGCGTCTGCGGGCGCGGCGTTTGGGCATGTGGTACAAGTGGCGGCGTGTACGCTGGAGGTGGTCGAAAACGCCACCGATGCGCCGCATGAACGGGCCTGTTTACAAGACGCTTTAGCGCAGGCAGACACCCAGTTACAGACGCTGCGCGACAACGCCTCGAACACTGCTCAAAGCGATATTTTCAAAGCACATCAGGCGCTACTGCAAGACCCGAGTCTGCTGGAGCATGCCGACGAACTGATTGATGCAGGCAAGAGCGCAGGCCATGCCTGGCGCAGCGCCACTGAGACCACGTCAACCTTGTTCAAGAGTTTGGGCGGCCAGCTGCTGGCTGAGCGCGCACTTGACCTTGACGATGTCGGCCAGCGGGTGCTCAAGCTGATCCTCGGCGTGCATGACAACACGCAGGTCTTGCCCCAGCATGCGATTTTGATTGCCGAGCAATTGACCCCCTCACAGACGGCGGCATTGGACACCCGCAAAGTTGTGGGCTTTGCCACGGTGGGCGGTGGAGCCACCAGTCACGTTGCCATTTTGGCCCGCGCTCTGGGCTTGCCCGCTCTGTGTGGAGTTGCCCCGCAGGTGCTGACACTGGCCAATGGCACGCCGGTTTTGCTCAATGCCGACGCAGGCGAGTTGCACTTGCAACCTGATGACGCCTTGGTCGAGCGGCTGGAGGTTCAGCGCGTTCAGCTTCAACAACGTCGTCAGCACGATGTGCAGCACGCATCGCTGGCCGCCTGCACCCGCGACGGGCACACCATAGAAATCACGGCCAATATCGCCTCGCAGGCAGAAGCTGAACAAGCCATGACCCTGGGGGCTCAAGGGGTCGGGCTGTTACGTTCGGAATTCTTGTATCTGGAGCGCAACAGCGCGCCCACGCATGAGGAGCAAGTGGCCACCTACAGGGCTATCGCTGACGCGGTGGGGCCTGAGCATAATTTGGTCGTACGCACGCTGGACGTGGGTGGCGATAAACCGCTGACCTACGTGCCGATGGCGCATGAGACCAATCCGTTTCTGGGCATGCGTGGCATTCGCCTGTGCCTGGAGCGACCTGAACTGTTGCGTGACCAATTGCGCGCAATATTGGCCAGTGCTGATCTGGCGCGCCTGCATATCATGTTGCCGATGGTCACTCATGTGTCCGAACTGCACGAAGCCCGCCGTGTGCTGCAAGACGAAGCGCAGCGAGCGGGTCTGGTCCAACTGCCCAAACTGGGCATCATGATCGAAGTGCCTGCGGCGGCGTTGATGGCCGACGTGTTCGCGCCCCACGTGGACTTCTTTTCGATTGGCACCAATGACCTGACCCAATACACCTTGGCGATGGACCGCGATCACCCGCGTCTGGCCAGCCAGGCCGACAGCCTGCACCCGGCAGTGCTGCGCCTGATCGCCCACACCGTCAAGGCTGCGCATGCACATGGCAAATGGGTGGGTGTGTGTGGGGCTTTAGCGTCCGAGCCGCAGGCGGTGCCTGTGCTGCTGGGGCTTGGTGTGGATGAACTGTCGGTGAGCGTGCCGCTGATCCCGACCATCAAGGCGCAAGTGCGCGAGCTGGATTTCAATGCCTGTACCACCTTGGCGGAGCAGGTGCTGGGGTTCGAAAGCGCGCAACAAGTACGCGCTGTTTTGCAGCCTCAATCCGTGGTGTTGGAGAACTGAACATGTTTGCAAAATTGCATCAGGCGTTTTGGAAAGCACTGACGCCGGACTTGCTCCCGGACACGAGCGTTGCCACCTCGTTACTCAACAACGCCACGTTGGCAGGCTTGGGGGGCGCGGTGAACGTCAAATCCGAACAAAAAGTGGCATTGACCCGCGTGCGCGTGGTGTTGCGCGACGGGTCGAAGCTGGACACGAAAGCGCTGCACAGGGCGGGCGTGCCGGGGGTCATGGTGCTGGCAGACAACGTGGTGCATGTGCTCGTGGGGCTTACACCTTAGGCCCTGCCGCGGGCTGCGATCTTCGGATGTGCTAAAAAGCCCGCAGCCAGCCAGGGTGTTTTCGGTGTGTGGACTGCGGCCCTTCGCCACCCCGGCCTTACTGTTTCTCAACCGCAGGTGTATCGTATTCGCCTTTTGCGGGCCTAAAGCCCGCTTACGATACGAGAGGTAGTTGAGCCCATGTCCTTTACCCGTCGACAAATACTCGGTGGTTTAGCCGGCCTGGTAGTGGTGGGTGTTGGCGCAGGAGGCGCTTCGCGTTACTGGTTGGGCAAAATGGCCGATGCCGAAGCGGGCCACGATTACGAACTGATTGCCGCGCCCCTCGACGTGGAACTGGTGCCCGGTCATCAGACCGAGGCCTGGGCCTTTGGCCCTTCGGCGCCGGGCACCGAATTGCGGGTGCGTCAGGGCCAATGGCTGCGGGTGCGCTTTATCAACCACCTGCCAGTCCCGACCACCATTCACTGGCACGGTATCCGCTTGCCGCTGGAGATGGACGGCGTGCCTTACGTCTCGCAGTTGCCGGTATTGCCGGGCGAATATTTTGACTACAAATTCCGCGTGCCAGATGCGGGCAGCTTTTGGTATCACCCGCACGTCAACAGCAGCGAAGAGCTGGGCCGTGGGCTGGTCGGGCCGCTGATTGTTGAAGAGCGCGACCCTACCGGCTTTACGCATGAACGCACCTTGAGCATCAAGAACTGGCATGTGGATCAAGAGGGCGGTTTTATGCCGTTCAGCATCACCCGTGAGGCGGCTCGCGGCGGTACGGCCGGGCGCTTGTCGACGATCAATGGCAGCCATGTGCCGACGATTGAACTGCCCGCAGGGCAGATCACCCGCGTGCGCCTGCTTAATCTCGACAACACCTTGACCTACCGCATCAACATCCCCGGCGTCGAAGCCAAAATCTACGCGCTGGACGGTAATCCCATCGAGCCAAGGCCGTTGGGCAAGGAATACTGGCTAGGCCCTGGCATGCGCATTTGCCTGGCCATCAAAGCCCCGGCGGTGGGCGAGGAGCTGTCGTTGCGTGATGGTCCGGTACGCCTGGGCACCTTGCGTTCGGTTGCCAGCAACGACGCTCCCGCCCAATGGCCCCCTGCGCTGCCTGCAAACCCGATTGCCGAGCCAGACGTGGCCAATGCCGAGAAGATCAATTTCAACTTCGAGTGGGTCGGTTCGGTGTCCGAGGATCTGGGACCTGATCAGCCGCCGAGCTTGTGGCAGATCAATGGCATTGCGTGGGACATCAAAGACAAAACCTGTGCTGATCGGCCCATCGCCAAACTCAAGCTGGGCCGCAGTTACATCTTCGAATTGAAGAACATGACCCAGTACCAGCACCCGATTCACTTGCATGGCATGAGCTTCAAGGTACTGGCGTCTAACCGCAAGAAAATCATCCCGTACTTCACCGACACCTACTTGCTGGGTAAAAACGAACGTGCTCGTGTGGCGCTGGTGGCGGATAATCCCGGCGTGTGGATGTTCCACTGCCATGTGATTGACCACATGGAAACCGGCCTGATGGCCGCTATTGAGGTTTCCTGATGCGACAAGGGCGTCAACCCCAGATCATCGACCGCAGCCGCGATCAAGATTATATGCGTGAAGCGCTGGCGCTGGCGGCACAGGGCGCAGCACTGGGTGAAGTGCCGGTGGGTGCGGTGCTGGTGCAAAACGGCGAAATCATCGGGCGCGGCTTCAACTGCCCGATCAGCGGTCACGATCCCAGTGCCCATGCTGAAATGGTCGCCATTCGGGCGGCTGCCGCTGCGGCCAGCAACTATCGACTGCCCGGCAGCACGCTGTACGTGACGCTGGAGCCGTGCAGCATGTGTGCCGGTTTGATCGTGCATTCGCGGGTCGCGCGAGTGGTGTACGGCGCATTGGAACCCAAGGCCGGGATTGTGCAAAGTCAGGGGCAGTTTTTTACCCAGGGCTTTCTCAACCATCGCGTGCTGTTTGAAGGCGGCGTATTGGCCGAGGAGTGCGGCACAATTCTCAGCGAGTTCTTCAAGGCCCGCCGGGCGAAATCCTGATCTGTAGCCGCTGACCAAGGCTGCGATAAAGGCCGAAGGACCTTCGTTTTGGTTTGAAAACAGGGCCGCAGCGCAGCCCATCGCAGCCTCCGACAGCGGCTACTGAGGTTTATTTTTTGGCCACAATCACTGCGCGCATCGGCGCAGGCAAGCCTTCGATGGTTTTGCTGTGATCGTTGGGGTCAAGGTAGTCACTCAGCGACTGGAACTTCATCCACTCTGTCGCCCGTTGCTCTTCAACGGTTGTAATGCTTACGTCCACGCAGCGCACATCGCTGAAACCGGCGCGCCGCAACCAGCGCTCCAGCGCAGCAATCGATGGCAAAAACCATACGTTACGCATCTGCGCGTAGCGGTCCTCGGGCACCAGCACCTGATTCACGTCGCCTTCAATCACCAGTGTTTCCAACACCAGTTCGCCACCTTTGACCAGGCAATCCTTGAGCGCCAGCAAATGCTCGATGGGGGAGCGGCGGTGGTAGAACACACCCATGGAAAAAACGGTGTCGAAGCCTTCCAGATTCGGTGGCAAGTCTTCAAACGGGAACGGCAGGTGCCAGGCGGCTTCTTGCTGCAAGAAGCGCTGCACGGCCTGAAACTGGCAGAAGAACAACCAATTAGGGTCCACACCGATCACGCTATGGGCGCCTGCACCGAGCATGCGCCACATGTAGTAACCATTGCCGCAGCCCACATCCAGGATGCGCTTGCCGTTGAGGTCGATGTGCGGCGCAACCCGTGACCACTTCCAGTCCGAGTGCCATTCGGTGTCGACATGTACCCCGAACAGGTCAAACGGGCCTTTGCGCCACGGCGACAAGCCCATCAGGGCCTGGCGCATGCGCACACGGATGTCTTCGTCACAGTCAGTGTCGAGCGTGAGGCCATTGAGCAGGTCGATTTCAGTGGGTTTGACGTCAGGCAGCGCATCCAGCGCGCTTTGCCAGCGTTCAAGGTCACCGTGACCTTTCTCCATTTTGCTGTCGAGCCGAGCTTGCAGGGTGTTGGCCCATTCAGCCAAAGGCGTGCCGGCCAGACGCCGGGCGAGAGGGGAAAGATCAATCATGGCAAGGCAATCAACGAGGCAAAGTTAAGACACTGGAACCACGGCACGACTTTCGAGAACCCGGCCGCCAGCAGGCGTTCGCGATGTTCTTCGAGGCTGTCGGGCTTCATGACGTTTTCGATGGCGCTGCGCTTTTGCGCGATTTCCAGATCGCTATAGCCGTTGGCGCGCTTGAATGCGATGTGCAAGTCGGTGAGCAGCGCGTGCTCGTCTGCGTCATTGAAGCGCAGCTTCTCCGAGAGGATCAGCGCGCCGCCCGGCAACAGCGCCTGGCGGATGCGGCCAAGCAAGGCCATGCGATCTTGGGGGGCAATGAATTGCAGGGTGAAGTTGAGCGCAACCACTGAGGCCGGCTCAAAGCGCAGCGCGAGAATATCGCCTTCGATCACGTCGACCGGCAACAACTCCTGAAACATCGAGTTTTGCCCATTCAAGTATTCGCGGCAGCGCTCGACCATCGCCGCCGAGTTGTCCACGGCAATCACCTTGCACCCTTCGCTGCGCACATGCCGGCGCAGTGCCTGAGTGACCGCCCCCAGCGAACAGCCCAGATCGTAGAGCACGCTATCAGGTTGGGCGAACTGGGCGGCGAGCACGCCGAGGTTTTCGACAATGGTCGGATAACCCGGCACCGAACGTTTGATCATGTCCGGGAACACCCGCACCACGTCTTCGTTAAAGGCGAAGTCCGGCACCTGGGCCAAGGGCTGGGCGAATATACGGTCGGGTTCTTTGCTCACGAGGGTTCCGGCGATGGAAATTTAAAAGGGGCGGCATTTTAGCCAAGTTGGCGCCGGGATGCGCGGTCTGTCTGATAAACCGTCTGGCGGGCTCGACAGATGCTGGCTCAGCGTTTGCTCTGGCTAAACGTTGAGGCCGCAATGCCCCATTGCCCGAGCCAGTAACTGAGGATGATCAGATACGGTGCGGCGCTGAACTTGAACACAAAGCGGTCGATGCCGATCAGGCTGTCCGAGACCACAAACGCCAGTGCCCCGGCTGCCGCCAGCCAGGCCGAGCGCGCGGGGACGGCTGTGCCCAGTCGGGCAAAGGCGCGCCACAGCATGGCGCTGATGGCCAGCGCGTACACGCTGACGGGAATCAACAATTGGCCCAGACCCTGCGCCGCCATGACGCTGAATAAACTCACGCCCGCCATCAAGGCTAACGTCAGCGGTAACCAGGCGACACGCCGGCAATCGCTCAGGTATGCCTTCAGATATGCCAAATGGGCCAGCAGAAAGGCGCCCAGACCGAACACAAACAGGTCCACCGGCCAGGCCAGCAGAATGTCCCCCAGCAGTGAAAACAACAGGCCAAGACTGATCCAGCGCCTGTACAGGCTGGGCGGTGCATCTTGCAGCCAACCGAGCAAAGCCAGTACCGGCAGCGGTTTACTCATTAAACACAGCAGCGTGGACTGCATGTTTACACCGTACAGATAGGCGGCGGCGCCCATGACCGCGAGTATCAGCCAAGGCATGTCATTTCACCGTGATAGCGCAGTCAAACACCTGTGCAGGTTCGGCCTCAGGTTCCCACGGTTGCTGATAGGTCAGGCGCAAGCGCCCGGAGCCTGCGGCAAATGCTTGAAAACGCCAGGTGGATTGCCCGCCGCTGCCCAGTAGCTGGCCACTGTCGGCGCTTTTGTAGACTTCTGGGCTGAGGCTGCGCAACACGCCGCCAGCGGAGTCCTGAATCGCCCAGCGATAACCGGTGGTGGGGTTGCTGGGCAAGGTCAGGGTCAAGTTTTGCCCGGTGTGCAATTGCATCGGGCAGTCACTTTGTTCTTCAACAATCACGTTGTGTGCCGATTGCTGGGCACAAGCCGTCAGCAGCGTGAGGCCGAACAAGGGAATGAGGCGCGCGAGGGACATTGAAGGCTCCGGTCAGACAATAACAAGCGCGCAGCATAACCCATGCAAGGTGTTGCACCACGCCGCGCGGTTAAAGTCGTACGCGCCCCTCAGTAGTTGAATGAGGCGTGGGGCGGGTTGATGATGAAGTCACCGCATATTTCGAAAGGCTCGTTGTTGTGGTCACAGCCATCAAAGGTAAACAAGCGTGCGCTGTAGCAACTTTCGACCACACTCAATTGCAGGCTGCCGACCTCTGCCTGAATCAAGTGGTAGACATACTCACCGTTCTTTTTGACGCACTCTGTGTATGACATCTCGCGCACAGGCCCACCCGCGCCGCGTTTGAACAGGTAGATACCAGACTGGATATTGACGTCCAGGGTGAATGCTACTGAGCGATGGCCTATAGACCCAAAGTCATCCATGTCAGCCGTAATGACGATTTTCTTGTGGCTACTGGCAAAGGTCATTTCATGGGCGTCGAACACGTCCCTGTCCAGAACATCGGCTTTAAGCTCACCGCTGGTTCTTGGATTGAATGAAGGACTGCCTAAAAACTTCTGACAGATAACCGCTGGATTTCCATATGCAGGGTGATGCAGTGCCATGATCGTTTCTCGACGCAGTTTTAACAGGCTTGGGGCTATTAGCGTCGGGAACGGAGCAGGTGTCTACTGACAACATTGACAGGGTGGTGTGAGCGGCTTGAATCGCGGGACCAGATACGAGGTGTAGCGCATCGTGTCCCGCGACATGCGGTGTTAGTGCAGGCGGTTAAAACAATACGTTTGCCACGTCGCTAAAGCGCTTGGCAAAGTGGGCGGTAATGCCTTCTTTCAAGTAGTCCGGCAACTCTTCGAAGTGCCCACGGTTGGCGTCAGGCAGGATCAACTCGTGAATTTTTTGCCTGCGTGCCGCAATCACTTTTTCACGCACGCCACCAATCGGCAGCACATGCCCGGTCAAGGTCAGCTCACCGGTCATGGCGATGCCTTTTTTGGGCGCTTGATTGCGGGCCAGGGACAACAGGGCGCTGGCCATTGTCACGCCAGCGCTGGGGCCGTCTTTGGGCGTGGCCCCTTCTGGCACATGCAAATGCACAAAGGCTTCATCGAAGAACTTGGGATCGCCGCCGAACTGCTTAAGGTTGGCGCTGATGTAGCTGTAAGCAATTTCAGCTGACTCCTTCATCACATCGCCCAATTGCCCAGTCAGCTTGAACCCGCGATTGAGCGTGTGAATACGTGTGGCTTCAATCGGTAACGTGGCCCCGCCCATGCTGGTCCAGGCCAGCCCGGTGATGACACCGGTGCCGCTGATCACTTGCTCATTACGGAATACCGGCATGCCCAGTGACGCCTCGAGGTCTTTTGGTCCAATTTTGATCACCGCTTTTGGGTCATCCAGCAATTTGACCACGGCTTTGCGCACCAGTTTGCCTAGCTGTTTTTCCAGCTGACGCACGCCGGCTTCGCGGGCGTAACCATCGATCACGGCGCGCAGTGCACTGTCACTGATACTCAGGCTGCCTTTAGAAACACCGGCCTTTTCAAGCTGTTTTGGCCACAAGTGACGCTTGGCAATCGCGACCTTTTCTTCGGTGATGTAACCCGACAGGCGTATGACTTCCATGCGGTCGAGCAGCGGGCCAGGAATTGAGTCCAGCGTGTTGGCAGTGCACACAAACAGCACTTTGGACAGGTCCAGGCGCAGGTCCAGGTAGTGATCGAGGAAGTCGACGTTTTGCTCCGGGTCCAGGGTTTCAAGCAAGGCAGACGCAGGGTCGCCCTGAAAACTTTGGCCCATTTTGTCGATCTCATCGAGCATGATCACCGGATTCATCACCTCAACGTCCTTGAGCGCCTGCACCAGCTTGCCCGGTTGGGCACCGATGTAGGTGCGACGGTGGCCCTTGATCTCGGCTTCGTCGCGCATGCCGCCGACGCTGAAACGGTAGAAAGGGCGCCCCAGCGACTCGGCAATCGACTTGCCGACGCTGGTCTTGCCCACCCCCGGCGGGCCGACCAGCAGCACAATCGAACCACTGACCGAGCCTTTGTACGCGCCAACGGCGAGAAATTCGAGGATGCGGTTTTTGATGTCATCCAGCCCCGCATGATGCGCGTCGAGCACTTTGCGCGCGTGCTTGAGGTCGAGTTTGTCTTTACCGAACACGCCCCACGGCACCGACGAAGCCCAGTCCAGATAGTTGCGAGTGACCGCGTATTCCGGCGATCCGGTTTCCAGAATCGACAGCTTGTTCAGTTCTTCGTCGATGCGCTTTTGCGCTTGCACCGGCAGGTTTTTGCCTTCAAGGCGTTGCTTGAATTGCTCGATGTCTGCGCTGCGATCGTCTTTGGTCAGCCCCAACTCTTGCTGAATGACCTTGAGTTGCTCCTTAAGGAAGAACTCGCGCTGATGTTCGCCAATTTTGAGATTGACCTCGGCCGAGATTTCTTTTTGCAGCCGTGCTACTTCGACTTCTTTGCGCAGCATCGGCAGCACTTTTTCCATGCGTTTGAGCATGGGCACGCAGTCGAGCACTTCTTGCAGCTCGTTACCGGTGGCCGAGGTCAGCGCTGCGGCAAAGTCGGTCAGCGGCGAAGGATCATTGGGGCTGAAGCGATTGAGGTAGTTTTTCAGCTCTTCGCTGTACAGCGGGTTGAGCGGCAACAGTTCTTTGATCGCATTGATCAGCGCCATGCCATACGCCTTCACCTCATCGGTGGGCTCTTTGGGCTGCTGCGGGTATTCAACCTCCACCAGATACGGCGGGCGGTGATGTTTGAGCCACATGCTGATGCGCACGCGGGTCAGGCCCTGGGCCACGAATTGCAATTTGCCGTTTTCGCGGCTGGCGTGATGCACTTTTACCAGCGTGCCGTATTCAGGAAGGCTGTCGGTGTCGAAATGGCGGGGGTCATCGGGCGGGGTGTCGACAAAAAACAGTGCCAGCGAGTGGTGAGGTGATTTGCTGACCAGTTCGAGGGTTTCGGCCCACGGCTCTTCATTGACGATGACCGGCAGCACTTGCGCCGGGAAGAACGGGCGATTATGGATCGGGATGATGTACACCTTGTCCGGCAGATTCTGTTCTGGCAACGCCAATTCAGTTCCTCCCGAGTGAGGTTGATGTTCGCTGTGCGGGTGTTCTATGTCGGTGTATTCAGTGCTGTTATCCGGGAAATCTTGCTGGTCGCTCATGGGGCACCTGCGCAATGGGGTATGAGGGTTAGATGGGGCGCGGTGTCAGTGGTTTCAATGGTGAAACGTTTTTCATCCTCAAGCCGCTGCCGAAGACTGCGCCGAGTAGCGTAGTCGAGCGCAGGGTTTGCGGTTCAAGATGCCTGTGTTCAAGCCTGTGGCGAGTGTCAGGGCAGGCCCTTGTCTCATTGATAAAATCTTCCCCCAAGTGCCCGCTCGCTAGGCCTTTGTCGCCAACAACTTGACGGTGGACGGCCCTGATTTATTAGGCGATCTTCTTTCTTGCAGCAGTTACGATTGATAACAAAAAAAAGGGATTGGAAGGCCTTGCGACAGGCTTTTCTGAAGATGCAGAGGGAGCGGCGTATGCCTCAGGACATAACCTCAGAGCGGGTACTGGCATTGACTCAGTGGAACGAGGAGGCAGCATGAAGCTGCGTAACAGTTTTCAGGCGCGTATCAGCCTGTTTCTGGCGTTGCTCTTGCTCGTGGTGATTGGTGCGGTGTACTTCGCCGTCAAAGCAGTGACCATTACGGTGGCCAGCGATCAGGCCGAAGAGCAATTGCGCACCGGCACGCGGGTGTTTGAGCGATTCATGGATTTGCGTTGGCGGCGCATCCAGTACGGGCTCAACTGGCTGACCAATGACTCGGACTTTCGCCTCGCGAGCATCAATGGCACCCCCGCGGACATCGAGAACGCCTTGCTGGAGTTTGAGGCCAGTATTCGCGGCAGTGATCTGTTTGTACTCGACCTCAATGGCAACATCATTACCAGCACCCTCAAAGGGTTACCGTCCGGGCAGGCCTTTCCCTACGCCAAGGCTTTGAAGATGGCGCGTCGTAACGCTCAAACCATGCTTGTCGGCGTACTCGATGGCCGCCCTTACATGATGGTGCAGAGTGCCGTGATGGCCCCTTTGCCGGTGGTGCGCGTGGTGTCTGCGATGCCGATGGACGACGTATTTGCCCATGAGTTGCGTTCGCTGAGCAACCTTGAAGTGTCGTTTATGACCCTTAATAACGGCGTGGACGGGGTGCTGAGCAGTACTCAGCCTGAAGCAATGAACGCCAGCATTGTCGCGTTCATGCACACGCATGCGCCGGGCCTGACCGTTCATTTCAGCGAATTTCAGCACCAGCGTTTTTTGGGCCAATTGTTGCAATTGGCCAACGCCGGCGACCCGGCTAACGGGCAAGTGATGGCGTTGCTGCAGAGCCCGCTGGATCAAACCATGCAGGCCTTTAATTCGCTTGATCGCAAGTTTTTGTGGGTCTCGGTCGGTGCGTTGCTGGCATCCTTGCTCGGTGCCTTGTGGCTGGCGCGGGCAGTGTCGCGTCCGGTCAGTCTGCTGGCAGAAGCCGCGCAGCGGATTGGTCGGGGCGACTACGAAACGCCCGTCGAACTCAAGCGTAAGGACGAACTGGGTTTTCTGGCCAAGGCCATCAACGCCATGCAGGCCGGTATTGCGCAGCGTGAGCAGCAATTGGCGCACAACGCCTTGCATGACGCGCTCACCGGCTTGCCCAATCGCGCTCTGGCCATGGAACGATTGGGCAGTGCGATCAGCGCCCGGCGCAACGTAGTCCTGATTTATCTGGGCATTGAAAACTACCGCGTGATCAACGAAAGCTTTGGCCCGGAAGGCATGGAGCTGATCATGCGCGAGGCCAGCCGCGCGATGCTCGACACTCTGCACGAGCGCGATACGGCGGCGCGCATAACCGGCAATGAATTTTTGTTGCTGCTGGAGAGCACCCAGGTTGATGCCGGGGTCGCGATGGCGGACACGTTGTATGCGCTGTTGAATCGACCCTTGAGCATCGATGGTCATGACGTGTTGCTCGAAATTTGCATGGGCATTGCGGTGTACCCGACCAACGGCCAAAGCGTCGAAGAACTGATCAGCAGGGCCGCGATCGCGCGCCGTGATGCAGCGGCCTTACCGGGGTATTTGCAGGTCTATCAGCAGGATCGGGACTTGGCGCATCAGCGGCAAATCCAGCTGATTCGCGACTTGCGCAGCGCCGCCAGCGAGGGCGAGTTGTTCTTGCAGTATCAGCCCAAGCTGGAGATTGGCAGTGGCCAGGTGCACCAGGCCGAAGCCTTGTTGCGCTGGTGTCATCCGCAGCTGGGCGTGGTGTCGCCAGCCGAGTTCATTCCCTTGGCAGAGCGTACGGGCAGCATGGTATTGCTGACGCAGTGGGTGCTGGAGGAGGGCGTTCGTCAACTGGCCGAGTGGAACCGCAAGGGGTTGGCGCTGCAACTGTCGCTGAACATTTCGGCCGCGGATTTGCACGGTGAAGACCTGTTGCATAACGTCGAAACCCTGCTCAAGCGTTATCAGGTGTCGGCCGAGCAACTTATTTTTGAAATCACCGAAAGTGCGGTCATGCGCGACCCTGAGCACTCACTCAACGTGCTGGAAAAACTGCGCGATGGCGGGATCAGTCTGGCGGTCGATGATTTCGGCACTGGTTATTCATCGCTGGCTCACCTCAAACGCTTGCCGGTACAAGAGCTGAAAATCGATCAGTCGTTTATTCGCAACCTGGATGAAACCAGTGAAGACGCGGTAATCGTGCGTTCGACCATCGAGATGAGCCACAACCTGGGGCTAAAAGTGGTGGCCGAGGGGGTGGAGTATCAACATACCCTTGACCTGCTGGAGCGCTGGCAATGTGACACGGCGCAAGGCTACCTGATCAGTCGTCCGCTGGATGCGCAGGCGTTTGAAGTGTGGCTGGCGCGCCTGCAAGAAACCGCGTGATGAGGCGTGTTGGTTGCAGCAATCTTGCGTTTTACGAGCGCTTTCTTTTCGTAATTGCAGAATCCTCCTACACCTGACCTTGAGCGCTATCCGTTAGCGTTGACCCCTTTTGCGCGCAGGCAAATGCAATGAGCTTTGCCGGGAGTGCCTGAGGTGTCACGGATGTCCACAAGTGCCCGTCAACCGCGTTTCAGTCTGAGCATTCAGGGCGTCGAGCCTGCCTTGCAGGTGTTGGCGTTCAAGGGTGAGGAAGCCATCAGTTCGCCCTTTTCGTTTGACGTGGAGCTGGTCAGTGACCGTTCCTCCATTGACCTCGCCTCCTTGCTGCACCAATCGGCCTTTTTAGCCTTTGACGAGCAGGACAATGGCATTCACGGGCAAATTAGTGCCGTGTCGAAGAGTTGCCAAAGTGCGCGCCTGACCCACTATCAAGTGACACTGGTGCCGCGTGTGGCGTATCTGGCCCATCGCACTGACCAGCGCATTTTTCAACACCAGACGGTGCAACAGATCATCGAGCAGGTGCTCAAGGGGCACGGCATTCTCGGTGACGCGTACCGGTTTGCGCTCAACAGTGTTTATTTGCCGCGCGAATACTGCGTGCAGTACGGCGAGAGCGACCTGCACTTTATTCAACGCCTGTGTTTTGAAGAGGGCCTGCATTATCACTTTCGTCATGCCGTGCACGGCCATGAACTGGTGTTTGGCGATGAGTTGATGGCCTTTGTCCCGGCCGCTCAGGCAACGCCTTACCACACGGGGGAGGGCTTGCTGGCGCCAGGGCCTGCGATTGACCTGTTCGAGGTGCAATTTCAGGCTCGCAGCAATCGGGTGACACTGCGCGACTACAACTTCAATAAAGCCAGTCGTGTGGTGCAGGCTGATCGCAACAACATGGCCGACAGGGCCGGGCCTGAATTGGAGCATTACACCTACCCCGGCCGTTTCACCGACACCGCTGAGGGCGAACGCTACAGTCAGAGGGCGCTGGAGCGCCACCAGGCCGCCTACGCTCAAGCCAGCGGTCGTAGCCACCAGCCGTGCCTGCGCAGCGGTCACTATTTGCAACTCAAGGAGCACCCGACACAGGCTTGTAATGGTGACTGGTTGCTGACGCGCATCGAGCATCAGGGCAAACAGCCGCAGGTCCTGGAAGAGCAGATCTCAAGCTCGCTGCTGCGGTGCGCCGACGGCTTTATTCAGGGCTACCGCAACACGTTTCACGCCATCCCCCAAAACGTCGCTTACCGCTCGCCCACGCGCTATGAAAAACCGCGTCTGCTTGGCAGCCAAAGTGCGCGAGTCTGCGGCCCGGCTAACGAAGCGATCTTTTGTGATGCCTTGGGACGCATCAAGGTGCAGTTTCACTGGGACCGAGAGGGCTCACAGGATGAAAACAGCAGTTGCTGGCTGCGTGTGGTCTCCGGTTGGGCAGGTGAGCGTTATGGCGCCGTCACGGTCCCGCGGGTCGGCATGGAAGTACTGGTCAGTTATCTGGAAGGCGACATCGACCAGCCTGTGGTCAGCGGTTGTCTGATCAATAGCCTGCATCCGGTGGCGCATGCGTTACCAGCCAATAAAACCCGTAGCGTATTGCGCAGTAAAAGCACCCCAGGCGCCAGCGGTTACAACGAGCTGCAACTTGAGGATCGTAAAGGCTGCGAATTGATTTATTTGCATGCCCAGCGCGATATGCAGCAACACATCAAACACGACAGCCGCGTGCAGGTGGCAGGTGAGTTTGAACACACCATCAAGGGCAACAGCACTGTAGTGTTCAAGGCCCAAGAGCAACATACCGTGGGGGCAGACCGAAAAACCCGGCTCCTGGCCGACGACTATCTGGACATCGCCCAAAGCAGCCATTGCCATGTGGGGCGCGTCATGACCGTCGAGGCAGGTCAGCAAATCCATTTCAAGGCAGGCACCACACTTAATATCAATGGCGGTGCAACCCAGAGCCTGATGGCCGGTGGTCAACACCTGTTGCTCACACCCGCGGGCATTTTTAGCAGTACGCCGGTTCAGCCTGGGGGCGTGCCAGCGCAAGGCACCCCGGCGTCATCAGGGCTGCCAGGTGGGGTTGAGGCCCTGCTGGCGCTGGCGCTGGTCAGTCAGACCCAGGCGTTTCAAGACGCGGCCAAGTCGATTGAACCGGTGTGCATGGCCTGCGAAGCCTTAAAGGACACAGCGCAATGAACCGCGCCTACCTTGTTCTCGACAGCACTCAAATCCCGGACCTTTACCCCCGACTTCATCAACTGTCACCGTTGGTGTTGCCCCATGCGCTTTACCTGACCACCCGTTACGCGGCAGTTGCGTCTTGTGGTCCCGTGCTTGTGCGGGTTGAACCCGGCAGTGAATTGGCCCGCACCTTCAACGCAGAGTGGCAGACCCAAGCCGGTATCTGGCTGGAGACCGAGGTGGCTGAAACGGTGTTGATGGCGCACATGCGCAGCCTGATACATGTACGGCTGGAGGGCGATGTCACGGGCTTTTTCCGTTTTTACGACCCACGTATTGCCCGCATGTGGCTGCGCGACCTGCCGACTGGCGAACGGGATCAGCTCATGGGTCCTGTGCGCGTGATTCGTTTGCCAGAAGCTGACGGCAGCCCGTTGCTGATCACTCAACACACCCCCGATCAGCCTTGCGCGCAGTACACCCATACACCCTGGCTGCGCTTCTCCTCGCTGCAACTTGAACAGTTGTGTAGGAGCAAACGTGAACAGTTTGACCATCACATGGTTGCCCACACGTTACGTTTTTTTCCCCTGTGTTTGCAGGGCCTTGATGCGCTGGAACAACAGCAATGGGCGCGCGCTTGCCAGCGTAATGCGGCGCGTCAGGGCTATAGCGCAGAGGATGAAGTGCTGTGCTGGACGGCCCTGTACGCCGCGTTTGGCGACACGTTTCCTGACGGTCCGGACCATGGCGATTACCGAGCGTTATTGGCCGAGCGTGGGGTTTCTCCTGCACAGCGCCTGGTAAGTTTGATCAATGCGTTAAAGCGCCACATCGACCTGCGAGGGCCGGTTTTATGAGTTCCCATGCTGGTCTCGACGCCATTTCAGCGCTTTCACACGCTACCCGCGTTGCTCAGGCTCACTCGCATGTCGATATTCACAGCACCGTCAGGCAATGCACCGCCAACCAAACACATATTTTCGTCGTACCGGTGCGTTATGCATTGAGTACCTGCGCAGTGAGTCACCCGGCCATACAGCCAGGCATAGGTACTCAAAGTCACCCCTTGGCGGCCAGGCTGTTGCGCACAGGGTATGTCTACGTCTGGCAAGGCGCGGGGCCACTCAAGCGTTATGCCGTGGCTGAAAACAACCTGCTGCGTGCGCAATACCTCGAAGACGATGACACCGTGGTGATGAAAGGCACGCTGAGTGGCATTGAGCTGGGTAAACACCAAGACGCATGGATGCTGTACGCCGAATACCCGTTGAACATGGCCCATTGTCAGCAACTGAGCGATGCCTCGATTCGGGGTAAACGCATGCGCCGTCTTGACCTGCGCTCAGTGGCCAATACGTTGCAAGCACCGCATTGTGCGCCGGTGAGTGATTACTCGCGGGTGATGGGCGAACTGAACCCGCAGGTCTACGACCGCGCTCTGGCCGTTGATCATCAGCAAAATGCCCAGGCTTACGAGCAGGGTGAACAGCAACTGATACAGCAGATAGAGCAAGAGACAGACCCGCAGCGGCGACAGGTGTTGATCGACGCTTATGTCGATGCCAGACGCTGGAACAACGAACGTTCAATGGCAGCAGCCCGACAGGCTGAAATCGCCCCCGGAACGCCACCTGTGGGGGAGTGGAGCGCCGAGCCCTGGGCGCCGCTCAAAACTCTCGATGTGCTGGCGCTGGCGCACATCCAGGCCAAGGGTTTGTATTCAGTATTTGCCTGCCTGGATGACGACCTTGGCGTGTTGCGCGATATCAACCATGAGCAGGAGTTGCTGGAGTCGCGCCATGAACAGTGGCAATCCGACAACAACTTGCGCCTGAGCATCGGCGGATTTATACGCAGCCTGATTACCGAAGACGCGACCGAAGTCAGTGAGTCGTTGAATTACCGCTATCGCGAGCACGACATCCAACTGACCCCCGAACAGGCCCGGCAGTTGCTGGAAGCCCGCACGCGACTCGAAGCACTGGCCCGTGAGCGCTATACCGCCAATATTCGACGAAGCACAACCCACAGCAACCATGAAGCCGACACGCGCCTGCACGAAATACACCTGCGTGAACAAGCGGCTGTGGCGCCGATCCGCGCGTTCATCCCCCTCGAACTGCATGCCGATGCCTTGAACGTGGTGCGCGATTACCAGGAAAGCAAAGTCAACAACTTGAGAAACACCCAGTCGAGTGACAAGGTCGCGCAATACATCGACCTTGAGGCCGTGAACACCTGGCTGGATCAAACCGCCCCCGCGCATTTCAGCCATCTTCAACAACGTCACCACGCCTTGTATGCAGACCGTGAGCAGTACCTCAAACGCAGCGAAAGCGGCACATGGTTCGTCAACTATCTCGACCCGGACAACCGCCGCTGGCTCGACCAATTAGCCCTGTCTTGCCTCAGCGCCCAATGCTTGCGCCAGCACGGTGCGGAGCAATTTGCGCACTACATCCGCAGCGACGACCAGGGTGCATTACGCCAGGTGTTCACCGGCTGGAACCCGAGCCTGGAAGGCGCCGTGAACAGCGTCAGCCGCTCAGCTGAACTGATTGCTGCGCTGGACATGGAAAACCAGACCGGCGCCAAAAGCGCCATTGCCAAAGTACTGGGTGTAGTGGGACTGCCCGTGGTCAATCACCTCGCATTGTTGGCGCAGGATGCCCAAGGCCAGTGGAACACTCTGGTCAAACGCCTTGGCGCCGCGTTGCTCCTGCTTCAAAACGAACACGGCAGTGCGCCGGGCGGCTCGTGGCTGAGCATCCTGATAGCCGCCAAACTGGGCAATGGAGTGGGCTTGAGAGCCGTGAACGAAGGCGGACTGCGAACATGGCACCTGTTTGGCAAAACCGCCGAAGACCTCACACAGTGGGTCAACACCACCGCAAAGGCTATTGGCACAGGGAATACAGCAAAAATAGTCAACTCCGCGGCAGTGATTAACGGCAGCGGCTTAGTGGCGATTGCTGCGCTGCTGATTAACGGACTGAACGCCAGCAACTATCTGGCACAAGCGTCGGTGGTGGAGGAGATGGATCAGCAGCGGATCTACGACACCGCGTCGGCAACGTTGTATGCGGGGGCGGCGTTGGTGGCGGTGATTGATTGGCAGATGAGGAGAGCGGTCGCAGATAGAGCTTTCAATCATCAGTTTTCGTCAGGTAAATGGACGAGTATTCCGGCACTGACATTTTTTGGTGCGTTGATTGGAGGACTATCGGCGGTTGCGGCTTTTAAAGAATTAGGCTCATTGAAAATACAATTAGAGAGTGCGCAAGTTAATATTGATTCTTGGCTCAGTTTACGTAGGGACGTAGTGAAAGGACAAATGTTTCTATTTGGGGCGCAGGCCTTGTCAGGTATTTATTACACAGTAAGAGTTATATCCGGGCAGTTAGCAATTGAAGCGGCCACGGCAGGATATTCGTTGTGGATGGGGCCACTTAATTATCTGATTATGTCTGCGGGGTTGCTTTATATTGTTTCTTGGTACTTGCAAGAAACGCCTATGCAAGACTTTCTTAATGGTTGCTGTTGGTCGAAAGCTAATGCTCTTGATTTGAATCCTATTCTTATAATAAATCAAAATAAAGAGTTTACCTTTCTGTGCGATATTTTATATAGACCGAGAGTCAGTTTTGTTGGTAGTGACGAAATAGTTGGTTCTAGTAGCCCAACGGGGTTTCGATCAACGACATTTATAGATTCTCTAATAATTGACCTGCCAGGGGCGAGTCCACTGAGTGTTTATCTCGGAATAGCTATGATTGGTAACGCTAAACGTGCATTAGCCGCAAGCCAAAATATCGATAATTTTCAAGGGTTTTCGCGCATTGAAGAGTCCATGCAGGACATCGGCGATTATTGGCTACGCTCCAGCAAATGTGATTGGTTGCCACATACCTTAGGGCAGGGGTTACGTCTGATAGGGGGCTTCGAAAAATATGCGCGCAATGAATTTGTCTCTCAATCATCCCAAATAACGGTACGTTTGTTTTATCGTACACCGCTCATCTCTATGCTTAGTTCGCTGCACTTTGTCGGTGGTGGGCGTGGCGTTGCCTTTACAATAACTGGGGAGCATGGCGTAGTCGATCTGCGTAATACATTAACACCCGAACTTGATATGGCGGTTCTACATGTGCTGGGTGATAGGCAATGTTCAATATACTTGCAGTCTTAGTTTGGTAAGTGAATGTACATGTAAATAGGTGGCATAAAGATATGGTTTGTTCTCGCCAAGATTATCTGGCGCCTTTGCCGATACCCACCGGAAAAAAACCGGTTGATGTTGTTAATATGGTTTGGCGTAATAATGATGTTTTTTTGGATATTGGTAATTTCAATTTGGGAGGGGGCGTCATGGTGATATGGTTTATGTCGCTGATGTTCTTGGTGATGGGGTATTACTCATGGAATGACAGCTTGTTTTATATGTTTGGAATAATGGTCATTGTAGTCATTGGTATTCCTGTCGTTGTATTTATATCTAATCTTCTACGTCCTACCCCTTTGCCCATTCGATTCAACCGTCAACGACGAGAAGTTTGCGTGCCCCGTGAAAATGGTGAGTATTGGATCGTACCTTGGGAGACAGTGACAGCTGCAGCCACGCAGCATACGTCGCTGAGTCAGGCTGGGCCGAATACGATGGGCTTACTGTTCATCGGTTTCGAAAATCCGGATGTGAAGGCGTCAGAAAAAAATAAGCATTTTATGTGGGGTTTTAATTGTGGCGGAAACGAATCGGCAAAGTCATTATGGGAATGTATTCGCAGTTATATGGAGGTCGGCCCTCATGTGCTGCCCCAAGTCAATAGTTTCGATGGTGGTCAAAACAATCTGCAAGGTCGTGGCCCTGTATGGGGTGCTTTTTACGAGCATGCCACTCGTTTATTCAAGCATGTACGTAAGGGTGAACTAGGACAGGCTCTGTTGTTAGTGCTGGGTATATTTCTGTTCGGTACGCCGCTTATCGCAATGCTGTATTCATGGAAACTTTCACCTCCCCCCGATCTTGAAGATCCTGAAATCA
Organism: Pseudomonas sp. TAA207; assembly: GCF_001529285.1. Taxonomy (NCBI): domain Bacteria; kingdom Pseudomonadati; phylum Pseudomonadota; class Gammaproteobacteria; order Pseudomonadales; family Pseudomonadaceae; genus Pseudomonas; species Pseudomonas sp. TAA207. Next base: position 167,077 of record NZ_LLWJ01000071.1, on the reverse strand, counting down.
TTGAATGGTCCAAACCCCTTCCTCCCGATCAATGGACAAAGCGCTCCCCGGAACTTGAAGTGGCCATTGCTCAGCGTGAAGCTGAATTGGGTATTCGCTCCTCTTAATCGTCTCGTGAGGAAGTGGGTTTTGCGACATTCAGCCCCCAGACCACGACGGCTAGCAGCAAGCAAATTAAGGCCAGTTGTAATGGGTGCCGCAAAGTAAGCAGGCTGACCGTCGTTCCAATAAAAGCTGCTAGCAACTGATGAATAAATCCGCACAGAGCCATTGAGTAAGGGCCGCTCACAGGCGAGTACTCGCAGGCTTTGGACAGGCTGATGGGGTAGTTCATGGCTTGGCCGAAAACGATGCCGCAGTAGGGCAGCCACAGTAGCAGCGCGCAAGAACGATTGGCCATTAATCCCATAAGCATTAATACACTGGCGAGCAGCATGATGCGTGTGGCAATGCGACTCAGTGTTTTTTGCCCATAGGTTAATACCCATCGGTTGATGCTTAGAGATCCCAGCAGATACGCCAGGCTTACCGCCCAGCCCAATGCCCCGTAATCATTGACGGACCAGTGATAGGTCGTTTGCAGTATTGAAGGAGCCGCGGTGCTGAAGCCCATTATGATCCCGTAACCCAAGCCGCCCGTCAGTGCAGGGAAGAGGAAGGGGAGATGACGAATTATCATCACATAATGACCCCAACTGCTGGGTATGCCACAGGCCTGCCGGGAGTCGGGTAAGTAGCGATACACCCACCCTATGTGCAAGATTGCACCTACCCCTAGTACCCAGAATGTCGCTGACCACCCCGCCGCACTTATTAAGAGTGCGCCCACGTATTGCCCTGTTCCCAATGAGAAGACGAACGCAATGGATAACCAAGAAAGTGCTTTGGCAAGTGCAGGGCCTTTGAAGTAGTGTGCCGTTAATGAGCGAGCGATGACCGACATACCACTTGCTCCGATCCCCTGAATCAACCTTGAGGTAATAAACGCTTCAATCTGTGTACACATCGCCAGCAATACACTGCATAGGCCAAATAGAGCTAATGACACTATTAAGATCTTTTTGAGGCCGAACATGGCCCCCCATTTTCCCCATATAAGCATCGGAACAGCCATGCCCACTAAATACGCGGGTAATGACAGTGACGTCAGGTGGCTACGGGTATTCATTGCCTGCGTAATGGCAGAGATGCCGGGTAAATACATCATCATGCCCAGTTGCGCCAGGCATACGCTCAAGCAACACATGCCCATGAGCAGGGCGCTATTGAAAGGTGTCATCAATGTTGCTCTGAGGAGGATTAAATCTGATGTGGTTTGCAGCGTGTATTAATAAACGCAGTCAATATATTCGTACGTGGAATGATGCCGCACCCAGCACGCTTGGCCGACCCAGATAGCTACGTTGTCAAAGTTATTTGATTCGCAGTAAGCCCCGCCGAAGCACATAATTTCCCGGTGGTGATCAGGATGGAAACTACTATGAGGCTCGTTATTAAGCATTTATCTGCCAAACCCTATTCTCGGTTTTTAATACTCGCCATGTCTGCGGTAGGGTGGAGGATTTTATGTAAGGGAATCCCGAAATTCAGTATGAAGTGGACTACATAAAGGGTGTAGTGCAGGGCATTTCTGAAGTTTATATAGCCGAAGGCTCATCATTAATAAAAAAGAGGGTGCTGGAATAGCGTGTAGCATGCCGTTGTGAATATCGCAGGTCAGGCTTGTATAAAACGTCAGTCATAAAAAAAGCGGCTATCTTTCGATAGCCGCTTCGCTTGCCACTCGCTGTGTTACTTAATCGGCGAGTTTGAACGCGATGACATAGTCACCTTTTTTGGTGCCCAGGCCGCCGTGACCACCCGCCATGACCAGCACGTATTGTGTGCCGTCTTTGCCGGTGTAGGTCATTGGAGTGGTTTGGCCGCCAGCAGGCAGGCGACCTTCCCACAGCAACTTGCCGTTGCTTACATCGTAAGCACGCAGGTACTGGTCAAGGGTGCCGCTCAGGAAGGCTACGCCACCGGCGGTGGTGAATGTGCCACCCAAGCTTGGAACGCCCATCGACAGCGGGATTGGAACCGGCGAGCTGTCACGCACGGTGCCGTTCTTGTGTTTCCAGATTACGTTGTTGTTGGTCAGGTCGACCGCCGCAACGTAGCCCCACGCCGGAGCCTGGCAAGGCAGGCCCAGTGGCGACAACAGAGGTTCCAGAATCACGCCGTAAGGTGAACCTTTGTTCGGTTGTACGCCCGAGGTTTCGCCTTTACGTGGGCCCATTGCAGCCACATCCGCCTGGGGGACCAGTTTGGAGGTGAAGGCCATGTAGCTTGGGTTCAGGAATGCAATCTGACGCACGGGGTCTACCGAGATGCCGCCCCAGTCAAACACGCCAAAGTTACCTGGATAAACGATCGAACCTTGCAAGGACGGCGGGGTGTACATGCCGTCATAACGCAGGGATTTGAAGTTGATACGGCACAGCATCTGGTCAAACGGAGTCACGCCCCACATGTCACGTTCGGTCAGTACCGGCGGGATCATGTTCAGCTCGGAGCGAGGCTGGGTTGGCGCGGTGTGGTCGCCTTCAACGGCGCCGCCCGGTGCTGGCACTTCGTGGATCGGTACGATGTCTTTACCGTTGCTACGGTCAAGCACGTAGATGCTGCCTTGCTTGGTGGACGCCAGCAGAGCCGGTTTAACACCGTCAGCCGTTTTAATGTCCATCAAGGTAGGTTGGCCACCTACGTCCATGTCCCACAGGTCATGGTGAGTAAGCGGACGGTACCAGCGGACTTTACCGGTGTCGATGTCCAGCGCAGTGATGCCAGCAGCGTAGCGCTCGGAATCTTCGGTACGGTTGCCGCCGAACTGGTCAGGCGTCTGGTTGCCCATCGGCAGATAGAGCATGCCGAGGTTTTCGTCGACGGCGAACATCGACCACATGTTAGGCGAGTTGCGGGTGTAGGTTTCGCCTTCGGCAATCGGCGCCGTGGCGTCCGGGTTGCCGCTGTCCCAATTCCACACCAGCTTACCGGTACGTACGTCGTACGCCCGGATCACGCCCGATGGCTCATCGGTAGAAATGTTGTCAGTAACGTGGCCGCCAATCACAACCAGATCTTTGGTCACGGCAGGGGGCGAGGTGGAGTAGTAGCCGCCTGGCGCGAAGCCACCCATGTTGTGGCGCAAGTCAACTGCGCCATTGTCACCGAAGTCTTCGCAGACTTTACCGGTGTCGGCGTTCAGCGCGATCAGACGCGTGTCAGCCGTCGGCAGAAACAGGCGACGTGGGCACGAGTTGCTCGACGTGGCAGCAGCAGGCTCGGCAGCGCTTTGCTCGGTGCTGGCCTTGGCGTAGGCGTTTTCGTCGTGATACGTCACGCCGCGGCAGGTCATGTGTGCCCAACCTTTGAAGTTAGCCGCGTTCTGCGTGCTGAGCTTCGGGTCGTAGCGCCAGATTTCCTTGCCGGTGTCTGGGTCAACAGCAATCACCTGACTGTGTGGGGTACACACGTACAGCATGCCGTTCACTTTCAGCGGGGTGTTCTCGGCAGTAGTTTCGCCCGGATCGCCTTCGCCAGGAATGTCACCGGTACGAAATGTCCAGGCTGGAACCAGCTTGTGGGCATTTTCTGGAGTGATTTCTTTCAGTGGTGAGTAACGGTCACCGTAGGCGGTACGCCCGTAGGACTGCCAGTCACCCTCCGGCATGGCCGGTGCGGTGTTGGTCATGCCGGGAACTGCATCACGGTCCAGTTGACCCTTGATTTCACCAGGGCTGGTGAACTGGCTGGCCAGTGCAGCCAGGCCTGCCAGTACGACGGCCACGCTCAGTGCGCCAGTCGCCACCGGGGCCGATTGGCCACGCAACAGTGGGCGACGCAACCATGGCAGCAGCAATACGATACCGATCGCAAACCACAGGGCCAGGCGCGGTACCAGTTGCCACCAGTCCAGGCCCACTTCGATCAGTGCCCACACGGTGCTGGCGAACAGCACCACGGCGTACAAGCCCAGCGCGGCGCGACGCCCGGCCATCAGCAGTGCGCCTGACAGGCCAAAACCGATACCGGCCAGCAGGTAGTACATCGACCCGCCCAGCGTGACCAGTTTGATACCCCCGACCAGCATGGCCAGGCCCATTAGCAGCAGCAAGATACCGAGCAACGTCGGTAACAGGCGGCTACGACTTGAAGCACCTTCAGTGCTCATAGTGTGGTTCTCCGTTACGTTGATAGTGTTCCCGCATGGGCCGTGGAACACGGCGCGACGCGGGGCGATTCAGTAAAGTCAGTCCTTGTGAGTCAGCTTCAAGCTTCATGCTCGTCGCGGTCGTTCGTGCAGGGATCAGAACGAACTTTGAATCTTCAAACCGCCGATCAGCGCGTCATCCAGTTGGTTGACGCCGCCCGGATGGCGGATGTATTGCAGGTTCGGTCGCACGGTCAGCCAGTTAGTGACGTGCACGCCGTAATACAATTCGGCGCTGTATTCGGTGTCTTGCGGCGGCAGATAGCTGGCGTCGTCAAAGTCGTACACCGTGCGGGCCTGATTGGTCGCCTGAGCGTTTTTACGATAGGCCGGGTTGACGTGAACCCTGGCCACGGCAAAGCCGATGTCGTCTTTGGCCCGTGCATCGAACACGCCTTTGTAGACGATGCCCGCCTGCACATAGTTATCGATGGGGTTGGTTTTCTTGTCGTGAACGGTGGCGTTGGCGAACACACTCAAGCCCCTCGACTGATCGCTGGCGCGGCGGGTCAGTTGCTGTTGCACACCCAGCCACATGCCGTGCTTGCTCGAACTGCTGCGATAAGCTTCGCCGCTCAAGGCTGCGGCCTGACCATTGGCATCTTTGTAAACATCGGTTGCCTTGGCACTGCTGTAGTAGTACCCCGCACGATACTCCCCTGGCAGCCCGTTGATTTTTGGCGTCCACACCAGTTCAACCGGCAACACGGCACCTTGGGTGCCACTGCCGCTGAGTTTGAAACCATTGCCACGGTCCAGGTTGGACGGGTTTTGCTCGTAGGCACCGACCTGAGCATACAGCTCAGGGGTGAGGTGGTATTTGACGCGCAACGCCCATTGGCTGACCGGCCAGTTGTACCAAATGCTCCCAGCCCAGTTACCGACCTGCGAACCGCAGAACGCCAGGTTCTGGAAGTCGCACGGGAAGCTGTTGAAGTCTTCGCCCTGACCAAAGCGGCCGACTTTGATGTCGAGCTTCTGATCAAAGAATTTCTGTTGGTACCACATCTGCGTCAGGCGGGTGGTCTGGCCACGGCCCCAGACTTCTTGCGCCGAGGTGAAGCCCCCCACGCGCGGGTCGTTGATGCGATCGTTGCTGATGTTGTTACCGCTGCGATGGGTGATCGTCAGCTTAAACTCGGCATCTTCCCAGCCCAGAATCTTTTGCAAATCCAAGTGCGTGCCCAGGCCGAACTGATCGCTGTAGCGCGCCGTACGGTCGTGGTCATAGCCGCCATGCAGGTTGGAACCCACCTCGCCGACATAGTCTAGGGAGAAGGCGTAGCCTTTTTGCTCCAGCTCGCTACGGGTGCCGTTCCAGTCCCCAAACATCCATTTGGAATCGCTGTCGAACGCCGGGGTTGCCTGCACGCAGGTGGCCAGGCCGAAAGCAGTAAGGCCGCCCATCAGGCTCAGGGCTTTTTGCCCGGCCATAGGAAGCAGCGCACTGTGTTTGCGCAAAATCAGAAATGTGGACATAGGTCGAGGTAGTGAGTCTTTATAGGTATGGCTGTGGCAGTGGTAGCGCTGTCTTGTAAAGATCGGCGCGCACCCTTGAAGATTTGGAGGCGCCGTGAATCGGTTCAGCCTCTAAGAATGGAATGATAAAGCGCTGTAACCTTTTGAAACAGCACTTTAAATGACATGGATCATTTCGGATTTGGTAACAGTGTGCTGCGACCGATCGTCTCAGGCTGTTTCGGCCAGCATTTGCTGGAGTTCGTCCGAAATAATGGCCAGTGCGTCATGCTGTAAAAAATCTTCGGCGATCTCCTTTGCACGGAGGCGATAAGAGGCTTGAGTGATGATTTTTTGCACGGCGTGCGCAATTGCCTGCTCAGAGGGGTAGCTGGAGTTGAGGTTAATGCCGCACCCCGTCCATACCACTCGCGTAGAAGTTTCGGCTTTGTCTTCGCCGGTGCCCGCGATCAGCACCGGTACGCCATAGCCCAATGCGCTGTTGATCGAGCCATAGCCGCCGTTGGTGATAAATACGCTGGCGTGTGGCAGCACCTGTTCATACACCACAAAGTCGGTAACGCGCAGGTTGTCGGCCGTGGGGATCAGGGACGGGTCGATGCCCCGGCCGCCGGTAAGCGCCAGCACTTTGACAGGTAAGCCTGCCAGCGCGCGCAAGGTAGGCAGCAGCAGTTGATTGAGGTCGGCATTGGCCACCGTCCCCTGCGTCACGATCACCAGCGGACGTCCATCCTCCTCGATGAATGGATCTTTGACGGCGTTTCTGGAAGTTGGAGGATTGCGCAGCGGGCCGACAAATCTCAAGTGTTGTGGCAGGTCATCGCGCGCATATTCAAACGCTTGGGTCGACAACTGGCAGAAGCGTTCCACGTCGTTGATCAGCGTATCGCTGAGTGCCTCACGCAATGTGGGGTGCCCGTGCTGGATGAGTGTTTGATTGAAGTAGTCATGAACCTCTTCGATAAGTCGCTGATGCTCGCTGATAACCAGCGACTCTCGCGTGAAGTCCATTGGCAGTACGGCGGGCGGTATGCGCGGGCCAAAGAAGATCGAGTCCCGCGAGCTGAGACCTAGCGGCGTTTCACCGATGCACATCACTGGGGGGCGGGAGGCGACAGGACCCAGCAGTAACGGCAGGGCGCCATAAAACACGCTTTCAATGATCAGTGCGTCGGGTTTGAAGTCTTGAATCAGTTGACGCAATTGCAGATCTTGCAGTGGCATGGCATCGGCAAAAAAATTCCTCAGGGCCAGAGCTGTTTGCTCCGGGCCTGGAGGTAGCAACGCGCGTTGCGGAAAAAGACGGTCTACGTGCCGGTAATCGAAGTCGATGTTTTCGTTGAATTCGAAAAACTCGGCGCCAATCTGTTCACCCTGCTGGCGGAACAGTTTGCCGGTCAGTACCCCCAGCTCATGGCCTTGGCCTATCAAGTGTTCAGCGATTTTAAGCAGCGGTAAAACATGCCCTGGGCTGGCGGTGCAAGCCATCAGAAGACGTGCCATGTCGAAGTCCTTTCGATGTGTTCATCAATGTGTAAAACCGTGATATCTGGCCGCTGCCCGGGTGTGCAGTTGGCGCACACGGGCAGCGGTCCCAGGTCAGGCGCCGGGCTGTAAAGCGGTGTTGTGGCAGAGGGGATCGGCGTGGATGTGTACCCGCTGCAAGTGTCGTGCAGAGCGTGCGGTAAACGCCTCGCGGCCGTGCAGCAGCGAGAAGTTGTCGGCAATCACCACGTCGTTTTGTTGCCAGGCATGGCCGTAGTAGAAGCGCGGGTCATGCAGCCGGGCCTGTAGGTCCTGTTCAAACGCCCGCACCTGGTCCGGCTCGATACCGTGGTACTGCAACGCATGGCGATTGAGAAAGCGCTCGCCCTCCTGAGCCGGTTCGTTGTAACGCAGCACCGGCTTGCCAGTGCGCGGGTGCTCAACCAGCAACGAGGAGCACACTTGGCCGCCGTAATGCACCACTTGACGAATACGGTAAGTGACACTGACGTCACGCCAGCGCTCAATCACTTCCTGCGGGGTATGGGCCAACAGCGCCTCAGTATCGAGAAAGGTCGTACGGCCACCTTCATCCTCTGCTGGGGCATGCAGGCAATTGAACAGTTGAAATTCAGGAATGGTCGGCTTGTACATACCGTCCCAGTGCAAGGGCACGCCGCTGTGATCAAAAATATGATCGGTGGCGTCCGGGTGCTCCTTGACGTCAAGCACCGCGCCAAAGGGCCACATCTTGATCGCTCCCCACTGCTCGGCAAAGCGGGTGAAACTCGGTGAATCGACGAAGGTCGGTGCAAACCCGCGCAGTATCAGCAAGTGATGCTCGCGTGCCAGAGCGATGAGCTGGCTGACATCCAGTTGCTCGACCGTTTGCCCGTTGCAGGCAGGTGTGATCATCAGGCCAAAAGGCGAATGTGCACTGACGTTAAAAACAGGTGTGTTTTGCATCACTGTTTACCGTATGAGACTGCGAAAATTCAGAAGCATCCGTGCTTCTCATGCGCATTTGGCTGACTTGCGCGAGTCGAGCGAGTAGTGGCTGTGGTTGCCATCGACCCACACCGGCTCGGCATTCAGCTCCATGGCTTCGGTTTTTCTCATCAGCACAAAGGTGCCGTCCACATCCACGGCTGTGCCATGCCAGGGCGTCAACCAGTCATCCTTGGTGGGCAGCATATGAATGCCCATTTTTAAACTCGACGTAGGTTGCGGGTGAATCGACAGGCGAATGGCATCCGGGAAACACTGCGCCAGCAGGTTGCCCCAGGCCCAACTGCTTTGAATCACGCCATAGGCGCGTTGGCGGGCGTCACGTTGCAGCGCTGTTTTTGAGCCCTGGTAATCCGGCGTTAAACCGTCCTCAAACATGAACCGGGTGATGGCGCGGTACAGGCGGGTGCCGTCCTCGTCGTTGATCAGGTGCTCGCGAATGTCTTGCAGCGGGTCGGCGTAGCCTTCCAGCAACGTGCTGCGCAGCACATCGTAGTCATCGGTCAAGGCCGAGAACTCTTCGATATCACCCAGGTTCAGTACGTCCAGGTGTGACAGCTGTTCATCCTTGATCAGCGCTTTGATCTTGTTCTGGTAGGTGTTGATCGTGGCGTCACTGACGTTGATCAAGTCAGAAAATACATGGCCATCCGAGCAAATGGTCAGGCGTGCGCCGGGTGCGTAGTGGCTCTTAATGTTTTCGCACAATGAATTGAGAAACGTCAGGGCAAGTTTTTCAGCCATGTCCGGGACAGCACCCAGCACTTTATTGGGGTTCGGGGACTTGGCCGGGAAGGCTGGCAAGATGAAGTGAATGGGCAGGTTGGCGCTGATAAAGGTCTGAATGCGCGGCAATTGGGTGAGGGTAACGATGTCGTTTTCGAGGGAAATATCTTGATCGCTGCCTGAGAAACGACGGCGGTAATGCAGTATTTCATTAAGGATGTGTGAGGCGGTGGTGCTACAGCTTCCGTGCATAACGACTCCAAGTTCTCTGTGGGATAAATCTAGTTACAAGGTGAGAACGGAGAAAGAGCGTAGCGATAAAGCGAAATGTTGCTTTTATTTAGTCTCGCATTAGTGGCAAAAAGCCTGTTCTAGAGCCTCCGATGGCGCCGCGCAGAAGGGCTGCGCGACGCTCAGTCCAGGTGAGCAGGTTTAGAAGGTGGTGCGTAAACCGACCTCAATGCCACGCCCTGGCGCAGGCGCTATGTCGCGCAGAATTGAGCTGGCGTAACGCACGGTCTGGTTGGTCAGGTTCTGGCCTTTGACGAAGGCCAGCCATTGGCTGCTGCCCACTTCAAAGTGATAGCCGGCGCTGGCGCCTAAGGTGGTGTAACCATCAGTGCCCGACTCATTGCGCGGTACGCGCCCTTGATGACTGGCGTGTTCGATGTCCACCCGTGCCTGCCAGCGATCCAGTTCCCACAGCAGGCCACTGCTCAAGCGCAGTGGTGCAATACGAGGCAACGCTTCGCCCGTGTCGAGGTTGGTGGCTCGGGTGTAGTCACCTGACAGTTCCAGCGCGAATTTGCCGTAGGCACTTTCACCAAGTTTCCAGTGATCTTTCGCTTCAAAACCGGTGAAGCGTGCACGTACTCCGGAGTAGGTGTACTCCGGGATACCATCGGCGTCGGGTTCACCTTCGTCATTCAACGTACGACCCGAGCCGAGTAAGCCGATGTAATTGGAAAAGTGGCTGTAGAACACGCCGACACTGCCCGTGTGGGTGCCGTTATCGAAACGCAGGGCCAGGTCGCTGGAGACGGCTTTTTCTTTTGACAGGTTTGCGTTGCCAACTTCATAAGTGCCGGTCGCAACGTGCGCGCCGTTGGCGTACAGCTCATAAAACGTAGGGGCGCGCTCGGTGTAGCCCAGGGTGGCAGCCAACGACCAAATCGGAGTCAGGGTGAAGACTGCACCCGACGACACGCTGCCTGCGGTGAAGCTTTTAGAGCGATCAGCCGCTGAAAAGCGTTCGTTACCCTTGGCATCCGGGTCGACCACGGTGTGCTCCAGACGAGCGCCCAGGCTGAGCTTCAAGCGTTCGGTGGTTTGCAGTTCTTCGAGGATGAACAGGGCGCCACTGTTGGTGTCGGTGTGCGGTACGAACGCTTCTTCGCCCAGGGCAGAAAACTCGTTGCGGTTGACCTGAGCACCCACCACACCATTCAGCGGGCCCAAGGGCACGTGCCGCGCTTCAACACGGGCTTCGTAGCCTTTGTTCTTGAACGTGGTGCCGACCTCGCCGCCTTCGATTTCGCGGTGTTCATAGTCGGTGTAACCGGCGTTGAATTTCAGCGAGCTGAAGGGGCCTTGCAGGTTGCGCAATTGGGAGGCAAACGCGTAATGATCCTGCTTCATGCGAATACGCACGTCTTGTTCGGCGGGTGAGCCGTAATTGGCGTCGTAGTTGCTGTAGGACAGGCCGGCATAACCGTCGTCCCATGTGTAAGAACCTCCCACCGCGCCGCCGTCCTGACGGCCATTGCTGTTGCCCAAACGGCCTTTTTTATCGTCGCCGTCTTCACTTGCCGGTGCATGACGACTGCGCGCATCACCGGGGATTTTCAGGTCGTTAAACTCGCGGGCGTTGGCATCCAGGTGCAGGGCGAAAGTGCCATCGCCTGCTTCCAGTTTGCCTGCGCTACTGCGCGTGGTGTCTGCACCGCCGTAACGCAATTCTCCCGCACCCTGAATGCCCTCGATGGCCTCAGTCGGGATGCGATTGTCAAAGGTGTTGACCACGCCACCGATGGCATTGCCGCCGTACAGCAAGGCGGCGGGGCCGCGCACAATTTCCACCCGTTCGACATTCACCGGGTCCAGCGGCACGGCGTGATCGTAAGACAGGGATGAGGCATCCAGCGCCCCGACGCCATTGCGCAGAATGCGAATGCGGTCACCGTCCAGGCCACGAATAATCGGTCGGCTGGCTCCGGGCCCGAAGTAGGACGAGGACACACCCGGTTGCTTGTTCAGGGTTTCACCGAGGCTGCCTTGTTGTTGCAAGGTCAGGTCGTCACCCTCCAGGACGGTGGTCGGTGATGCCAACTGGCTGCTGCCAAGCGGGTTGCCGGTAATCACCTGGGGTTGCAGTTCAAGGGCATATACCGGGGAGGCAACGAGCAGGGCGGTAGCCAGTGGGGTCAGGCGTAGACGGCGAAGATGGCGTGGGAAGGCGGGGGACGACATTGCAAGTTCCTTGGAAGGGTTAGACGTAAAAGGCGCGCGAGATACGCTCTGATTGGAAAGCATTGGTTACAATATAACATCACTATTAAGGTAACCAAGGGGAACTTTCATCTCACCTCTCCAGTCACGGCTAAGCTGTGCGTGGCAAATGCACTTCCCCCTGAGCGAGTGCTCGGCTAAGGTGCGCGACTTTCTCTCTTTTGCTTTCTTAAGGCTCGGCATGACTGAACCCACTAACAACCCATTGCACGGCGTGACGCTGGAACAAATCCTTACGGCGCTGGTGGCGCATTACACGTGGGAAGGGCTGGCTGAGCGCATTGATATTCGCTGTTTCAAAAGCGACCCGAGCATTAAGTCGAGCCTGACGTTCTTGAGGAAAACGCCCTGGGCGCGGGAAAAAGTTGAAAAGCTGTATGTGAAATACGCCCGCACCAAGCGCGATATTTGATTCGCCGATGAACAATCCCCCGACGAGAGTGAGCGCCACCGCCACACGCACGCTGTGCACCCTGCTGGCGATGGTGGGATGGAGCGGGTTGGCGTTGCAGCTGGATCTGGTGTTGCTGGCCCGCTGGACATCAGGCGCTAGCGTGTTGGGGGGATTGGTGAACTACTTCAGTTTTTTCACCATTCTGACTAACACCCTGGCGGCGGTAGTTTTGACCTGCGAGGCAACGGGGCGTGAGTCAGGGGTCAGAAGGTTCTTCTTGCAGCCACGGATTAGCAGCGGTGTTTGCGTGAGCATCATTGTGGTGGGCGTTGCGTACAGTGTGCTGCTGCGTAATCTCTGGCAGCCCCAGGGTTTGCAGTGGCTGGCCAATGAAGTGCTGCATGACGTAATGCCAGTACTCTTCGCCCTGTATTGGTGGTTTTGCGTACCCAAAGGCGCGTTACGCATCCGGCACATCGGGTTATGGGCGCTGTACCCCATTTTGTATTTCGCCTACATCCTGTTGCGCGGGCATCTGCTGGGTGTGTACCCGTATCCGTTTGTGGACGTTGAGAAGCTGGGGTATGCGCTGACATTTATCAATGCCAGCGCAATTTTGGCGGGGTTCATAACCGTGGCCGTCATTGTGGTGGGGCTGGACCGATGGAAGCGGCCTGCAACACCCGCTTAATCAGCAGATGACGGGGGGCTGCACCCGATGTAGCCGCTGACGAGCAACGCGAGGCTGCGTGCGGGTGCGGAGCCGCCGTCAAACCAAGCGGCTCGTACGCGGTCGATTAATCTTCGGCGCTGTCGTCCAACCGCCAGTAGCCGACCGCTTTTACAAACTCGTCATTCAAACCATGGGTGTCGAGCAGCACACGACGCACCTTGCGCGCCAGTGCACTTTCGGTTGCCACCCATGCATACAACTCGCCCTCAGGCATCTTCAATTGTTCAACGGTCTTGAGCAGGTCTTCATTCGGCTGGTCGCGATGCACCCAGATCACTTCAACCGTTGCAGCGCTGTCAAAGGGTTGCTCTTCCCCTGCGTTTTCGATGTTTACCACGACCCGTGCACGGCGATTGGCGGGGAGCTCTTGCAGGCGTCGGGCGATGGCGGGGATGGCCGTTTCGTCGCCGATCAGCAGGTAGCTATCGAAGATATCGGGAACCACCATTGAGCCACGCGGACCGCCAATGTGCAGGTACTGCCCCGGTGTGGCCTGGGCCGCCCAGGTAGAGGCAGGTCCGTCGCCATGCAGCACAAAGTCGATGTCCAGTTCGAGGGTGTGCAGGTCGTAGCGACGCGGGGTGTAGTCGCGCATCGCAGGCATGCTTTTGCTCTTCAACCCGGCACTGAGTTCCAGGCCTTCGAGTGCCGCCTGTTCTTCGGCGTTCTGCGGGAAGAACAACTTGACGTGGTCATCGCTGCCCAGGCTGATGAAGCCGGCCAACTCAGGTCCGCCTACGGTAATACGGCGCATGCGGGGTGTCAGGTCGGTCACCCGGAGCACCTCAAGTTTGCGGCGTTTTATTTCATGCATGACCCGGTGAATGGTCTGGGGGGCGATGGCATTCATTCAGCGTTCTCCTGCGATGACAATGCAGTGACAGGGCCATCGACAATGGCTTTGGCGGTGTTGTTGAGCAGGTCGCGAACGCGCAGGATTTCTTCCGGGTTCCAGCGGCCATGGTGCATTTGTAACGCGTGCCGCAAGTTGTGCACGGCTTCGTGGATTTCAGCCGGTCGGTCGTGACCGCGCAGCGAGCGCTTGCTTACATCAATGCGCATGCGCACGCCTTCCAGCGCGATGGTTTGCTCGGCCAGTGACTGACGACCGGCGTCGGTGACGGTATAGCGTTTTTTACCGCCTTCGGTATCGCCGGCGATCATTTCGCTTTCTTCAAGGAAGGTCAGGGTCGGGTAGATCACGCCGGGGCTGGGGCTATAGGCGCCGTCGAACAGCGTTTCGATTTGGCGGATCAAGTCGTAACCGTGACAAGGCTGGTCGGCGATAAGCGCCAGCAGCAGTAATTTCAAATCGCCAGGGGCGAATACCCGTGGGCCGCGGCCTGCGCGTTCGCGGCCGGGACGTTTCTCAAAACCGTCGGGATCAACACCGTGCTCGCGGTGATGAGGATGATGATGTTCTCTCATTTCTCTTCGCTCTCTGTAAAAGTCAGATACAACTTAAGATATATCTTAAGCCTGTTCAAGCAGAGGCGATGAACGGTAATTATTCTCATGTGCTGATCGACGCTAGAGACTGTAGCGACCGGCCCAGCATCACATGCGTAAAACCTGCCGTTGACGAGCAATACCAGGCTGCACGTCCAGCGGCACCCCAGTAGTGATCGGGTAAATGATCGCTTTGCAATCGAACCTAGGCTCGGCAAGGGCTACGCCAACCTCGGCAGTTTCACAAGCCGCTGAAGAGCCGCGCCGCAGTGCCGGGTTTATGGATGATTACAACTGGGCGGTAGGCGGATGGCACAAGGTGTGAGTGGCGGGTTGAAGGTACGGCGTGAGGATCGGGGCCATGCCCTTGAGGACTTGCACTGGCAGGGCGGAGGTGAATTTGAAGGCTTCGGCCGAGCGTCCAGGGACAAACGCAGTCAGGGTGCCAAAGTGGTGTTCGCCGATGTAAAACACGAAAGTTGCCGTGCGATTGATCGACTTGGAACTGAGGATGCGTCCGCCCGCTCCCATGGCTTCGATGCGGTTATCACCGGTCCCGGTTTTGCCGCCCATGGCCAGTATGCTGCCGTCGGTTTGTTTGAAGCTGCCCGAAACCCTGCGCGCAGTACCGGCGTCCACTACGTTTGAAAGGGCTTCACGCAGGGCCGTGGCCACTTCGCTCGGCATCACCCGTTCGCCTTTGTCGGGGTCGTTGATCAGGCGGGTTTCATAAGGCGTATCGGCGGCGAAATGCAGGGTATCAATGCGTAACACCGGCAAACGCACGCCATCGTTAAGGATGATGCCCATCAACTCTGACAACGCTGCCGGACGATCCCCCGAGCTGCCCAAGGCCGTGGCCAGTGATGGCACCAGGTGGTCAAACGGGTAGCCGACCTTTTGCCAGCGCTGATGAATATCGAGGAATGCTTCGATTTCCAACATGGTACGAATCCGGCTATCACGAGCACTTTTGTGCCGGCTTTTAAACAACCAGCTGTAAACCTCCTGACGTTCGAATTGGCTTGCCGCTACGGCTTGCTGGAAGGTGGACTGCGGGTTGTTCAGTAAATACCCCATCAGCCACAGATCCAGCGGATGGACTTTGGCGATGTAACCTTGGTCAGGCAGGTCATAGGCGCCAGGGCCGTAGCTTTGGTAAAGCTTGATGAGGCGATCGTCGGGGATCTTGTCGCTGCGCAGGTGTGAGCGCACGAAACTGTTAAAGGTGGCCTGGTCAGCATGCGGGAACAGGTAGCGGTGCACCGCGGACATGCGAATGGCGGTGGGGTGCATGCTGTCCAGAAAGGTGTCGAGGCGCGCCTGGGTGTCTTTACCTTTGTATTTTTTCCAGAACTTGAGCATGTAGGTGGTGCCTTCGCGATCGGCGAAACGGCTCAAGTATTCTTGACGACGCGGATTGAGGTCGTCTTTGAGCAGTTCGGCGCTGTTGCTTGGCGCCTGATACGTGGTGTAACGCACCACATCGCGCATCAGCCTAACGAAGGGCAGGTTGATAGACTCGCGGATGGCCTCGCGCAGGGTCGGGTTGCGGCCATTGTCCTGATTGCGGAAGTTGTGAAAGTGATGCATGCCGCCACCGGTGAAGAAGCTTTCGCCGGGGCTTGCGGAGTATTGGCGGTTGAGCGCGGCATCGAGCATGTTCGCCAGGCTGGCGCCGGGGTCCCGGATCAGGTAATCCAGCGCCCAGCGGCTCAAGCGGTCCTGGTCATTGATCTGGACTTTCTTCAAGTTGGCGCTGGACTGAGCGCCGTAGCGATCATGCAGCTCGGCCATGATTTGCAGGTAAGTGGTCATGACCCGCAGTTTGGCGGTCGAGCCCAGCTCCAGTTTGCTGCCTTCGTTAATGTCAAAAGGCTGATCGGTGCTGTCGGTTTGGACCCTGGCGCGGGCGCCATCGGGTGTCAGTTCAAACAAGGTGAAGCTGTAACGCACCTGCGCAGTGCTGGAGGGCGTCAGTAAACGTTCGCCGAGCAATCCCAGCTTGCCGGCAAAAGCGGGGTCGGCCAGTTGACGCAGGTAGTGACTGACTTCGCGCTGCAAGTCGGCTTGCAATGTGCTGGTAGCGGACAGATCAAGGCGATCGAGGTCGTACAGCGGGCGCTTGAGCAGCGCCGAGAGACGGCCACGCGCCACGCTGATGCCTTTGTTGGTTTCGATGGGCTGTATCGTCGGCGCTGTATTCCAGTTGCGGTAGGTTACTTTGCTTGCCAGCGCCGCAGCCGTTAATGCGGGATCAATGACGTTGTTCTGCGCCAGCAGGCGTATGTGGCTGTCGGTCAATTGCGCCAATTCTTCGCGGCCTTTGGCCAAATAATGCGAAGGGCGGCGCTGGGCGATCATCAGCGACAGCACTTCTCGTAATGCCAGGCCGCGGGATGCAAGGCTTTGCGGGTCACTGGCAGTGCTGGCCAATTGTTGATTGACGTGATTGAAATCGGCGCCGTACCACACCCGTAATCCTTCAGCCATGCCGTGGACTTCACCATGCCCCGGCACCGCTGAGAGCGGCACGCTGTTGAGATAGTCTCGTACCACGGCCTGGCGGGCTTGCAGGGTATCAGGCCCATCCTGATAGGCCCGCACGCTGGCGGAGATCATCTGCCGCACTTTTTCACTGCCGGACAGCGTCAGGCCATCTGGCGAGTGACGGTATTTTTCGAGTTGCGTGGCCAAGGTGCTGCCCCCCGCTGATTGGCCAGGCATGTGCAGCACTTTTGCAACCTGCGACCACGCGGCCATGGCAAAACGCGGCCAATCCACGGCGGGGTTGGCCAACGGCTCCTTGGGGTCAAGCAGGTCGCGGTTTTCGATAAACAACAAGCTGTGCACCACCACTGGCGGAATACTGGCGAAGTTCGAATAGAGCTGTTGCGGGTAGTTGTACTGATAGAGCGGTGCGCCGGAGCAGTCAGTAATGGAAAGTCCAGCTTGAATTTTTTCTGAGTACGGTACGAAAAACCCTTTTTTGCTGTAGCTCAACAGCTCTGGCGAGAAGCGAGTTTGTTCAGCAATCACGTAATTACGTTTTAACAAGCGCGGCAAAAAGTCGCCCAAAGCGCTGTAGCCCAATCGCTTGTCAAAAGGTCCCGCACCGGGGTACAGCATCGAGTCGCTTGGACCTGCCTGCATCGAATAACTCAGGGACGCGGCAAAGCGACTGAACTCACGCGCCTGAAGGGCGGAGGTGCGTACTTCTTTGACGACCATCAGGCTGATTGCGGCCAGGCCTGCGAGTGACAAAACGCTCACCAAAATCCAGCCATAGCGCCGTCCGCCGGGCCTTTGCGGTGGGGGCAGCACATGCTCCACTGACGGTTTTGGCCCTGCGCTTTGATTGGAATTGGAATGCCACAGTGCGCCCATAATCGACCGATCCACATACGCATTTTGGCTGCGCTTATGTGAAGCGTAGACGTTGAGTGAGGCAGGCGAAAACTTTGTGCTGGCGCTGCAGAAATGCTTTTCCGACGGGTGATGCTGGCCCCGGCTGACGGGGCATGCGTCTGAAAGTGTAGGAATAGAGCCTTTAAAGTAGGTAAATACGTCCTAGGTAGGGGAATGACTGTGCACCAACGCTGTGCAATACTCGCCGCCGATCTCAGTAGGGCATTTCCCTTTTGACCTGTCGACCCACAAGGTCAGGGCCGATCAAGAGGGGAGCCAGGTGACACGCCCGGCTTGATAGAACGCCCGATTGATGCCACATCCAATAACAATATGA
Organism: Pseudomonas sp. TAA207; assembly: GCF_001529285.1. Classification (NCBI taxonomy): domain Bacteria; kingdom Pseudomonadati; phylum Pseudomonadota; class Gammaproteobacteria; order Pseudomonadales; family Pseudomonadaceae; genus Pseudomonas; species Pseudomonas sp. TAA207. The sequence goes on along the minus strand of NZ_LLWJ01000071.1, from coordinate 149,298 downwards.
GGTTGTACTTTTATGCCAGTCGGCAACCACCAGCCCCAAGGCGAAACCGCACAAGGCGGTCCGCTCAAGCGCGAACTGGGCGAACGTCATATTCGCTTGATGGCGCTCGGCGCCTGTATCGGCGTAGGCCTGTTCCTGGGTTCGGCCAAAGCAATTGAAATGGCAGGCCCTGCCATCATGCTGTCCTACATCATCGGTGGCCTGGCCATCCTGGTGATCATGCGCGCCCTCGGCGAAATGGCCGTGCACAATCCGGTAGCTGGCTCTTTCAGCCGCTACGCACAAGATTACCTTGGCCCATTGGCGGGCTTTTTGACGGGCTGGAACTACTGGTTCTTATGGCTGGTGACCTGTGTCGCGGAAATTACCGCCGTGGCGGTGTACATGGGGATCTGGTTTCCCGATGTACCGCGCTGGATCTGGGCGCTTGCTGCGCTGATCAGCATGGGGTCGATCAACCTGATCGCGGTCAAGGCTTTCGGTGAGTTTGAGTTCTGGTTTGCACTGATCAAAATCGTAACCATCATTGCGATGGTGCTCGGTGGCATTGGCATCATCGCGTTTGGTTTTGGTAACGATGGCGTTGCACTGGGTATTTCCAACCTTTGGGCCCACGGCGGTTTTCTGCCAAACGGCATCCAGGGTGTGTTGATGTCCCTGCAAATGGTGATGTTCGCCTACTTGGGCGTTGAAATGATCGGCCTGACCGCCGGTGAAGCCAAGAACCCGCAAAAGACCATTCCCAGTGCGATTGGCTCGGTGTTCTGGCGCATTCTGCTGTTCTACGTCGGCGCACTGTTTGTGATCCTGTCGATCTACCCGTGGAATGAGATCGGCACCCAAGGCAGTCCGTTTGTCATGACCTTTGAGCGTCTGGGCATTAAAACCGCGGCGGGCATCATTAACTTTGTGGTGATCACGGCCGCGCTGTCCTCATGCAACGGTGGCATTTTCAGTACCGGTCGTATGCTCTACAGCCTGGCGCAGAACGGTCAGGCGCCCGCCAACTTCGGCACCACCTCGAAAAATGGTGTGCCGCGTCAGGCATTGTTGCTGTCGATTGCAATGTTGCTGCTGGGCGTGGTCCTCAACTACCTGGCGCCCGAGAAAGTGTTTGTATGGGTGACGGCGATTGCCACCTTCGGTGCGATCTGGACCTGGTTGATGATCTTGCTGGCGCAACTGCGCTTTCGTAAAAATCTGAGCAAGGAAGAAGCGGCTGCCTTGAAGTACAAGATGTGGCTGTACCCGTACAGCTCGTATGCTGCACTGGCGTTCTTGTTCTTTGTGGTAGGGCTGATGGCTTACTTCGTTGAGACGCGAGTGGCTTTGTTTGTTGGCCCGGCGTTCTTGATCTTGCTGACGGTTCTGTTTTACGTGTTCAAGTTGCAGCCTAAGCACACGACCCCTGCAGTCGTAAGCTCGGCCTCATAAGCGCGTAATACAGTTGAGGCAGCGGTAGGGGCGAGCGCGCTCGCTCCTACCCATGAATACTCAGCGGCTCGACGCAGTCGGTGCCTGCTTGCCCAACCGTTTGTACCAGTCCAGCCATGTGGCCAGTATGGCCATGATCCCGACGCCCAGCAGGGCGCTGAAAAGCTTCATCGCAAACGTATCCCCTCCCAGTGCATTGAGCATGTCGGCCAACGGCGCCAGAATCACGCCCAGACAAAACACTTCCAGTGAGTAACGGCCCATGCGGCAGGTATGGCGAGCCAGCCCGCGATTCAGCCAGTCAGTGTGCGGGACGATTTTGGCGACCACGTAGGCCAATGCCAAAAAATGCAGCAAGCGAACGGGTGAAAGGTTGGTTTTGCTGATCGGATACAGGTGCTCGCCCAGCCAGAGTGGCATCCACGCATCGTGTAGCTGTGGCCACTTCCAGGACAGTGCCAATACGCCTGTAAGCACTATGTAAAGCGCCGCACCGATAAAAAGAGGCTGGCGCCAGCGCGCTCGTTGCCCGGAGCCGATGTTGCGCTGAGCCTGCACGGAAGCCGCGCCGCCCAGCACAAACAAAAACTGCCACGCCATTGGGTTGAAGAACCAGACTCCGCCTTCTTGTGCTGCCAGATTCCAGTACGGTGCGCCCAGGTAAAGCAGCAATGAAGCACCCACCACATAGGCTGTTTTGCGCAGTAACAACGGCAACACCAGGGGCAAACCCAGCAGTAGCAGGATGTAGAGCGGCAACGGGTCCATCAGGTTGGGTTTGAAGCGCAGCAGCAGCTCATCAGTGAGCGCTTGCTGTGGGTTACTCAAAAAGTACTGCAAGCCCATTTCTTGCACCAAATCGCGGGTTTCGACGTGGTTGTTGGCAAAGAACACGATGCCCATCAACACCGCGAGCAAGAAAATGTGCACCACATAGAGCACCCAGGCACGGCGCAAGATTTTGATCCCGGCCAACAGAAAACCGTCCCGCTGGCCTATTTTTCCGTACGCGAGTACGGCGGCATAGCCAGCCAGAAACACAAAGATTTCTGCGGCATCACTGAACCCGAAGTTGCGCACCGTGAGTTCGGCCAACGGGTTGTGCGGGATGTGATCCCAGAAGATGAAAATCAACGCCAGTCCGCGAAAAAAGTCGATGCGCTGGTCGCGTCCTTGGATTATCACGGTGAGTACTCAGGTCAAAATTTAATAAACAGCCAATGGCAGCAGAGGCTGCGCGCCGCCGGAAAGAGGCGCGCAGGGTGACGGTAAAAGCACCTAAATGCAAAGCCTTGAGGTGACTTCATGTTGCGCGCAGGCGGGCTCGCATTACTCTTCTTCAATCGTGGCCAAGGTTTTTCTATCAAGGATTTTTTGGGTAATCCGCTCCAGGGGTTTTTTCCGTTGTTGGTCAAGTTGTGCAAGTTCGGCGAGATAGTCTGCCTCAGTCATGGGGGCGCCGGTAAACACCCTGGTTTGGTCAAGGGCCAGGCGCCGGGCAAGTGCTTTAAGCTCGCTTTCCAGTAATGCCCTTGCCGGTGCGTCAGTACTGTTCATGGTCAATGCCCACTGTTGCTGTTTTTCCTGAAGACTTTCGATATCGCTATAACGCTGTTCGAGCAGGGTGTTAGCGGCGTTTATTTCGCTGCTGTAAGTGGATTCGATGTAGTCCCGCCACACGTCCTCCTCAAGCAGTTTTTTTGCCATGTACCCTGGGGTGGCCTCTTTGTTGATGACGGTTTGATACGCCTCTTCAATTTGCTGCGGGGTTATTTTTGCAACATTTCGAAAGCGCATATGTGAGGGCTGCCAGGGCAGTTGGAGGCGTTGGGCCAAATCGACTTGATAAATCAGCTTCACTTCAAGTTCATCAGGCTTGAGCCTTTGTATGGCGTCTGGCGCTAAAACAGCTTCATTGACGGCATTGGTATAAGCATGGGCCTGCAACGCGATTTGAGTTTGGGCAATGTCATCGAGTTCCAACAACCGCACTCGACCGGTCATCAACGCGAGCAGTTTGGTTTCTCTGACCCCGGCGTCGGATAACAAGGCTTCACGCAGTAATAGCTTGAAACCGAAGCGGCTAAAAATAGTGGAAGTACGGTCGACGCAGGTTTCGTTTTCTATTGAGTTTGCAAACACCTCGGCTCGATAGGCGCTGTCATCGGCTGCGGTTTCCAGAACCTGCCATACCTTGCGCGTTAACGGCTGGCGGTCGAATTCAAAGTCTGCTGAGGCGACGAGGTCCTGAATGACCTTAAAGAAGTTTTGCGCTTGTGGCTCTGACGCGACCGCGTCCCAGAGGTTTGTTTTCAACGTGCGTTCGGCTTCGATCAAGTCTGGCTCAAGCCACAGCAGAAGTTGGCCCTCGGGCGCACTCGCCACGGCATGGCTGCGCAATTCCGGAGCAAGTCCCAAGTGGCGGCGGTATGTGTTGACGGCCTCCAGTGTCGAACCGGTGAACGGGTTGTCGTGCACAAAGGTGTTACGCAGTCGTGTCGCAGGCAGTTGGAAATACCCGGGTGGGAGGGTCGTCAGGAAGTTACCGCGCATATCCAGATGCGTTAAATGCTCCAGATACTCAATGCCTGTGGGCCATGCTGTGAGTCCGGTACTTCTCAATTTCAAGCTCACGAGTTCTGTTAACGCGCTGAAATCAGGGATGACGCCCAGCGGATTATGGCTAAGGTCAATCGCCCGCAATTTTTTCAAAACCGCTAATTGTGTGGCAGTGCGCGGAGAGAGGGCGAGGTAATTTTCCCTCACGTTAAGGAGCTTCAAGTGTTGGAGGCTGAACAACGAATCGGGCAGTTCACGCAAATGGGAGGCCTCAAACTTCACTTCCTCCAGATTGGGGAAATGGGTGAGGAACGCCTCAACACTGCGGTGCAGGTAGGTATTGCTTATTTCCAGTGTCGTGACGTGGCTGAAGTCGGCTTTGAGCGTGGGCAGTGTCGCGAGATTGATGTCGTTGAGATTGAGTCGAGCACCGGGATGTGGGCTACTCATCCCCGAGCTTCGCTGCCAGCATCGAATGATTTTGTTGGCGGCGCGGGTTTTGTCGCGAATATGCACCGGACGTTGGTGGAATTCGCTCACTTGCACCGCTTCAAGGGGCGCCCCAACCCAGTCATTCAGGCTGTTTCTGAGCGTTTTGTATTCTTTGTTCAACGCCTCAAGCCGGGTCAGCCCTTCGCGGCTGTAAAGGCTTTCAAGGCCCAAAAAACCTTCGACCGATTGGTAGGTGTGGGCCGGATACAGTTTGGATTTCAGGTGGCGGATTCTTCTCGGGTTGGCCGGGAAGCAAACGAAGGGAGCCCGTCCACAGCGCGCGGGTTCTTTTTCAAACCGAGGATAACCGCGTCGCCCTCGTGTTAATTGCAGAGGTGAATCTGGCGCTAGCGAAGCCCTTGAAATACCCAGGATCATTCTCAGCATATGTCGATCCATCGCCGGGCGTTCTGCGAGGGCTTCCTTCAATGCCTGGCCCTGGCCCGTGTGCGGGAAACCCAGCGCCGCGCGGTGTTCGTCTTGGAGCGCGTGAAGGACCGAGGCGTAGATATCATCCAGACCGTGCAGCATCTGGTCATGCCCGTTGAACGTGCTGTAGCGTTTGCCCTGCTTGACCAGCACTTTGCGAACCGGGGCATCCTCGGGACCCAGGTAATCAAGCAGGGGGCCGTAAAGCATGCGGTCGTGAACTTCAAGCCTCAGGTCAGTGGGCCAGCCAGGCATTTGCGCAAGGCTGTGCAGTATCATTTTTTGCGTATCCGGATTGGCTTCGTAATCAAAGTAAAGGCCCTCGTAAGCCCGCATCAGACGAGTCTCTTGCACAAAGGCCAAGGCTTCTTCTTTAAGGCGCAGAGGCACCTGAGCGCCGTTCTCCAAGCGCCAGATTTCAGCCGATGCGGCGGCCTTGATCATTTCATCGCCCGCTTGCGCGGGTAATCCTGGATACGCCTCAGTCAAGCGTTTTACCAAAGCGTCGTCCGACAGTTGGGTCAAGCGATATTGAGAGGCAAACAGTGGCTCGCGCAGGCGTTCGGCATGATCGGCAATCGTGGAGCACAACTGCTTAACTTGCGCTTCCAGTTGATGCACCCATGTGCCAGTGATCGGGTCAGGACCAATCAAGTCTCTGATTTCTTGCGAGTCCAATGATTGGAGCACGATGCTTAACAGTTCACCCTGGCGTACCTGGCTATCGAGTATCTGAAGGACGGGGCGCTTTATGGCGCTGCCGTTGCCGTACTCAATGATGGTTTGGCCTGAGCTATCCAGGCAACGCAATGCTTTGGTGCGCGGCCATAGTTCGGCCTCTACCAGAATTTGAAGTTGCAGGAGAGGGTCGGCCTTTACGTCCCCAACTCGCATCCGAGTGATGAAATGGTCGAGCATTTGCTGGGCTTTAAAGCGTTGGATGCAATCGTCAAGCAGGGCGGGCGGCCGCGTTTGCTCGATGTAAATCAGTTGCAGTTGGGCTGCATCCACGCCTGATACATGCAACAGATTGAGTGCCTGCTCATCGCTGATGCCATGGAGTGCACCATCAAGACGACGAATTAAAGTGGCTTGATTCCAGTCGTTGAGTTCTTCGGCTTCATGCAGCCATGCGCCCCGTCCGTTAGTGCTGATAAGCGGTGCATAGGCGTCGGGTCGGCCGGGGTGTTGCAGGCGGTAGGTTTTATCGGGTGCGGCCTGGAGTTGATAATGTTTACCCTCAAGACGCAGGTATTTTTTATCAGCGTGCGTGTATAAACCTTGCGGATCTGTTTTGGCCCAGGCGTCAAAGTGGATGTCATGTTCGTACGGTCTGAGATCGGGGCGCCAGAGCTGAGGGGGAGCGTCTTTTACGGTGACGACCTGCAACTCTTCAACATAAGGCGACCGTTCAACAGGCACCGGCCTGGCTAGTTCGCTGGCAAACTTGCCCGCGGCTGCGGCAAACGCAAGGTTGGTGAGTACGCTCTTGGTATAGCCCCAGGCGAGGGCTTGTTCTCCCTGCTCCCAGGCTTCTATGCCGTGATAAATATCGGTCATTATTTGGGCCGCAAACACCACGGTCATCACCTCACCCACCCCGGGGACAAAGAGTGCGGCTACATTTAATACATTCAGGCTGATGTCCAGATAGTGTTCCAGGCGATGAACCACTGAAAGGCGATTAACCGTGGCCGTGGGCACGGCAAGAAAATAGGCATCTTCAAATAGTTGTTGTTTTTTTTGTGCATATAAATAATGAAACAGCGAGGGCGGGGTCGGGCTGAATTGCATGCCCAGCGGGTCGCGGCTAGCGTGAATGAAGCGGTTATTGAAACGTTTGATCAGTTTTAGTTTTTGATACTGCGGGGCCAGGTGAATAAAGAAGTCGCGGTAACTTTTGTCGTGCAACTTATGGATCAGGTCTGCCGATGCCGCTCTGACCGTTGGGTATTCCTTGATGCAACTGATGGGGTCGCCCGGGATATACACGATGCAGCGCCGGCCTTGTTCCAACGGGGTCCCATGCGACAGGATCATTGACTTGAAGGGGATGTCATCCAATGCCAGGGTATTGCAGGTCATGGGCAAATGATTGAACAACGGGTGGTCTTCGCCGCGGCAGTAACCGATCAAGGTTGAATGCGTACTGTGGAGAATATCGCCCTTCATCAGCGCGATATCCGCCTGGAGCATGAGCACATGACGCTCATGTTGTGTGAACACTTGCTCCAGCCCCCTTTTTTCTCCCGCGTCGGGTGGGTCTAACAGGGCCTTCAAATGTGATTGATATTGGCCGCCGATATCCAGCTCTCGGCACAGGCGCACAAACGCCATGGGTTCAATTTCAATTTTTTGCGGGGCAGGGTCGCTGGAATGATGCGAGGCGGCGCTCCACAGGTATGACCCGCGCGCGATACCGCCTGCTTGGGCTTGATCGGGTTCAAAGTTATGCAGTGCGGCCTGAAGCAGTGTTTGAGTCGTAGAGCTTTCTACTTCGTTGGTGAACCAGTTGAGGGTGGTGAGGGTGATGACATTACGTTTGACGTCACAGGTGATATCAAACCGATCTTTTAAAGCCCGTTCCAACAAAGGTGCCGCAAACGCTTCTGCGGTACTGATTTTATTCAGGTAAGCATTGACGGCAGTGAATGACGCCTGGTTGAGCCGTTGCGATTCTTTTAACGCCGTTCGCTGCTCGGGCGTGGCGTTGATAAACCATTCGGGAAGTGTGAAGGGGTGTTCGTTTAGTCGATTGATGATAGCGGGTGAGGTGTGTGCGAGGGCTTCTTGAGTGGCCGCTTTAATAAGATCATGGTGAATGCCGACTTCGTGCAAGTCTGCGGCGGACACTACAGATGGAACTGGCGGCGAGTGGGGTTCTGGCATGCTGCAACTTCCGATGGCTAAGAGTGCCTTGAGTCTAGGAAGGATGCCGGGCGCTAAAAAGTCTAAAAAGTTGATCGCGATGTAGACCGAGTGAGCAACTATTCAGGGTGAACAACTAGTTATGTAGTTCCTCTCGCCATTGATTAAGTGGCACAGAGTGTCGGGAAGGTGCTCCCCCCCCGACACTGTTTTTTTAAACGTTTAGTGCATTGGCTTCAAAACTGTCCGCACGGGCCATTTGCCACATGCGCGAATAAAATTCGCCATTAACTTCTCCGGTCAGCAACTCGCCGGGTTTGAGAAAAACGTGAAGCTGCGAAAACAGTTTGACCTCAGTTGCCGACACGCGTCGCACCAGGTGTTTGGCCTGTAGCTGTGCTGGGTGTTCAAGGCCCGCGGCGGCCAGCATTTCGGCCAGGCCCTTGAGGGTGTTGCGATGGAAGTGAAACACCCGTTGTGCTTTGTCCGGGACCACCAACGCGCGCTGGCGCAATGGGTCTTGTGTGGCTACGCCGGTTGGACACTTGTTGGTGTGGCAGGACTGCGACTGAATACAGCCGATGGCAAACATAAAGCCGCGTGCCGAGTTGGCCCAGTCGGCGCCAATCGCCAACACGCTGGCAATATCAAAGGCGCTGACGATCTTGCCACTGGCGCCCAGTTTGATCTTGCTGCGCAGGTTGAGCCCCACCAGGGTGTTATGCACGAATAACAACCCTTCACGCATTGGCGCGCCCATGTGATCGGTGAACTCAACCGGTGCGGCCCCGGTGCCACCTTCTTTGCCGTCGATGACGATGAAGTCCGGCAAGATGCCGGTTTCCAGCATGGCTTTGGCAATGCCCATGAACTCCCACGGATGGCCCAGGCAGAACTTGAAGCCCACGGGCTTGCCGCCGGACAGTTCACGCAATTGGGCGATCCACTGCATCAACTCAAGGGGTGTTGAAAACGCGCTGTGTCGTGAAGGGGAAATGCAGTCTTCACCCATCATGATGCCGCGTGTTTCAGCGATTTCTTGAGTGACTTTATCTTTTGGCAAAATCCCGCCATGACCGGGTTTTGCCCCTTGGCTCATCTTGATTTCGATCATGCGCACTTGCGGGTTTTGCGCCTGAACGGCAAAGCGTTCCGGGTCGAAACGGCCATCGGCCGTGCGGCAGCCGAAATAGCCGCTGCCCAACTCCCACGTCAGGTCCCCGCCGTTTTCGCGGTGATATGGGCTGATGCTGCCCTCACCCGTGTCGTGCGCAAAGTTACCCAGTTGCGCCCCTTTATTCAGTGCGCGAATCGCGTTGGCGCTCAGGGAGCCGAAACTCATGGCTGAGATGTTGAACACCGATGCACTGTAAGGCTGCGTGCACTGAGGCCCGCCGACCATCACTCTAAAACCCGCCGGGTCGCTCAAAGGGGCCGGACGCATGGAGTGCCCGATAAACTCAAAGCCTGATTGGTACACATCGATCAGGGTGCCAAATGGTTTGTCAGCGCTTTCATTCTTGGCCCGTGAATACACCAGCGAGCGTTGTGCCCGGGAGAAGGGCAGGGCATCGCTGTCCGATTCCAGCAGGTATTGGCGGATCTCCGGGCGAATGGTCTCAACCATGTATCGGATGTTGCCCAGGATGGGGTAGTTACGGCGCACGGCGTGGGGGGTTTGCAGCAGGTCGAAAATACCGATCAGGCTCAACACCAGGGTCACAGCAGTAAAGGGCCATAACCACTCGTGGTGCATAAACGGCAGGCTGGCGAGAGTGAAAATCACGCAAAAGGCAAAAAACGCATAACGGCTCAACAGTGACAGGCTCATACGGTTTCCTGTTTCAGGCTTGTTTTTTCAGTCAGGCCATTGCGCCTGAAGGGCTTGTGAACTGCACAAGCGGGAACTCACGGTGTGGTCAGGACCCTCTCTTTAGCCTGGAGGTTTCCCGGGGGCGGTGTTTGCCCTGTATCAAGCAAACGTCATTACAGAAAGCAGACTAGTCATTGAACGGGATTTCGCCTGGCGCGGCATCCCGACGAAAGTCGCGGGCACCTAACGCGAACGCCGAGTTGAAACAAGTTCTCATTTGCAGGGGTTATGGTGGTTACTGTATAACGTTTCGATCTTACCTTAACGACGGAGACATTCCATGAAACCTGGCATTCACCCTGACTACCGGACAGTGCTTTTTCACGACACCGCGGTCGACGCGTACTTTCTGATCGGCTCTACGATGGACACGGATCGCACGCATGTCCATACCGATGGCAACACGTACCCTTATGTGGTGCTGGATATTTCCAGCGCCTCGCATCCGGTGTACACCGGGCAGCAGCGCAAGACGCAATCGGAGGGGAGGATTGCAGGCTTTAACAAGCGTTTCGCGGGATTTGGTTCGAAGGCCGTGGCTCAAGATTGATACGCACAGACCTAACTGGCCGCCCTCGAACGGGGCGGCCAAACATCATCAAACGGTAGTGGTTTGCGTCTTGCCCTGCAAAATCTGCTGCTTGCGCAGCGCTTCCGGCAGGTCGTTGATGCAGTAGTTGATGTAATAGACGTTGAAGATGAAGGTGTAAAAACCGTTCATGCGCAGATCAATTTTGTGTTCGTTAAGTGCGTATTCTTGCAAGGCAGCCCGCGCTCGAAACGCCCACACGATGTACAAAACAGCCCCGGCAAGGCTCAAAAGGCTACCAATGAGAATCAGGGCGTTATCCCCTGTATTGCCCAGTGCACCCCCCCAGCCAATACACACCGCCAGCCAGATAAGGTAAGTAGTGTTCGCGGTTTGGCGCTGGGTCACTTGATCAATGATCGTGTGGTTCTGCCATAGCCAGAGCAGGGGGTACAGGCCTGCAGTTGCAACAGCCAGCAATACCAGGTTCCAGGTTTTAGTGTTAACGCGTTCTTTTAGCTCAGTGATGCTCGACATTTAAAACTCCTTTTATCCTTTGTCTCGGCGTAATTATTTACGCGCTCAATCCTTGCCTCCGGGCAGGACGGTGCGCACCTTAACAGAACCTTACAGGCAATGTTTTATTAACCTTTTCAGCGGTTTGATAAACCTCTAAAAAAGACGGATCTGTATCTTTTCAGCGAAGTCTGGCCGTGTGATCCTGCGCGTCTTCGCACTCTGAGTGGTTAATTCTTGTGACGCGTTCCGATCAATCTTTGCCTTTACCGACCAATATCATTCGTATCGCCGCCGCAGTGCTGATTGGTCCCGACGGCCGAACCCTGCTGGTGCGCAAGCGCGGTACTCAAGCCTTTATGCAGCCGGGTGGCAAAATTGATGCCCATGAGCAACCCATCGAAGCGCTGGCCCGGGAGCTGGAAGAAGAGCTTGCGCTCAAGATTGACCCGGTCCGCGCCACCTACCTTGGGCACTTTTGTGCACCGGCGGTGAATGAGCCGGGGTTTGAGGTGCAGGCCGAGTTGTTTTTGCTGCACATCGACGCTGACGTGGCCCCTGCTGCGGAGATCGAAGAAGTGCAATGGATTGATCCCCGTGGCGATGGCGGCTTGACCCTGGCGCCCTTGACCGGTGAGGTGATTTTGCCGTTCTACCGCCAGATTACTCCGACCTCTGACTGATTGAATGCCGATAAGGACCCTTGATGATTGCTGCCCACGATGTGCTGATTTTCACTGCGGCGTGTGTGCTGATGGTGCTGACACCGGGGCCAAACATGATCTATCTGATTTCGCGTTCGATCTGTCAGGGGCGCGCAGCAGGGGTGACGTCTTTGGTGGGGGTGGTGGCGGGTTTCTTTGTTCACATGCTCGCCGCTGCGGTCGGGCTGACAGCTGTGTTTTTGGCTGTGCCGATGGCCTATGAGGCCTTGAAGTGGGCAGGTGCGCTCTATCTGTTGTGGATGGCCTGGCAGGCGGTTAGACCCGGCGCACGTTCGCCGTTTGAGGCCCGTGAGCTGGTGCCGGATTCGTCTTCGAAACTGGTCGCCATGGGCTTTTTGACCAGTGTGCTAAACCCCAAGGTGGCGTTGTTTTACCTCTCGATTCTGCCGCAGTTCATCAGCCCGGCTCACGGCTCGATGTTTATCCAAAGTATCCTGTTGGGCCTTATTCAAATCAGCGTCAGTTTTACCGTCAACTTGCTGATTGCCTTGTTCGCCGCGGGGATCGCCGTCTGGTTTGTACGCAACCCGTTATGGTTGGCCGTGCAACGTTATGTGATGGGCTTCGTCTTGGCGGCGCTGGCGGTAAGGCTGATGCTCGAACAACGTAAAACGCTATGACGTGGACCCTCAATGGCTATAGAACTGCTTGATCCTTCACACGCCGCTGGCTATCGCCACTTGATGCTAGAGGCCTATGAACGACACCCTGAGGCCTTTGTCTCCACGATTACCCAGCGAGAGCACTTGCCGCTGAGCTGGTGGCAATCGCAGCTGGATGATGAACTCAGTGCGCTGTACGGCGCATTTATTGAGGGCGAGTTGGCGGGGATCGTCGGCCTGGCCTTTGAACCGTGGGCAGAGGCGCAGCACAAGTCCACCTTGTTTGGCTTATATGTGCGCGAACGCTTCAGAGGTCAGGGGTTGGGCGAGCAATTGGTGCAGGCGGTCGTGTCTCTGGCTGAGCAAGAATCCGATATCGAAGTGATTGAACTCACCGTCAGCGCCAATAGCACGGCGGCGCTGGCGTTGTACAAGCGTTGCGGGTTTGAACAGTCGGGGCTGGAGGATTGCGCGATTCGGGTGGGGGAAGACTATTACGACCGCGTGCATATGCGCCGCTGGCGGACGGTTGCCGAGCACAAAACCCTGTAGGCGTTGGCGCAGGCTGCGATCTGTTGGTTTTCAAGATCAAAAGAGCGCAGCCAATGGCGTTTGCGGGGTTTAGCGCACGGCGCTGACGCCATCCAGCGTCGAGAACGAGGTGTCTTTGGCGGTGAGCAAGAAGTCGCGCATGTACGGCGCATCCAGCATGTCTGCGCGAATCGCTGCATACAGCGTGGCGAACAACCCTTTTTCTCCCAGGCGCTTGGCTTTCACGTAACCCCGTGAGCTGTATTCATGCAGCGCCCAGTGCGGCATCCCGCACACACCTCGGCCGCTGGCCACCAGTTGCATCATCATGACCGTCAACTCTGAGGTACGTACTTGCGCGGGCTCTACGTCAGCCGGTTCCAGAAAGCGGGTAAAGATGTCGAGCCGGTCACGCTCCACCGGGTAGGTGATGAGAATTTCGGTACTTAAGTCTTCAGGCACGATAAATGGCTTGCTGGCCAGCGGGTGCTGATTGGCAACGGCCAGCATGGCTTCGTAGGTGAACAGCGGCACGTACGTCAGACCTGCAATCTCTTGTGGGTCAGAGGTGACCACCAAATCCAGATCGCCGCGCGCCAGCGCCGGGAGCGGGGCGAACGCGAAGCCTGATGCCAGGTCCAGTTCAACCTCGGGCCACGCATCACGGAACTGGTCGATGGTGGGCATCAACCACTGGAAGCAGCTGTGGCATTCAATCGCCATGTGCAGGCGGCCCGCCGTACCACCGACCAGGCGCGCTATATCTCGCTCTGCACCCCGCAGCAGCGGCAACATGGCGTCGGCCAGTTGCAGCAGGCGCAGACCCGCACTGGTGAAGCGCACAGGTTTGGTTTTGCGCACGAACAACGGCATGCCCATGCGTTCTTCCAGCTCTTTGAACTGATGAGACAGGGCCGACTGGGTCAAGTGCAGGCGCTCTGCCGCCTCGACCAGGCTGTCGGATTCGCGCAAGGCGTGCAGGGTTTTGAGGTGACGAATTTCCAGCACGGGTGCTCCATGAGTAATTTTGATGATGAACACGAAAACGTTGAGTTTGTCTCATGTTGATGCGTCTGTCGATAATTGGGCCATTACTGACATGGAGGAATGCCGTTATGGCCCTGGCTCACAATCTTGGTTTCCCACGCATCGGCGCGGATCGCGAACTGAAAAAAGCCCTTGAAGCCTACTGGAAAGGCGATATCGATCAAGCCGCACTTAACGCCGTGGGCCGTGAATTGCGCGCCAAACACTGGCAACTGCAAAAAGATGCAGGCATTGACCTTGTGCCGGTCGGCGACTTCGCCTGGTACGACCAGGTGTTGACCCATTCGCTGACGTTTGGCGCGATTCCAGAACGCTTTTCCAGCACCCTCGATGACGAAGGCCGCCCGACCCTGGATACCTTGTTTGCCATGGCCCGTGGCGCGAGCCAGAGCTGCTGCGGCGGCGGCGAGCACAGCAAAGGCCAGTATGCTCAGGAACTGACCAAGTGGTTTGACACCAACTACCACTACCTCGTGCCGGAATTGAGCCTTGATCAGCGTTTTGAACTGAGCTGGAACGAACTGTTTGAAGAGACTGCTGAGGCGCTTGCACTGGGGCATCGGGTCAAGCCGGTCATCATCGGCCCGCTGACTTACCTGTGGCTGGGCAAAGCCAAAGGCGATGAGTTCAACAAACTCGACCTGCTGGAAAACTTGCTGCCGGTGTACGGTGAAATCCTGACCCGCTTGGCCGAACAAGGCGTTGAGTGGGTACAGATTGACGAGCCGATTCTGTCACTCGACTTACCGCAAGAATGGAAAAACGCCTTCGAGCGTGCGTACCACATCCTTCAGTACTCGCCGCTTAAAAAGTTGGTTGCCACGTATTTCAGTGGCCTGGAAGACAACCTCGGCCTGGCGGTCAGCTTGCCGGTTGAAGGGCTGCATGTAGACCTGGTGCGTGCGCCAGACCAATTGAACGCGATTCTGGATCGTTTGCCGACCTATAAAGTGTTGTCGCTGGGCCTGGTGAACGGCCGTAACGTATGGCGTTGCGACCTGGAAAACGCGCTGGCGCAACTGCAACAAGCCGAAGAGCGTTTTGGTGACAACCTGTGGGTCGCGGGTTCGTGCTCATTGCTGCACAGCCCGGTGGACCTGGACCGCGAAACCAAACTCGATGCCGAACTGAAAAGCTGGCTGGCGTTCGCTAAACAAAAATGTGGCGAGATAGCTGTTTTGCGTGATGCGTTGAATAAACCGCAAGACGCCAGCGTGCAAAAAGCCCTGGCCGAAAGTCGGGCCGTGCAAGAAAGCCGCGCCAAGTCGCCGCGTATTCACAAGCCCGCCGTCCAAGCGCGCCTTGCCGCGATTAGCGAGGCGGATAGCCAGCGTCATTCGCCGTTTGCTGCACGCATTGAAGTACAGCGGGCGCGCTTGAATTTGCCAGCCTTTCCGACCACCACCATCGGTTCATTCCCGCAAACCGCTTCTATTCGTCTGGCGCGCCAGTCCTACAAGCAAGGCAAATTGTCGGTCAGTGAATACACCGAAGCCATGCACAGTGAAATTCGTAATGCAGTAGAGACACAAGAACGTCTGGGGCTGGATGTCTTGGTACACGGCGAGGCCGAGCGCAACGACATGGTGGAGTACTTTGCCGAGCAACTGGATGGCTATGTATTCACCCAATATGGCTGGGTGCAAAGCTACGGTTCGCGGTGTGTGAAACCGGCGATCATCTTCGGCGACCTGAGTCGTCCGAAAGCCATGACCGTGGAATGGATCAAATACGCCCAAGGCCTGACCGACAAAGTCATGAAGGGCATGCTGACCGGGCCGGTGACTATGCTGATGTGGTCCTTCCCGCGCGAAGATGTGTCGCGCAAGGAGCAGGCGCAACAGTTGGCATTGGCCATTCGTGACGAAGTGGTCGACCTGGAAAAAGCCGGGATCAAAATTGTGCAAATCGACGAAGCGGCATTCCGTGAGGGCTTACCGCTGCGCCGTGCGCAGTGGCAGGAGTACCTGGATTGGGCGGTCGAAGCGTTCCGTCTGTGTGCCTCGGGCGTGGGGGATCAAACCCAGATTCACACCCACATGTGCTACAGCGAGTTCAACGATGTGATCAAGTCGATTGCCGAGATGGACGCTGACGTCATCACGATTGAGACTTCCCGTTCGGACATGGAATTGCTGGACGCCTTTGAAGCGTTCGACTACCCGAACGACATTGGCCCAGGGGTGTATGACATCCATTCGCCGCGGGTGCCGGACACGGCCGAAATGGTCAAGTTGCTGAGCAAGGCTGCGCAGCGTATCCCGGCGCAGCGGCTGTGGGTGAACCCGGACTGCGGCCTCAAAACCCGCGCCTGGGCCGAGACGGAAGCCGCGTTGATCAACATGGTGGCCGCAGCACGTCAGTTGCGCGCCGAGGTGGCTTAAGGCCGCCGTCATGCAGGCTCTGACGCAGGCAGTCATCTTTTGATCTTTAAATCAATAGATCGCAGCCTGCATCAGCGCCTACAGGGTGTGGTTAGCGCACGATTTTTTCGACATGGATATCGAGTTTTTTCAGGCGATACCAAAAGCTTCGTTCTGAAATGCCGATGAGCTGCGCCGCCGCCGCTTGCACGCCGTTGGCCTGTTGCAACGCCGCGAGAATGTAGGCCTTTTCAACCTCGGCCAACGCCGCTTCCAGATCCGGTGGCACGCTGGGGCCAGACTCCAGCACGCCACATTGTTGATGGGGTTGTGCGCTAAACAAATACGGCGGCAGGTCGCTGTCTTCAATGGTGCTGCTGGTGGCCACAATAGTGGCGCGCTCGACGCAATTTTGCAGCTCGCGGATGTTGCCCGGCCAGTTGTATTCGGCCATGGCCTGCAAGGCATCTGGACTGAACCCGGTGATACGTTTACCTGCCGTTGCCCCCAGGTTATGCGCAAAGTGCCGCGCCAGCGGTGCGATGTCTTCTATGCGCTCGCGCAAGGCGGGCAGTTGGATCGGGAACACATTCAAACGGTAATACAAGTCTTCGCGAAACTCCTTGTTGGCGACCGCTTCGAGCAGGTTTTTATGGGTGGCTGCAATCACCCGGACATCCACCTTGCGCTCACGCGGATCACCCACGGGTTCGATCACACGCTCTTGCAGGGCACGCAAAATCTTTGCCTGCAACGCCAGTGGCATATCGCCGACTTCATCGAGGAACAACGTGCCCTTGTCAGCCTGCATGAAGCGTCCTACACGGTCGGTGACCGCGCCGGTGAATGCGCCTTTGCGATGGCCAAACATCTCGCTTTCCAGCAGCCCTTCAGGAATGGCCGCACAGTTAACCGCGACAAACGGTTTGTCGGCGCGACTGCCATGTTTGTGAATGGCGCGTGCCACCATCTCTTTGCCCGTGCCGCTTTCGCCGGTGAGCAAAATCGTCGCGCTACTGTCGCGTACTGAGTCAATGGCCTGCAACACACGGCGAAAGCTGGGGCTGTCGCCAATCAGGTTGTCGAAGGGCTGGTGTTGGTCCAGTTCGGCCCGCATGCGTGCGTTGTCACGCAGGATGTCGCGAAATTGCAGGGCTTTGTGGACAGTAATGTCCAGCTCGTCGATGTCGAAGGGCTTGGCGATGTAGTCATAGGCGCCGTTGCGCATGGACTGCACGGCATTTTTTACCGTGCTGTAGGCGGTCATCACGATCACCGGCAGGTGCGAATAACGTTGTTTGACTTCGGCCAGCAGTTGCGGCCCGTCCATGCCCGGCATGCGCCAATCGCTGATGACCAGGTCGATGTCTTCTTGCTCCAGAATGGCCAGTGCTTGTACCCCGTTGCTCGCTGTGAACACGTGCACGTCATTCTGGCTGAGCGCTGAGCTGAGCAGGTCACACAACTTCGGTTCGTCGTCCACCACCAGCACGTTATGACTCATGCCTCATCCCCTCCATGTGACGGAATGTACAGATTGAAGGTGGCACCTGCGCCCTTGTCGCTGACGCACTCGATGCGTGCGTCGTGGCTGTCCATGATCGAGAAAACCTTGGCCAGCCCCAAGCCTGTGCCTGAGGCTTTGGTGGTCACAAAAGGGGTGAAGATGCGTTCTATCATGTCAGGCGCGATCCCTTCGCCGCTGTCGGCAATGCTGATGACGGTGTAATCGTCTTTCTGGTCAATGCCTACGCTGAGCTGCCCGCCTTCAGGCATGGCGTCGATGGCGTTGATGATCAAGTTCAGGAACGCCTGTTTCAACTGCCGTGCATCGGCATACAAGGTGGCACCGGGTGCTTGGTCATAGATGTGCGCATCTATGTGGTGGCTTTCAAGTTCCGGTTTGCAAAAGCCCAGAATGTCTTTAACCAGAGGGCGTGCGGCTTGAGTTGAGCGTACGGGTGCACTGGGTTTGGCGAAATCGAGAAAGTCGGTGATCAGGTCATTGATGCGCGTGACTTCACTGACCACGTATTCGAGATGGCGTTTGTCGGTTTCCCCCAGGTCGGCGCGGCGGTGCAGCAATTGGGTGGCGGTTTTGATAATGCCCAATGGGTTGCGGATTTCGTGGGCCAGGCCCATGGCCACCTCGCCAAGGGCATGCAGGCGATCCCGTCGACGCAGTTGCGCCTCAAGGTGATGCAGCTCGCCCAAACGCAATGTCATGTGGTTGAAGGTACTGCTCAATTCGGCCAGTTCGTCATGCCCGGAAACGTCCACCCGTTGGTCGTAATCCCCGGCGGTGACCGCGCGCACGCCTTCAGAAAGTGCTCGCAAAGGCCGCGTCAGGTGCTCGGACACCTGCCAGCCAACGGTCAACGAGAGCATCGAACCCAGCAGGAAAATCAGCACAAACAGGTTGGGTTGGTTCACCAGTCCAACCAAATTGGTGTTGCACAACAAACCGCTGTAGATCACGCCTTGCAGCTCGCCCGTGTCATTAATGATCGGCCAGTACAAGCCGCAATAACGGTTCGTGAACTGCTCACTGGGCAACTTGGTATCGCGCAGTTTTTGCTCGATTGCATTGGGTACTGTGGGCTGTCTATCTTCAAAACGCTGGCTGGAGAATATTTCAGCGAAGCCTTTTGGGGTATGCAGATAAAGACGCAGGTCCAGAGAGTGCACCTCTGCCACGCTGATCAGAAAACTGCTGTCGATGTTGGTCGCCACCAGTAGTTGATAGTCCACGCCGTCCTGGCGGGCCGGAAAAGTCGACACTACTGTGCCGGTCGTGACATCGCCTACGTTAATCGTTTGCAATACCGCGTTGGGTGACAGGCTGATCTGCTTGACGATGTTGTCGCTTGCGGTGCTAAACACCACTTTATGGTCGCTGTCACGTATCAGCGCGACAACGTCGATACCCATGGCGTCAGCGATGTCGGCGGTGAGTCGATCATGGCGAATGGCTTTACTGCTGGAAGGCGGGTGGGTGTATTGCAAAAAAAGCTTTGCCGCTCTGGCGTTGTCTTGCAGGGTTTCGCTGATTTCGTCCTTGACGATTTTGGTCGATTCTTGAAGCCATACACGCACGTTGCTGTCGAAAATGTGCGACAAGGTGGTCGCGGCCAGTTCCGAGGCGATCATGGTCGGAATAACACTGACTAGCCAAAAGGCCAGCACCAGTTTGCGCTGCACCGTCCAGCGCGAAACTTTGAACGGAGGTGGCGTGTGCGCGGAGTGGGGAGAGGTCGACATTAATACTCGCTTATCGAAGCGGTCATGGCGGTCGGAGCGGGTAACCCCCGCTCATGTCGTGGCGTTATTCAAGGGCCTGAGAATACTCGCGAAATTCAGCGCCGGTAAGCGCCCTGATCGAAGTTGGTTGTCAGGCTAAGCGACCCCGGCTTATAGGACACGGGGTAAGCCTGTGAGGGGTTCAGGAGCCATTCTTCACGTCAGGCCCCCTGTAAGAGCGGGTCTTGGACCTTCGTTTCGAGACTGTTTTGTTTCACAAAGGCATTACTTAACTCGATCACGCGCGGGTATTGCAGGTCGACGGTGATCATGTGGTAACAGTTATCGAGCAGCACTTTGGTCACGGGACCGCCCAAGTGGCGTTCAACATAATCGGCGTTCCAGCGGCTGGTGATGTCGTCTTCGCTGGCATGGATCACCAGTGTCGGTGTCATTACGCCAGGCATTTTGCGTTTGACCGCTGCAATTAACCGGCGAAGTTCGCGCACGCTCACACCTGACATGCTTAAAAGCCCGGCGTTATTGCTGTCGCCTGCTTTCATCTGCCGCTCTACGATGGCCCGCAAACGTGGATTCTTGATCCCATAGGGTGGCTTTTCGTCGAAGCTACACAGGTGTACGCCAAAAGGAACCATCATCAGCAGCGGGACAAGTACGGCGGCCTTTGGGATGTTCCAGCCGTCATAACGCAGGGTCGTGGAGTACAGCAGCAGGCCCGCGATTTGCCCTGGATGTTCGGCTGCCATGTACATCGACATCACGGCGCCCATCGACAGCCCGCCGACAAACACCTGTGAGTGCTTTTGCCTGATCCCGGCAAAGGTTTTGCGCGCACTTTCATACCAGTCTTGCCAGCCGGTGGCCTGCAAGTATGCGTTATCGGCGCAATGCCCGGCCAAGGTGGGCACGTACACCGTGCAGCCAGCCTTGGCCAGGCCCACGGCCACCCGACGCAACTCCGTCGGGGTGCCGGTAAGGCCGTGGATCAACAACACCGCGACCTCACCTGTGCCGAGAACGAAACCGGCGTCGCCTTCGCCCAGATCGATCTCTGGCGGGTTCACCGTTTCATGGCCCGGTGCAGAAGGCGGTCGAGCAGGGCGATGCCCAAGTCGATTTCTGCGTAGCTGATTTCCAGCGACGGTGCCAGGGTGATTACGTTTTTGTAGTAACCGCCCACGTCCAGAATCAAACCCAGCCGCTTGCCGTCGATTTCGATGTCGCCTTTCATGCCTTCTTCGACCATGAAGTCCAGCGTCGCCTTGTCCGGTGTGAAGCCATCCGGGCCGCAGATCTCGCAGCGCAGGGCCAAGCCCAGGCCGTCCACGTCGCCGATGATCGGGTAACGCTTTTGCAGGTCTTGCAGGCCGGCCAGGAAATATTTGCCTTTGGCCATGACCATCGCGCCGTAATCGACTTCGCTGGTCATTTTGAACATTTCAAGGCCCACCGCGGTGCCCAGCGGGTTCGAGGCGAAGGTGGAGTGGGTCGATCCTGGCGGGAAGACCGTCGGGTTGATCAGCTCCTCGCGTGCCCAGATGCCACCCAGCGGGTTGAGGCCGTTGGTCAATGCCTTGCCGAATACGATCACGTCGGGTTTGACGTCAAAGTGTTCAATCGACCACAGCTTGCCGGTGCGCCAGAAACCCATCTGGAT
Source organism: Pseudomonas sp. TAA207 (assembly GCF_001529285.1). NCBI lineage: Bacteria > Pseudomonadati > Pseudomonadota > Gammaproteobacteria > Pseudomonadales > Pseudomonadaceae > Pseudomonas > Pseudomonas sp. TAA207. Next base: position 128,412 of record NZ_LLWJ01000071.1, on the reverse strand, counting down.
TTCGTCCACTACCATCAAAATGCCGTGCTGATCGAGTACCTGCTTGAGTTCGCTGTAGAAATTCATCGGCGGAATGACATAGCCGCCAGTGCCCTGGATCGGCTCGACGTAAAACGCCGCGTATTCACTTTGGCCGACTTTTGGGTCCCATACGCCGTTGTACTCGGTCTCGAACAAGCGGGCGAATTGCTGCACGCAATGGCTGCCATATTCTTCCTTGGTCATGCCTTTTGGCCCACGGAAGTGGTACGGGAACGGAATGAAGTTGGCGCGTTCGCCGAAATGCCCGTAACGGCGGCGGTAGCGGTAGCTCGACGTAATAGACGACGCGCCGAGGGTGCGGCCGTGATACCCGCCTTCGAAGGCAAACATCAGGCTTTTGCCGTTGCTGGCGTTGCGTACTACTTTGAGCGAGTCTTCGATGGACTGCGAGCCACCCACGTTGAAGTGCACACGCCCGTCGAGGCCGAACTTGTTCTTGGCGTCGACAGCGATGCACTCTGACAGCTCGATCTTGCCTTTGTGCAGGTATTGGCTGGCGATCTGCGGCAGCGTGTCGATCTGCTGTTTCAGCGCGTTGTTCAGGCGTGGGTTGGAGTAACCGAAGTTAACCGCCGAATACCACATTTGCAGATCGAGGTAGGCTTGGTCTTCGGTGTCCCATACGTAGGAACCTTCGCAGCGGCTGAAAATACGCGGCGGTTCAATGTAGTGAACGGTATCGCCGTACGAGCAGTATTTGGCTTCTTTATCCAGAAGGATCTGGTCTTCAGGGGTGGCGATTCGGATATCAGACATGGTTGAAGAGTTCCTGCTGTTCACGAGAAAAGTGGAGGGTGTTGGCAGCATTGCTGGGCAGTTTTGCGAGTAACGCTGGAAGATCTGCGAATGTGTCGAAACGTGCGTAAGGAATGCCGTTGTCCTCGCAGTGTTTGGCCAGACTGTCTTTGGCGAACACAAAGTCGGCAGTCGCGGCCACGCACATGTCGGAGCGGCCATCACCAATCACCAGCACGCGTTTGCCGCTGGGTGTGGACTTGCACTTGCAGTTGCCCGAGGCGGCACGGCAAGCATCGCTGGAGTGAGGGAAGTCGATACGCCAGCGGTTTTGGTCCATTTGGCGCAGGCGATTGGCGAGTATTGGCAGCAAGGTGACGTAGTTACGCGCCAGGATCCGCGCGATGGCTTGTTCGATGCCGTCGCTGACCACTTCAATGGACGCCCCGAGGCTGATCACGTGATCGACGAAATCCGGAAAGTGCGGGTCGATGTCAACGCTGTCGAAATAGGCCAGCAATTGGGCTGGAGAGGCTTGGACCAACGACAGTTGACGTCTCAGGCATTCACGTGAGCCGATCTCGCCTTTCAGCCATTGGTCTTCGATCGCTTCCCAGCTCGCGTCGGCGAAGCGTTGAAGAATGTTATCGATGACGTCGGTGCCCGTAATGGTTCCGTCGAAATCGCACACGATATGCCATTGCATCATCAGCATTGTCCTGTTGGAAGGGGCGCACGTTGCGCTGCCACAGGGCAATTGCACTGATTGTGCCAAGTTGAAAAAGCCCGGCAGGCCGGGGCTTTGACCAGCCAATAGCAAAAAATAAGACGCCAGAGCTACAATTTTTGTAGCTCGCTACAAACAACATCAGTGCTTGCGCTGAACAGGCAATAAAAGGATTGATGCGCGCATGAATCACAGGGATACCTTGAGATGAAGGCGCCACTATCGGTTGTTTTGCTGTTCGTATTGTTGAGCGCCACTGTAGGTGCGCGTGCCGCTGACGACCTGAGGGGTGAAATCGGCGTGGGGGTCGGCTATCAGCCCTACGACCCAAGCGCCAGTCGCTACGAGACTGTTCCGTTACCGTATTTCGATGTGGATTGGGGGAATGTCAGTCTGGACACTGACGATGGCCTGACCTGGAGTGTCTTCAAGGCACAGGGGTGGAGTGCAGGGCCGTTCGTTAACTACGTGTCGGGGCGCAACGCCAATGGCTCATTACGTGGCTTGCGTGATGTATCAGGCATGGCTCAACTCGGCGGTTTTGTGCAATACAGCCCGGCCGAGTTCTGGCGGGTGTACGCGCAAGTGGGGCAAGCCGTGGGGGGCGCAAGCGGGCAAGGCGGGGTGTTGGGCAAGTTCGGCGGCGAGCTGGGTTATCCGCTGGGGCTGGGGGTCATTGGTAGCAGCCAGTTGGCGGCCCACTTCGCGGACGGGCGCCAGACTTCGACGTTTTTTGGTGTGAGTGCCAGTGAAGCGCAAGCGTCAGGGATTTCGGGGTACAAGGCCAGTGGCGGGTTTCAACAGATCAGCCTGACGCAGAGGTTATCGTTTCCTTTGGCCCAACATTGGTCTTGGGTGACCAGTGCAAGCTGGACCCGCTTGATCGGCTCGGCGGCTGACAGCAGCATGGTCAAGGCCTTGGGTGATGTGAATCAGGGCGCGGTGCAGACGGCGCTGAGCTACAGGTTTTAAGCGGCCTTACGTGGAAGGTTAGTGCAAGCGCACCCACACACTGACCAGCACGGTGGCGGCCATTAACCAGGCCACAGCGGCCAGCGCCAGCGAGGCTTCAAGGCGCATGCGGTCTACCAGCAGGTAGAGCGCGGCAAGATACACAAAGTAAGGAATGATCGACCACATACCGAAAACGATGGTGGTTTTAAGATCGTCGAGGGAGCGCCCTTTGCCGACGATGTAATGCGCAATCAGCGCAAACGTTGGAAACAGCGGCACCAGCCCTGCGATGTAGTAGTTTTTGGTTTTTGCCAGCATGGCCAAAATGATGACCACCCCAGCCCCGAGCGCCGCTTTTAAAATCAGATCCATTAGTGAGCCAAACCGTATTTTTTAACTTTATCGAACAGTGTGGTCTTGGCCATGCCCAGCTCCTGGCTGGCTTGGGTCAGGTTGCCACCGCTGCGCTGCAAGGCGTCGTTGAGCAGGTTGCGCTCGAACGCTTCCACCGCTTCGGAGAAGCCCAGGCCTTGCGCCACGTTATTGCCGGTTTTTTTGAACGCGGGCAGGCCAAGGGCAAACCGCTCGGCCACGTTGCGCAGCTCTCGCACGTTGCCCGGCCAGTCGTGGCTCATCAGGGTCGACAAGGTCTGGTTGTCCAGCTCGGGCGCCGTGCGGTCGAAGCGAAGGGAGGACTGCTGCAAGAAATGCTCAAACAATTGCAAGATGTCTTCGCGCCGCTCGCGCAAGGGCGGCAGTTCGAGCGTGACCACGTTCAAGCGATAGTAAAGGTCGCTACGAAATTGATTGGCTTTGCTCAGGTGGTCAAGGTCGGATTTGGTGGCCGCAATGACTCGGCAATCCACGTCGATGCTGTGGTTGGAACCCAGGCGTTCCAGCGTGCGTTCTTGCAGTACCCGCAGCAGCTTGATTTGTAAATTGAGCGGCATGCTTTCGACTTCATCAAGAAACAGCGTCCCGCCGTCGGCGTGCTCAATCTTGCCGATGCGCCGTTTGCCTGCGCCGGTAAACGCGTTGGCTTCGTGACCGAAAATTTCACTTTCAAACAGGTTTTCGGGCAAGCCCCCGCAGTTAAGCGCGACAAACTGCTGAGGCTGGCGCCGACTGAAGTCATGCAGGCAACGTGCGACTAACTCTTTGCCCGTGCCGGTTTCGCCTTCAATCAATACGTTGGCAGACGTATCGGCAACGTTGGCGATCAATTCGCGCAAGTGCTGCATGGCTGGAGAGCGGCCGATGATGCGCCCTTCAAGCGAATCGCGTTCAGCCAATTGTCGGCGCAATGACCAGACTTCGCGTGCCAGGCTGCGCTGTTCAAGTGCCCGGCGCGCGGCGTCTACCAGACGTTCCGGTGAAAAGGGTTTCTCCATGAAGTCATAGGCACCGTCCCGCATGGCCCCGACAGCCATTGAAATGTCACCGTGGCCGGTAATCAGTACCACTGGCAGGCTGGCGTCGCGAGCCTTGAGGCGTTTAAGCAGTTCCAGGCCATCAATGCCCGGCAGGCGGATGTCGCTGATGACGATACCGGGGAAGTTGTCGCCCACCAGGGCGAGCGCCTGCTCGGCACTGCTGACACCCTCGCTGCGGATGTCTTCGAGCGCCAGGGCCTGTTGGCAACCGAGCAACACATGGGGGTCGTCTTCAACGATGAGGACGCTCAACTCGTGGTTCATATCTGATCGACCTTAGCGGGTTGCACCAACGGTATTAAGAGGACAAACGCAGCACCACCGCTGGCCGGGAATTCGACGCTGAGGTTGCCGCCGGCGGCTGCGGCAAGGCTGGCAGACAATGTCAGGCCCAGGCCAAGCCCTTGTTCACCGGGTTTGGTGGTGAAGAACGGTTCAAACAGATGCTTGCGGGTTTCGGGGTCAATGCCGGGACCGTTGTCGCGCACTTGCAGGCGGTATTTTCCTTCCTGTAAATGCCCCTCAAGCCACACCTGTGGCGCAGCGGTCTGGCCCTGCATGGCGTCCAGTGCGTTACCGATCAGGTTGACCAGTATTTGTTCAAGGCGGGTTTGGTCAATTTTCAGCTCGGCGTCGCTGAAGTCTCGATGCAGGCGCGCACCGCAGGCTTCCAGCCGGTTGGCCAGCAGTTGCAGGGCCGCGTCGACCGCATGATTGAGGTTGGCCTGGCCGTGATCATCGCCGCGGCGGGCAAATGAGCGCAGGTTGGCGGTGATGCGCCCCATGCGGTCCACCAGCTTGTTGATGGTGCCAAGATTGTCCGCCGCCACTTTCAAATCGCCCCGCTCAAGAAAGCGCACGGTATTGCCTGAAAGCGTGCGCAAGGCTGCCAATGGCTGATTCAGTTCGTGAGCGATGCTGGTGGACATTTGCCCGATGGCGGCCAGTTTGCCAGCTTGCACCAGTTCGTCTTGAGCGCGGCGCAACGTGTCTTCTGTTTGCCTACGTTCACGAATCTGCCCTTTGAGGCGTTCATTGCTGGCGCGCAGGTGAGTGGTGCGTTCGGTGATTTTGCGTTCTAACTGGTTATTGGCCTCTTGCAGGGCCTCGCGTGCGGCCAGTCGGGTGGCGATGACTTTGCGCCGCTCGTTCCAGGCAATCAGCAAAAAAGCCAGCAACGCAAAAGCAACGGCCACCAGCATGCCTTGGTTGGCGGCTTCGCGGCGCAGGTCCTGTAAGGGAGAGAGCAGGGTGATGTCCCACGGCGTGTCGTTTAGCTTGCGGGTTTGCGCCAGATAACTCACTTGATCGTGATCGGTAATGACTTCGCTGTTGGTGGCGAAAGTGACTTTCTCGACCCCTTCGGCCAAGTGCTCGCGGTCCAGGGGTTGCAGCTCATTGAGCGGCCACCAGTAATACTGAAGGCTGCGCGCCAGCTTCTCTTTGATGTCGGGGGTCAAAGGGCGCACAGACTTCAGGCGTCGGGAGGGATCGCTGGACAGGATAATGATGCCGTTCTCATCGCTGACATAGGCTTCCAGGCGGGCGCGTTGCCAGCGTTCTTCCAGCGCTTCGAGACGCACTTTGATGACTGCGACGCCGATGATTTTGCCTTGCTCTTCCAGGCCGTGTGCCAAGTAGTAGCCGGGTTCGCCGCTGGTACTGCCAATGCCGTAAAACCGGCCGGGCTGCCCGCGTACCGCGTCTTGAAAATAGGCGCGAAAGGACAGGTCTTCACCCAGATAACTGTCGGCGTCACGCCAATTGCTGGTGGCCAGCACGCGCCCTGTGGTGTCGAGCACATAAATGGCGCGGCTGCGACTACGCCGATTCAGCCCTTCGAGGTATTGATTGACCGTGGTGCGGTGTTGCAGATTCGGGTCGCCCAACAGCTTTGAGACGCTGGACTCCAGTTCCAGCAGGCTGGGCAGGTAGGTGTATTTGCCCAGTTCACTCTCAACCGTGCGTGCATGCAGCTCCAACTGGCGTTCACCGCTTTCGCTCAGGTTGCGAATGCCGAAGTGTTCGCTGACGCGATAGCCCGCGTATCCCAGGCCGATTGTCAGCAGGATGATCAAGGGCGGCAACAGCAAATGGCGAAGCAGACGAGGTTTCACGGCAAGTGAGGGCGGGGCACCGCGATAAAGTGTGGGGTCGCATTTCATCACAGATGCCTTGGGTCAACCACTGCGCAATGGCCGTTGATCAATGGTTTCCTGTAGGCGCGAGCAGGTTCGCGCCTACAGGTGATGGCTGTTGCTTAGTGCTGCAAGATTTTGCTGAGGAAGTCCTGGGCGCGCTGTGAACGGGCGCTTACGTCGCCGAAAAACTCTTCTTTTTCGCAGTCTTCGACGATTTTTCCCTGGTCCATGAAGATCACGCGGTTAGCCACTTTGCGTGCAAAACCCATTTCGTGGGTTACGCACATCATGGTCATGCCTTCGTGAGCCAATTGCACCATCACGTCGAGCACTTCGTTAACCATCTCAGGGTCGAGGGCCGAAGTAGGCTCATCGAACAGCATGACGATCGGGTCCATCGCCAACGCACGGGCAATGGCCACGCGCTGTTGCTGACCGCCCGAAAGCTGGCCCGGATGCTTGTGGGCGTGCGCCGACAGCCCTACACGCTCCAGCAGTTCCAGGCCCTTTTTGGTGGCTTCGGCTTTGCTGCGGCCCAGCACCTTGACCTGCGCAATGGTCAGGTTTTCGGTGATGGTCATGTGCGGGAACAGCTCAAAGTGCTGAAACACCATGCCCACGCGCGAGCGCAGTTTTGGCAGGTTGGTCTTGGGGTCGGCAATCGAGGTGCCGTCGACCACGATGTCGCCTTTTTGGAACGGTTCGAGGGCGTTGACGCACTTGATCAGGGTTGATTTGCCGGAGCCGGACGGCCCACAGACCACCACCACTTCACCCTTTTTGACTTCAGTACTGCAATCGGTCAGTACCTGAAAGTCCCCGTACCACTTGTTGATGTTCTTGATCGAAATCATACGGCAAACCTTTTTTGCAGACGCTTGACCAGCAGCGAGGCGGAAAAGCTGATGATGAAATACACCAGACCGGCGAAGATCAGGAACTCATTGGAGCGGCCGATGATATCGCCACTTGAGCGTGAAGCATTGAGGAAATCCACAAGCCCTACGGTGTAAACCAGCGAGGTGTCCTGGAACAGAATGATGCTTTGTTGCAGCAGCAACGGGGTCATTTTGCGAAAGGCCTGGGGCAGGATGATCAGGCGCATGGCCTGGCCGTAACTCATGCCCAGCGCTTTGGCTGCACCCATCTGGCCTTTGGGGATGGCTTGAACGCCTGCGCGCACGATCTCGCAGAAGTAGGCCGCTTCGAACATGACAAAAGCCACCATGCACGACTCAAAGGCTCCGATGGGAGTGTCTTCGCCGGTGATCCAGCGCAACACGAACGGCACTGCCAGGTAGAACCAGGTGATGACCAGCAGCAGTGGAATCGAGCGGAAGTAGTTCACGTAAGCTCCGGCCAGGTTGGCCATCCACTTGCTCGATGACAAACGCATCAGTGCCAGTACAGTGCCCAGGGCCACGCCGCCAATCACGCCCAAAACCATGAGCTTCAAGGTCATGATCATGCCGTTCCACAGGCCCGGCAGGGCAGGGACAATCCCGCTGAAATCGAAGAAGTCCATTATTTGCCCCCCAGAGACATCAGGCCGGGTACAGCGACTTTCTTCTCGATCAGGCGCATCAGCAGCATCAGGCTCATGTTCAAGGTGAAGTAGATCAGCGTGGCCAGGGTGAAGGCTTCAAACAGGTTGGCGGAAAACTCGGCCGTCTGTTTGGTTTGCGCCAGCAGCTCCATCAAGCCGATCAATGACGCCACCGACGAGTTCTTGAATACGTTGAGGAACTCAGAGGTGAGGGGCGGAATGATGATGCGGTAGGCTTGAGGCAGCAGCACGTTCCAGTAGATTTGCGCCATGCTGAAACCCATTGCACGGGCAGCGGATTCCTGACCGCGCGGCAACGCTTCAATACCGGTGCGTACCTGTTCGCAGACACGGGCGGCAGTAAACAGCCCCAGACACACCACAACGCTCAGGTAGGCGGAGGTGGTCGGGTTGAGGTCTTGCTTGTACCACTCCTGCAAGTTTGGTGGCAGTAGATCGGGTACCAGGAAGTACCAGATAAACAACTGCACCAGCAGCGGTACGTTACGGAAAATTTCCACGTAAACCGTGGCGATGCCTGCGATAAAACGGTTCGGCAGTGTGCGCATAACGCCCAGCAGCGAGCCCAATATCAGCGCAACAATCCAGGCAACGACAGCGATCGCGATGGTCCAGCCCAAGCCCGAAATAAACCAGTCGAGATATGTCTCGCTGCCTACGCCGGTGGACTTGAAGAACACGGTCCAGTCCCAGTTGTAATTCATGCAGGGTCTCCCCTCAGTTGGTTCTATAAACACGCACTTGCTTCAGGGAATCCGTTCACACCTGACACGATCGTCAGGCACACACTCCCCGCTCGACAACCAGCGGGTCGAGTGCTTTCTCATGCAGTCAGTAGCGAGTACAGCAGGTGATCCAAGCATCCCGAGTGCGATCGTTCACACTCGGGAGTCAATACAGGCCGCTATCAGATTTTGACTTCTGGCGCTGGTTTGTCGTTTGGATTGGCGATCAGCTCTTTGACCTTGTCGCTCATCGGGAACATGAGGTTCAGGCCTTTAGGCGGGATTGGCGATTCGAACCACTTGGCGTAGGACTTGTTGACGTCGCCGGACTTGTAGTACGCAACGATGGCGTCATCCACTGCTTTTTTGAAATCCGGGTCGCCTTTGCGCACCATGCACGCGTAGATTTCATACGACTGTGGCGTGCCTGTTACGGCCCAGTCAGTTGGCTTCTTGGCTTTGGCCATTTCACCGGCCAGCAGGGCGTCGTCCATCATGAATGCAACAGCGCGGCCCGACTCCAGCATGTTGAAGGCTTCGCCGTGGTCTTTGGCCGAGATCACGTTCATGCCCATTTGCTTGTCGGCGTTCATGGACTTGAGGATGCGCTCGGACGTTGTACCCGCGGTGGTCACGACGTTCTTGCCTTTGAGATCAGCGAAATCTTTGTAGGTCGAGTCCTTTTTGGACAGCAGACGGGTACCGATTTCGAAGATGCCGACCGAGAAGTCGACTTGCTGAGCGCGCTCTGCGTTGTTGGTGGTGGAGCCACATTCAACGTCAACAGTGCCGTTTTGTACCAGCGGGATACGGGTCTGGGAGGTGACCAGGTTGTACTTGACCTTCAGCTCTGGCATGTCGAGTTGCTTTTTCAGCCCTTCAACGATTGCCAGTTGCACATCGTGGGAGTAGCCAACCGGTTTGCCGGAAGCGTCCGCGATGTAAGAGAACGGGATGGAGGAGTCACGATGCCCGAGGGTGATGGTGCCGGATTCTTTGATTTTCTTCAGTGTGCCGGTCAATTCGGCAGCAAAAACTGGAGTGCTAATCAGAGCGGCAGCAATAGCTGCGGCCAAAAGTTGCGGAACGATGCGCATCGGTGTTTCCTCGACATTGTTTTTTTTATTGAGCCAGTTCACTGGACCCTTTATGTACTTCGAGCCACTCAACAGGCTAACGCTGTTTAAGCAGTCGGCCCTGAGTGTAGAGCATGAGTCGTGCCAGACTTTAAAAATAACTTTAAGTCTTTGTTTTATATCGGTTTATTTGTTTTTGGAGTGCAGAGGAAAAGCCCCTGTCGCCCGGAAAGCCGAATAGGCATGGGCAAGGCTGTTCGGAAATCCGAATGGAGGGAGGGCACAAGGCCACCTCTAGGGGCGAATTCGCCCCTAGAGGTTTTGCGAGGTTTGGGCGTTAAGCCGCTTCAACTTTGCGGTGTTTGAGGTTGAGGCTGGTCATGTATTGCGCCAGGTGTTCCTGCTCTTGAGCGGTGGTGAACAGGCCCAGCTTGGTGCGACGCCACAGGATGTCGTGTGCATCCAGTGCCCATTCCTGAGTGCACAGGTAATCCACTTCTCGGCTATAGAGGCCGCTGCCGATGTGCTCACCCATGTCTTCAAGGCTTTGAGCGCCGTCCAGCAGACGCCATGCGCGGTTGCCGTAAGTGATTGCCCAGCGTTTGGCAATGGCAGCATCGAGCCAGCTGTGAGCGTTGATCAGGGCGGCACTCAAGGCAGCCGGTGTGGTCATGTCTTCGCCGCCAGGCAGTGTGGCGCTGGCAGTCCAGCTTGGCTTGATCTGCGTGAAGAAGGGCGTCAGTTGCGCCATCGCCGATTCAGCCAGTTTGCGATACGTGGTCAGCTTGCCACCAAATACCGACAACAGGGGCGCTTCACCCGGTACGCCGGACAGGGCCAGGGTGTAATCGCGTGTCACAGCCGACGGGTTATCGGATTCGTCGTTGCACAGGGGCCGCACGCCGGAGTAAGTGCGCAAGATGTCGGCACGGCTTACTTGCTTTTTGAAGTGGGCGTTGACCACGTTCAGCAAGTACTCGGTTTCTTCTTCGGTAATGCTGACCTTGGCCGGGTCGCCGGTGTATTCGCGGTCAGTGGTACCGATGATGGTGAACTGGTCCATGTACGGAATGGTGAACACAATCCGCTGGTCTTCGTTTTGCAGGATGAACGCATTCGGCGCGTCATACAGCTTGGGTACGATCAAGTGGCTGCCTTGAATCAGGCGAATGCCATAGGGCGATTCGAGCTTGAGATCGTCCTTGATGAACTTGGCAACCCAGGGGCCGGCAGCGTTGACCAGCGCTTTACTGCGAATCGAGAACACGCTGCCGTCAGCGCGTTCCAGGTTCAATTCCCACAAGCCTTTGCTGCGACGAGCCCCCACGCAGCGGGTTTGGGTATGCACATGAGCGCCATTTTCGCGCGCGGCCATTGCATTGAGCACGACAAGGCGGGCGTCATCGACCCAGCAATCCGAATATTCGAAGCCTTTAGTAATTTCAGCTTTGAGCGGGCTGTCTGCGCCGAACTTGAGGCTGTTGGAGCCTGCCAGCTTTTCACGCTTACCCAAATGGTCGTAAAGGAACAGACCCGCGCGGATCATCCAGCCAGGACGCAGGTGGGGGCGGTGCGGCAACACGAAACGCATCGGTTTAACGATGTGTGGGGCTTTGGCCAGGAGCACTTCACGCTCAGCCAGGGCTTCTCGCACCAGACGGAATTCGTAATGTTCGAGGTAGCGCAGACCGCCGTGAATCAGCTTGCTACTGGCTGACGATGTGTGGCTGGCGAGGTCATCTTTTTCACACAGAAAAACCGACAAGCCGCGCCCGGCTGCGTCTGCGGCGATGCCGACACCGTTGATCCCGCCGCCAATCACGGCAACATCGTAGACCTCAGCGAGAGGGGTGGCAGGCAAGGTGTTGTGCGACATGGATGAGCCTCGCGTTGTTTACGCATATTTGAATTCGAACATTAATGTTCATTTTCGAAAATGGTAGCGGATAAACAGGCGGGCAGCCAGCACCCTTCGATTGAAAAAACTCATCGAAGAGGGCTGAAAGGAAGAATTTCGAACATTTTGCCGATATGCATTAGGTAGAAGCTGCTGAGGCGCGAAGGCTGCGTCTTGATATCTGGCCAATATCTATTACGAAATAACCGCCAAAAATCGCAGCCTGCCCTAACGCCTACAGATTAGCGTGGAATGCAGTTACACCACTTCGAGGCGGATTTTGTTCTGGGCCAACAATTGAGCCAGCTCTGGCACGGGTGGTTGATCGGTCACCAGGCAATCGATCAGTGTGATTGGACCCAGGCGTACCATCGCGTTACGTCCGAACTTGCTGGAGTCTGCGGCCAGTATGGTTTGCCGGGCATTGGCAATGATGGCTTGGGAAACGCGTACTTCTTGGTAGTCGAAGTCCAGCAGGCTGCCGTCTGAATCGATACCGCTGATACCTACCAAGGCGTAGTCGAATTTGAATTGGTTTATGAAGTCGACACTGGCCTGACCAACGATGCCGCCGTCGCGACGCACGTTACCGCCTGCAATCAGGACTTCAAAGTCATCCTTGGCGCTCAGAATTGAGGCGACATGCAGGTTGTTGGTGATGATTTTTAGGTGGCTATGGTTGAGTAACGCTCTGGCTATCGACTCGGTGGTAGTGCCGATGTTGATAAAGATCGAGGCGTGGTCAGGAATCTGGGCAGCGATGGCTTCGCCGATACGGCGTTTTTCATCGCGCATTTGATCCGCGCGCATGGCGTAGGCGGTGTTTTCAACACTGGAGTCATAGGCTGCTCCACCGTGGTAGCGACGCAACAAATCGGCTTCGGCCAATTGGTTGATATCGCGACGAATGGTCTGCGGTGTGACGACGAACAACTGCGCCATTTCCTCGATGCTGACATAGCCGCGCTCGCGAACGAGTTCGAGGATCTGCTGTTGGCGTGGAGGCAGATTCATGGAGTTTCCTTTGGGCGGCGAAGCAAATTCGCCCATGATGCCGCAGGAAAGCGCCGCCTGCCACTCACAGGCGCCATGAAGTCAGTTGATAGAAGCCAACGCCTCAGGCGTCAGCTTCTGGCATTGCCTGCCTTGCTTAGTTGTTTTCTTCGTGAGGTTCCCAATCGCGGGTGCGGCTCACGGCTTTTTTCCAGCCAGCGTAGAGCTTCTCTTTGTTGGCTTCGTCCAGCGTTGGTTCGAACTCGCGTTCGATGACGGCTTTACCACGCAACTCGTCCAGGCTGCTCCAGAAACCGCATGCCAGACCCGCCAGGTAGGCAGCGCCCAACGCTGTGGTTTCGCGCATTTGCGGCCGTTCCACCATGGTGCCCAGGATGTCAGCCTGAAACTGCATCAAGAAGTTGTTGGCGACTGCGCCACCGTCGACGCGCAGGGCTTTAAGGCGTTCGCCCGAGTCCTGCTGCATGGCGTCGAGTACGTCGCGAGTCTGGTAGGCAATCGACTCAAGAGCTGCGCGAATGATGTGATCTACACGTACGCCCCGAGTCAGACCGAACAGAGCACCCCGTGCATACGGGTCCCAATACGGTGCGCCAAGACCGGTAAACGCCGGGACCAGATACACGCCATTGCTGTCTTTGACTTTATTGGCGAAATATTCGGTGTCGTGCGCATCGTTGATGATTTTTAGTTCGTCACGCAGCCATTGCACGGTGGAGCCACCGTTGAAAACTGCACCTTCCAATGCGTAGGCAACTTCGCCACGGGGACCGCAGGCGATGGTGGTCAACATGCCGTGTGTGGATTTGACCGCGTTGGTGCCGGTGTTCATCAGCAGGAAACAACCGGTGCCATAGGTGTTTTTCGCCTGGCCCGGTTCTACGCACATCTGGCCGAATAAAGCGGCCTGCTGATCGCCTGCGATGCCGCCAATGGCGATGCCGCTTTTGGTGCGACCGTAGATTTCGGAGGAGGATTTGACCTCTGGGAGCATTTCACGCGGGATATCGAGCACTTCCAGCATCTTCGCATCCCATTCCAGCGTATGGATGTTGAAGAGCATGGTGCGTGAGGCGTTGGTGTAGTCGGTGACGTGGGTCTTGCCGCCGGTAAATTTCCAGATCAACCAGCTGTCGATGGTGCCGAACAGCAGTTCGCCATTGCGGGCGCGCTCGCGGCTGCCTTCAACGTGGTCGAGGATCCATTTCAGCTTGGTGCCCGAGAAGTACGGGTCGGTGACCAGACCGGTGGTCTCGCTGATGTATTGCTCGTGGCCGTCGCGTTTGAGCTGTTCGCAGATCTCGGTACTGCGTCGGCATTGCCAAACGATCGCGTTGTAGATGGGACGGCCGCTGATTTTGTCCCACACAACGGTGGTTTCGCGTTGGTTAGTGATACCAATGGCGGCCACTTGGTCATGATGCAGACCGGCTTGTGCCAAGGCTTCAACCATTACGGCACTTTGGGTGGCGAAAATTTCCATCGGGTCGTGCTCAACCCAGCCGGCTTGCGGGTAGTGCTGTTGGAACTCACGTTGTGCGGTGCAAACCACGTTGGCGTCACGATCAAAGATGATCGCTCGCGAGCTGGTGGTGCCTTGGTCCAGCGCAATAATGTAGTTCTTATTCTGAATGTCGGTCATGGGATTGCCTTGCAGAATGAAGTAATGGGTTCAGGGCGCGAGAGCGTTAACGGGCAGTGATCTGCTGCGCCCCGTTTCATAAATCGATGTCAGGACGCTGTTTTTACCTCAGCGCTGGCTTGGGCATCCGTTGCCACAGCTTCGACGGCAGGCAGGTGGCGGGCAATCATCCCGCGATAAATCGCTGCGCCGAGGCAGGCACCGACGATCGGTGCAAAGATGGGGACCAGAAAATAAGGGATATCCCGCGCGCCGGTGAAAGAAACTTCCCCCCAGCCCGCAAAAAAGGTCATCAGTTTAGGCCCGAAATCACGTGCCGGGTTCATCGCAAAGCCGGTCAGCGGGCCCATCGAGCTGCCAATCACAGCAATCAGCAAGCCGATCAGTAACGGCGCCAATGGGCCGCGTGGCAGACCATTCTTGTCATCAGTGAGGGCCATGATTACGCCCATCAGGATAGCGGTGATCACCATCTCAACCAGAAACGCCTGCAATGTTGAGAGCGCCGGGTGTGGGTAGGTTGAGAACACCGACGCCAGCTCCAGGCTTTCCTTGCTACCGCGCACCATCTGGTGAGTTTGTTCGTAATCGAAGAACAGGTTGCTGTAGAGGGTGTACACCAATGCCGCGGCGCAGAAGGCACCAGCCACTTGGGCGAGGATGTAAAACGGCAGTTTTCGTTTTTCAAAATCGGTGAACAGGCACAGCGCGATGCTGACTGCGGGGTTTAAGTGAGCGCCTGAAACTCCCGCGGTCAGGTAAATCGCCATGCTGACGCCAATGCCCCAGATGATGCTGATTTCCCAGAGGCCAAAGCTGGCGCCCGCCACCTTGAGGGCTGCGACACAACCTGTACCAAAGAAGATGAGAAGTGCGGTGCCGAGAAACTCGGCCATACACTGGCCTGAAAGCGTTGGGTGCTGCGATGCAGTCGTCATTTTGAAACCTCTTTTTTGTTGTTTTTTGACGTCGTCAGTCAGGTTGGTCGTGAAGCTGCACAAAAACCGGGAAGTTTTGCGCCCGGTTTTCGTGTGCGGATAAAAATGTTCAGGTATCGAGCGTATATATTCAGAATCGAAAAAATATAGACAAGAAACACGGCTGTCAAAGGTCGAAAGTGAACGAGCCGTCGTATTCTGACTTTTGAGAGATGTTTTGGGGCTTGTTTTTCTGTAAGCAAAGGCTACAAATTGGTAGGAGCAGGTGTAACGATTCATCAGGTATTTAATTCGGAACGCCCGTTCCAACGCCTTTTTACGGGCAGATGGCCTAAAATCCGCACGCGATTGTCTTTACTCACTCCACGATTGGAACGCACATGACCCCCGCACTGGACCTGCTGAAAAAAGTTTGCGCACAACACCAGGTACACAGCTATGAGCACGACCCCAAAGCGCCTTCTTATGGGCTAGAGGCCGCAGAGAAACTGGGGCTAGAGCCTGGTCGGGTGTTTAAGACGCTGTTGGCGAGCAGTGAAAAAGGTGAATTGTTGGTCGCTGTGGTACCAGTCGTCGGAAGTCTTGATCTCAAAGCGTTGGCTCATGCAGCCGGGGTTAAAAAAACCGAGATGGCTGACCCTGCGGCGGCGCAAAGAGCGACAGGGTATTTGCTGGGTGGGATCAGTCCGTTGGGACAAAAGAAGCGTCTGCGTACCTTTATAGATAGCAGTGCACAGGATTTAACCACTCTTTATGTGAGTGCGGGGCGACGCGGGCTTGAGGTCGAGCTGGCGCCAGGCGTGTTGGCAGCGCAGACACAGGCCACCTTTGCCAACATTGGGCGAGATTGATCAGCCGCTACAGGCGTCAGTGTTTGCTCGCTGTAGCGGCGCTGTTGCGGGTTAAGCCGCACGGGAGTACAGCATCTGCACGTTATGCATCCGTTTGGGCAGGTTGTCGTTTATCAGTGGGACGTGCTGATGCGTCTAACGCCGGCCTCGCTGTGCGGGATTTGCGCAGCGGTGCTGCCACTGGTTTGAAACATCACTAAATGCTCTGCCGCGACCCGGATGCCCACTTCTGTGCCAGGTAAATGGTCCACGTGGCTTGGGAAAATGGATTCCAGCTGGCTGCCTGTCGGTAATTGCAGACGATACAGCGTTGAAGCCCCCAAAAACGTTTTACCGATAATGCGCGCTTTCAAGTTGCTGTCCGGTGCGTAGACGATGTCGTCCGGGCGCAGTAATACATCGACAGCACCCCCTGTTGGCCAGGTATAAGCCCGATTGCCTTGCAACACGCCCAGCTCGGTCTGAACCGATTCCGGGCTGAGCAATTGGCCACGAATGAAGTAACCCTGGCCAATGAAACTTGCGACATAGGGTGTGAGCGGTTCGTGATACAGGTTGTAGGGCGTATCCCACTGTTCGAGACGACCTTCCTTGAACACGCCGACGTGGTCGCTAACAGCGAAGGCTTCTTCTTGATCGTGTGTCACCAAAATCGCACTGGTGCCACGGGCTTTCAGAATGTCCCGTACCTCGTGGCTCAGCTTGCGCCGCAACTCACCGTCCAGATTCGAGAACGGCTCATCAAGCAATAGCAGTTGCGGTTCTGGCGCCAGTGCACGGGCGAGTGCTACACGCTGCTGTTGCCCACCCGATAGCTCGTGCGGGAAACGCTTGCCAAGGTTCTTCAGGTTGACCAGTTCGAGCAACTCTTCAGTAATGCGCTCTTTGCCTGGAAGTTTGCGAATACCGAACGCAATGTTGTCCGCCACGCTGAGATGGGGAAACAGCGCGTAGTCCTGAAACACCATGCCGATCCGGCGTTTTTCGGGCGCCAAGGTGAACCCGGCGCTGGAGATGATTTCACCGCCCAGCTGGATTTCTCCTTGATGAACGGGTTCAAAGCCTGCAATCGCGCGCAAGGTTGTGGTTTTGCCACACCCTGAAGAGCCCAGCAGACAACCGATGTCGCCTGCATTGAGGTGCAAGTTGAGGTTCTGTACCACGCTCTGGCCTTGATACCCGCAGGCCAGATCGCGCAGGTTAAGCAGTAGAGGCTGACTCATGCGTGGTGGTACGCCGGTTGAACGAGGAATTCGAGCAGCGCTTTTTGTGCGTGCAGACGGTTTTCGGCTTGATCCCAGGCGACTGAGCGCGGATCGTCAAGCAAGTCGACACTGATTTCCTCGCCGCGATGAGCGGGCAGGCAGTGCATGAACAGCACGTCTTCGGCAGCCAGGTCGAGCAGCGCTTTATTGACTTGGTAAGGGGCGAACTGCTTCAAGCGTTTGGCCGTTTCTTCCTCTTGGCCCATAGACGTCCAGACATCCGTACTCACCAGGTGCGCGCCTTTAACCGCCTCGCGTGGATCGCGCACGATGGTCACGCGTTCGCCTGCCAAGGCAACAAACTGCGGGTTGGGTTCATAGTCTTGCGGGCAAGCGATGCGCAGCTGGAAGTCGAACTGAATGGCCGCTTCTATATAGCTGTTGCACATGTTGTTACCGTCGCCGATCCAGGCCACGGTCTTGCCTTTGATCGAGCCGCGATGCTCCATGAACGTTTGCATGTCAGCCAGTAGTTGGCAGGGGTGCAAGTCATCTGACAGACCATTGATCACGGGAACGCGGGAATTGGCCGCGAACTCAGTCAAGGTGCTGTGAGCGAAGGTACGAATCATCACGGCATCAAGCATGCGCGACATGACAATGGCGCAGTCACCGATAGGTTCGCCGCGGCCCAGTTGGGTGTCGCGCGGCGACAGGAAGATGGCCTGACCGCCGAGCTGGATCATGCCGGCCTCGAAGGACAAGCGGGTGCGGGTCGACGATTTCTCGAAAATCATGCCCAGCACGCGGTTTTTCAGAGGTTCGAAGAGTACGCCGCGATGGCGCAGGTCCTTGAGCTCAATGCCTCGACGAATCACGCTGATTAGCTCTTCGGGCGTGCAATCCATGAGGGAGAGAAAGTGCCTTGCGCTCATCATTAGCTACCTTTTTTACAACGACTGCAGATGCTCAAAGCCGGGATTTTCACAAAAACGGGCGAGACCTGCGGCGTAAGCCGCACGGGGCGACGAAATAGGGGAAGGCGCGATCTTATAAGGAAATGTCGCGTCTTGCCAATCAGGGTGTTTTTTTAGAGGGTTCAGGTTCCGTTCGTCCGCCGTTAGCGTGTATCTGGATCACCTGGAGGATGGCTTCCTGCCCTCAGATGCCCATTTGTACACTGCCCTGACATTGCTTGGCAATTTATGGGCGGCAGAAGCAGATTATCGTCTGTGGGGCCGACCGAGCGTCTTGCTTGTGTTTCCGTTACAATGCGCCACCGTGCCGACAACTGAGTCGGAAAGTTCAGCCGAGGTGCTCCATGGATATCATCGAAACTATTAAAGAACAGATTGCCAACAATACCGTTCTGCTCTACATGAAAGGCTCGCCGAATGCCCCGCAGTGCGGCTTTTCGGCTAAAGCTGCTCAGGCTGTGATGGGCTGCGGTGAAAAGTTCGCTTACGTGGACATCCTGCAAAACCCGGAAATTCGCGCCAACCTGCCAAAGTACGCCAACTGGCCAACCTTTCCTCAATTGTGGGTAGGCGGTGAATTGGTGGGCGGCAGCGACATCATGGCTGAGATGCATGCCGCTGGTGAGCTGCAAACGCTGATCAAAGAAGCCGCCGCGAAAGCAGCAGCTGCCAAGACCGAAGCGTGATGACGGTGGTGCGCTAACTATTAGCGCACAATAAAAAACCCCGCCCTGCGATGAACAGGGCGGGGTTTTTTAATGAGTGCGAAGTTGCTTATTCACCCATTTGAGATTGCAGATAGTTCTCAATACCGACTTTGTCGATCAAACCTAACTGAGTCTCCAGCCAGTCAATGTGCTCTTCCTCAGATTCAAGAATATCTTCGAGAAGTTCACGGCTGCCGAAATCGCCGACAACTTCGCAATGGGCAATGGCAGCTTTTAGATCAGCATGGCCGGTGCGCTCAATACGCAGGTCGCACTCAAGCATTTCTTTGGTGTGCTCGCCGATGTGCAGCTTGCCCAGGTCCTGCACGTTAGGCAGACCTTCTAGAAACAGAATGCGTTTGATCAGCTTGTCAGCGTGTTTCATCTCATCGATGGACTCGTTGTACTCATGCTTGCCCAACTTTTCCAGGCCCCAGTCCTGATACATGCGTGCATGCAGGAAGTATTGATTGATTGCGACCAGCTCGTTGCCGAGGATTTTATTGAGGTGCTGGATGACTGAAATGTCGCCTTTCATCGCGAGGGCCTGCCTTAGTTAACTGTATATGCGCCAGAGTTTGAGCCGCGCACTTACAGCTGTCAAACCTAAGTAGTTGAATAATAAATGAAAATTAATCGGAATAAGAATGTTTGTGTTCCGCGTCTAGACGCTAAGCACTTGAATTCAGAGCATAAAAAAACCGGACATTAGTCCGGTTCTTTGAAAATGGCTTATTCAGGCAGCTGAAAAATCTGCGGGATAACTCATAACGGCCTGGCTGGCTTGTAGTGACGTCAAGGTTTCACGAACCACTTGTTTGGCCAGGCATGCACATTTGCCGCATTGGCTGGCAACACCCGTCGCTTCGCGGACTTCACGGTAGCTACAGCAACCGTCGTAGATTGCGTCGCGGATTTTTCCATCGGTGACGCCAGTGCAAAGGCAAACGTACATAAATAAGAACCATCGCTGGTTGGGATTCAATGCGATGGATCTTAATGTTAACGAGAATGATTGTCAAAGCAACTTGGGTCTCGATAGGGCCTCGATTTGGTGTGGCTGACGAACGGTGCCGCGATGATCTGCACTTGCCATGAAAAAGGGGTAAGGCCGGTTCCGACGAGCGGTGTATGATGCGCGATCTTTTCACGCGAGCGCTGGCTGTAATAATGCCTTTCAACGAAGGTTAGCCAGTTCCCGTTCTTCACGCTGCACATCAGGAGATATCCATGAGCGTACTCGTAGGCAAACAAGCCCCTGACTTCACCGTAGCCGCTGTTCTGGGCAATGGCGAAATCGTTGACAGCTTCACGCTGTCCACCGCGATCAAAGGCAAATACGGCCTGGTGTTCTTCTACCCGCTGGACTTCACCTTTGTGTGCCCATCGGAGCTGATTGCCCTGGATCACCGCATTCCTGAGTTCAAAGCACGTAATGTTGAAGTGGTTGCAGTCTCTATCGACTCCCATTTCACACACAATGCGTGGCGCAATACCCCAGTTAACAACGGCGGTATCGGTCAGGTGCAATACACCATGGCTGCGGACATGAAGCACGAAATCTGCAAAGCCTACGACGTTGAGTCCGAAGGTGGTGTCGCTTTCCGTGGTGCTTTCCTCATCGATGACAAGGGCGTTGTTCGCTCGCAGATCGTTAACGACCTGCCACTGGGCCGCAACATGGACGAGTTGCTGCGTCTGGTTGATGCATTGCAGTTCCACGAAGAGCACGGCGAAGTGTGCCCTGCCAACTGGAAAAAAGGCGACAAAGGCATGACCGCTTCGACTGCGGGTGTTGCTGCTTACCTGACCGAGAACGCTGACAAGCTGTAAACGTTCGTTTCAGGTATAAAAAAACCGGACTCAGTGTCCGGTTTTTTTAGGCTGGCAAGAAAGTCCAAGCGACTGAATCAGTCGTTGAAGTCTTTCCAACCGCCCATTTGTTTCCAGCTGTTGACGATGCCACAGAACAGCTCAGCTGTTTTTTCGGTGTCGTAACGTGCCGAGTGTGCTTCGCGCCCGTCGAAGTCGATATCAGCGGCCTGACACGCCTTGGCCAAAACGGTTTGACCATAGGCCAAGCCTGCCAGTGTTGCAGTGTCAAAGCTTGAGAAGGGATGAAACGGATTACGCTTCATGTCCAGGCGCGCGGCAGCAGCGTTCAGGAAGCCCAAATCGAAACTGCTGTTATGGCCTACCAGAATGGCTCGCTTGCAGCCGTTGGCTTTCAAGGCTTTGCGTACGCCACGGAAGATGTCATTCAGCGCGGTTTCTTCGCTAACGGCCATTCGCAGTGGGTGATCAAGCTTGATGCCGGTGAACTCCAGCGCAGCGGCTTCGATGTTGGCACCTTCGAACGGCTCAACACGGTGGAAATAGGTGTGCTCGGGGAACACGAAGCCTTTTTCGTCCATGCCGATGGTCACAGCGGCAATTTCCAGCAATGCATCGGTCGCGCAATTGAAACCACCGGTTTCAACATCAATCACAACCGGCAGGTAACCGCGAAAGCGCTCGGCCATTGGGTGGCGAGGGCCGCTATGACCGCCTTCGTGTTCGTCATCAAAATGGTCGTCACTCACAACTGTTCCTCCAGCAGGCGCCAGCGCAGTTTTTCACCGGCGCGCAGCGGGATTACGGTCAGCTCGCCGAAGGGCAGGCTGCTTGGGGCGGTCCACTCCTGGCGAACCAGGGTGATGTGTTCGGCGCTTGGCGGCAAACCGTAGAAGCGCGGGCCGTTCAAGCTGGCAAATGCCTCCAGTTTGTTCAGCGCATTGCGCTGTTCAAAGGCTTCGGCATACAGCTCAATGGCCGCGTATGCGGTATAGCAGCCAGCACAGCCGCACGCTGCTTCTTTTGCGTGTTGGGCATGCGGGGCCGAATCGGTACCCAGGAAAAACTTTTCGCTGCCACTGGTTGCCGCATCCAACAGCGCTTCCTGATGGGTGTTGCGCTTGAGAATAGGCAAGCAATAGAAGTGCGGGCGAATGCCCCCCACCAACATATGGTTGCGGTTGTAGAGCAGGTGATGAGCGGTGATGGTTGCGCCGACGTTGGCCGAGGCCTCGTTGACGAACTGCACTGCATCGGCAGTGGTTATGTGCTCAAACACAACTTTCAGCGTAGGAAAGCGATCCACAACGCGGCGCATGTGCTCGTCGATGAAGATTTTTTCGCGATCGAATACATCCACATCGCTGCGTGTTACTTCGCCGTGGATCAGCAATGGCATGCCGACTTCGGCCATGGCTTCAAGCACCGGGAAAATGGCATCGATGCTGGTGACGCCAGAGTCGGAGTTGGTTGTGGCGCCAGCAGGATAAAGCTTGGCAGCGTGAACGAAACCGCAAGCCTTGGCCGTACGAATATCTTCAGGCTGTGTGCGATCGGTGAGGTAAAGGACCATCAACGGTTCGAAGCGGCTACCGTCAGGGCGCGCAGCTAAAATACGCTGGCGATAGGCATCTGCTTCGGTTGCATTACGCACCGGAGGTACCAGGTTGGGCATGATGATGGCGCGGCCAAAAGTGCGCGCAACATCCGCGACAGTGTGAGGCAACATGGCGCCATCGCGAAGATGTATGTGCCAGTCGTCGGGACGCAGCAGGGTCAGGCGGTCGGACATTGGGGATTCCAGGCGGGTCAAACTGAGGCGAATGCTACCGGAAAACACTCTCTCAGGCACTCGCTATCAAGTTTTGTGGCGCTTAACCGATATCTCTTGAGAACGCCGTAAATCTGTTTGCTGTTTTTTTGCCGTACAAGCCTGTGGAGCCTCCCGTGCGCCAGCGTTATCTAGCCCTACTCAGTATGTTTGCCAGCCTGCCTGCCATGGCCCTGACTTTTCAGACGCGTCTGGAGAATATCGAGTGGAAGGTAGAAGGTGACAAGTTCGAGTGTCGTCTGATTCAGCCCATCACTGATTTCGGTTCCGGTGCCTTTGTGCGTCGTGCGGGTGAGCAAGCGGTTTTCCGTTTGAATGCCTACAACTCGATGATGGGTGAAGGGTCTGCGACGCTGCTGGCTGCGGCTGCACCCTGGCAGCCAGGGCGTGGTGATATTAATTTGGGGGCGGTGCGCATAAACCGCGGCCACGTGCTGTTTAACAGCTCTCAGGCCCAGGCAGGCAGTTTGGTCAGAGGGTTGCTGGAAGGTCGCAGTCCGTTGGTCAGGCATTACTCCTCGTCAGGTGGGCTCTCGGAGGTTCGCTTGTTACCGGTCAAGTTCCGTCAGGCTTATGGTGATTACGAGGCATGTACTGCCAAGCTGCTGCCGAAAAACTTTGAACAGGTACGCCAAACTCAGATTGGCTTCCCGGGGGGAGGTATTGAGCTGGACGCTCAGGCGCGGATTAATCTGCAAGTCATGGTTGATTATATGAAGGCAGATCCTACGGTAAACCACGTCACGCTGGACGGTCACTCCGACAATACCGGCAATCGCTTGACCAACCGGGACTTGTCCCGACGCAGAGCGCTGGCCGTGATGGACTATTTCAAGGAGAACGGCCTGCAAGAGTCGCAAATCACCCTGCGTTTCCACGGTGAGCAGTATCCTTTGGTGCGCAATTCCAGTGCGGCAAATCGTGCGAAAAATCGTCGAGTCAGTGTGCGACTCGATCGTACCCCCGCGTCTGAAAAAACGGCTCCGGCGGCAAGCGTTATCAACCCTGCAAACGTCTCTTGAATGCGCCTTGTTCGTCGCGCAAATGAAAGTAACTGTCGCTTTGTCGTCTTAAGCTGTCGCGCCTCTGTAAATTCATACACTTGAGCGGTAGACTGTTCGGCTTTTCGAACAACCCGTGGAGTGATGGCATGGCGGACGTAAACAAGGTCGTTCTGGCTTATTCGGGCGGCCTGGACACTTCGGTGATCCTGAAGTGGCTGCAGGATACTTATAACTGTGAAGTCGTAACCTTTACTGCTGACCTGGGTCAGGGTGAAGAGGTCGAGCCTGCACGTGCCAAGGCGCAAGCCATGGGCGTCAAGGAAATCTACATTGATGACCTGCGCGAAGAGTTCGTTCGAGACTTCGTGTTCCCTATGTTCCGCGCCAATACTGTTTACGAAGGTGAATACCTGCTGGGCACATCGATTGCTCGCCCGCTGATTGCCAAGCGTTTGATTGAAATCGCCAATGAAACGGGCGCTGATGCCATTTCTCACGGCGCTACAGGTAAAGGTAACGACCAGGTTCGTTTTGAACTTGGCGCCTATGCCTTGAAGCCTGGGGTCAAAGTGATTGCTCCTTGGCGTGAGTGGGATTTGCTCTCGCGTGAAAAGCTGATGGATTACGCTGAAAAGCACGCCATCCCTATCGAGCGTCACGGTAAGAAAAAATCCCCGTACTCGATGGATGCCAACCTGCTGCACATCTCTTACGAGGGCGGTGTGCTGGAAGACACGTGGACCGAGCACGAAGAGGATATGTGGCGTTGGACCAAGTCGCCCGAAGACGCGCCTAACACGCCAACGTATCTGGAGCTGACCTACCGTAATGGCGACATCGTTGCACTGGATGGCGTTGAAATGACGCCGGCGACAGTGCTGGCGACACTGAACCGTATCGGTGGTGAGAATGGTATTGGACGTCTCGATATCGTTGAAAACCGCTATGTGGGCATGAAGTCCCGTGGTTGCTATGAAACGCCAGGCGGCACCATCATGCTGCGTGCGCACCGTGCTATCGAGTCGATTACGCTTGATCGTGAAGTGGCGCATTTGAAAGATGAGCTGATGCCTAAATACGCCAGTTTGATCTACACCGGTTACTGGTGGAGCCCTGAGCGGGTAATGTTGCAACAAATGATTGATGCGTCCCAAGCGCACGTTAATGGTGTTGTGCGCCTCAAACTGTATAAAGGCAATGTGATTGTGACCGGGCGCAAATCCGACGAATCATTGTTTGATGCCAATATTGCAACGTTTGAAGAAGATGGCGGTGCTTACAATCAGGCGGATGCGGCAGGCTTTATCAAGTTGAATGCGCTGCGCATGCGGATCGCTGCGAACAAAGGCCGTAAATTGTTCTAATACACACGGTGTTAAAAAGCCCTGGCCTTGGTCAGGGCTTTTTTATGGGGGGCATTCAGTGGCGAGCGTCAAAAGGGCAAGCGGAGGGAGTCATCCTGGGTGTTATAAGTGATAACCGTCGTGTTTTCCATGAGCTGATTTTTCTTATGTGCATGCACTGCTAATGAAGTGTCTTGCATCAATGCATTGATCTGGTGATTGATTAATAGAATAAGCGTGGTGTTTTTCTTGAGTATGTTTTTGGTCGGGTGCAAGGCTTTATTCAGGCGGTGGAGGACTTCTTCCAGCCTGGTTTTATCCAGGATATGAAGGTTCGGATGAGTAAGGTTTGCGATGTGCAGGCCGTCTGTTCCGGCCTTCTTTAAAGTAATAGATTGTGGTGCGCTTGCCTCTCTGGTGGAGGAGCTAATGTCAAGTACGGTTTTTATTTTGCGTCGTTTGCTGTGCGTTGAATCATAATCTCGATGCCCTTGAGGTAAGAAAATAAGGCTTTGGGGGCGGCAAAGAGTTAGTTTCACATTTGCCCAGTTGAGGGCTTTTTTGTGTGCTGGCACATAAGGATGTGCGAAATGATTGCTGCCTTCGTTTTGCGGGCGCGCGCGTTCAGTGTTAGTGGTTATGAAGTTTGTTTCATTAGTGAAATCGGACGGCGAGTAAAGGGATTTGTTGTTAAAGTTTAAGGTGATGAAAAAAAGAAAAATTAGAATAAGTGGGAAAATCATCAAGAACCAGACATAGATCTCCTGGTTCTCATTGTTGATGTAAGGCAAGGAAATAGAGGCGGATGCCTGCGTCAGCATTGAAAAAATAGCGATGACGGTGAGCGGGTTTTTGGCTTTGTATTTTTGAGTGATCATAATGTGGCCTGTGCGAAAAATAAGGGTGGTTTTTACGTAAATAGTTTGTGCGCAAGGGGGCCTTGCCTGGCTGTTATCAGCGTCAGTGAGGACGTTCGCAAGGGTGAAAAGTGTGACTTCTTATAAAGCTAGACCTGGCTTTTTGAAACCGCAAGGATAAACGTGGCCTGTATTTATATGCGCGATATCTGGATATGGGTTTTTGACGGTTTTTTGTAGTATTTGTCGTGAAAGTCGCTCGGAAGTTTTCTTTTTTTGTGATGCGTCAATAAGTGATGAAGGTGGAGGTTTTTGAGTGTGATCAAATGCTGGGCAGGTTTGGCTAATGTGCTTGTTAGTATTGATTAAGTAACGCTTAATCTCTTTCCGAATGATCTGTAGTACTTTTCCTTAAGTGATAATTTGAAATATTTTCTTATGAAAGGAGAGTAGATTTTGTCAGGAGACAATTATTACCGAGTAGCAGTGTTGTAAAGGCATGCTAGTGTGGTTAGTAGTCATATTTCCATACGCATCCAAGCTCTTGCTGAATGATTGATGGGCTGCTAAATAGGTGTGTCAATATTTCTCTGTTTGCATGGGTAGTCGTTGCAGATGTTTTGTAAGGTAATTTTTACGCGTTTATATCAGCCGATTACCACATACATAATGTGCAGTTGAGTGATGCTTCAGAGCGGGCGCAAAGGAAGGTGATTGAAAAAAGCAGTGTGTGGATGTATGGCGTTGCGTCGAAGCATCGCTTGCGTAAGTGCGATGGGGTTGCACAAAAAAACACTCGTTTGATTAATTCCATAGTAAGTGGAGGCTTCGCAGTTCGATTTTTCTTACGTGGAGTGATTCGCGCGTTTGAGAGGCGGGAAGTTTTTCTTCAGAGCGGTTTTTTGTAGGATAAATCGTTATTTTATGTAGGTGATGTCTTTGGCTGTTAGTGCTCGGGGGGGAGCGCTATGCCCAGGGTGTTACGACTAGGCTATTGTGCTGACTCTAAAAATTCGAACAGCGAAAATTGGAATTGCCCATGAATAAAGTGCTGATCGTGGATGACCATCCCGTGATCCGTCTTGCTGTACGTATGCTCATGGAACGACATGGCTATGAAGTCGTTGCTGAGACGGATAACGGTGTAGATGCGTTACAACTTGCGCGTGAACATGCGCCAGATATTGTCATTCTGGATATAGGAATACCCAAACTTGACGGGCTTGAGGTTATAGCCCGACTTTCAACACCTGCATTACCCGTAAAGGTGCTGGTATTGACGTCACAGGCACCCGGTCATTTTTCCATGCGATGCATGCAGGCCGGAGCTGCGGGGTATGTATGCAAACAGCAAGACTTGACCGAGTTGCTCAGTGCAATCAAAGCGGTGCTGTCCGGTTACAGTTACTTTCCCAACCAGGCACTGCACTCGGTACGCACGAGCCTTGGCAATGCGAGTGAAGCGGATATGGTGAACCGCTTGTCGGGGAGAGAAATGATGGTCTTGCAACAGTTGGCGCGGGGGAAAAGTAACAAGGATATTGCCGATGGCATGTTCTTGAGCAATAAAACGGTCAGTACCTATAAAACCCGGCTTTTACTAAAGCTCAATGCACGCTCCCTGGTTGACCTGATCGAACTTGCACAACGCAATGGCTTGGTGTGAAGGGGATATGAGCGTAGCTGCTATTGATGCATCCGCGTGTTGTGGCTTGTGTCCTTAAGAATAAAAAGCCTCCGGGACAGGAGGCTTTTGAGGAGGCTATAGGTCGTAGTCATAGTCAGACAGTTGTCTCTTGAGGCGCTTTTCCTCAAGAAGGTTGTCTATGGTCCTGCGTTTGGCGAGATTGATCTTCGCCACAGGTTCAGGGGACGGTGTGGGAACGCTATCGTCCAGCTCATCCAAATCTTCGTCATCCAGTCTTTCTTTGCCAGTGCTCATTCTTTTCACTCCAGGCCAAGACAGCTATTGGCGCCCCTTATAGCGACAAACGCTTCGGGGGTAAAAAAGATTTTCTCAATCGATCAACCCTAAAAGCTTCGATGGTTCAATCATCGGATGTTTTTTGCTTGAATTCGCATAGGTCTTCAATGCGGCAACTGCCGCAACGTGGCTTGCGTGCCTGGCACACATACCTGCCGTGCAAGATCAGCCAGTGGTGGGCATCCAGTAAGTAAGGCTTGGGTACGAATTTCATCAATTGCTTTTCAACCTCCACCACATTTTTGCCCGGGGCGATGCCTGTCCGGTTGCTAACCCTGAAAATATGCGTGTCCACCGCCATAGTGAGCTGCCTGAAGGCAGTGTTCAGTACAACATTAGCCGTCTTGCGACCTACGCCAGGGAGTGCTTCGAGCTCCTCGCGGGTTTGAGGCACTTGGCTGGCGTGACGCTCGATCAGTAAGCGACAGGCTTCAATCACGTTCTTGGCCTTGCTGTTGTAGAGGCCGATGGTCTTGATGTAGTGCGATAAACCTTCTATTCCCAGAGCGTAGATGGCTTCTGGGGTATTCGCGACCGGGAACAGCTTGGCCATCGCCTTGTTTACGCTAACGTCTGTTGCCTGAGCTGACAAAATCACGGCGATCAATAGTTCGAAGGGCGATGTGTAGGCCAGTTCAGTCTTGGGCTCAGGATTGTCTTCGTGAAATCGACGAAATATTTCAAGGCGCTTAGCGGCATTCATGAGTAAAAAGGTTCCCGATGTGCAGTGTTAAGGGCCTTGAGAGTAAGTAGGTGCAAAGCCTGATATTTCAAGCTTTGACGGTGTCTAGTGCGGCCAGAGTCAATTCGGCATGAGTGACTGCTTCGTTCAGTGAAGTGAGCTGCTCACTCGGCAATGCCTGGTTAATGGCTTTTTTCAGTTCTGCGCGACGCAAAGCAAGCTGGATTTTTGCACGCTTAACATCGGCGCCCGGCGTTAAGGGCGCGTTACTCGATAGCTCTGGACGCTGTTCGAGTTGAGCCAATGCTTGTTCTGCACGTTCAAATTGCGCTTGAAGCTGGATCAACTGGGATTGCTGTGGGGCAGTCGGCGGATGGCCAAATGCTTTAAGCGATTTGTGAAGTTGGGCGCGCGCCATCGCAAGGGTGACTTTGGCCTTTTTAAGGGCTGCATCGGCAAGGGGCGCTGATGGGGTTGTCGGGTTGTGCGCGGCTACGGTGGGTATACGAGTTTGCTGAGTGCGAGCGAGCCGTTGTGCTTGCTTGAGTTGCTCCTCAAGGCTCAGGCGTGCCTCGCGCTGCTCATAACGCTGTCGAGCGTGATCGCGCTTGCGCGTGCGTGCGTGGCGCTGGGCTGCTCCGTGAGCCAATCCGCTTACCACCGGGATCACATCGCCAGGTAGCGGACGCATTTCAATGCAGTCGACAGGGCAGGGGGCTACGCACAAGTCGCATCCCGTGCATTCATCCACTATTACGGTGTGCATGAGCTTGGCTGCACCCAGAATGGCGTCTACCGGGCAGGCTTGAATACACTTGGTACAGCCGATGCATTCGGCCTCGCGAATAAAGGCGATTTGTGCCGGTGCCGTGCCGCGCTCCGTGTCCAGTGCAATGACGGGTATTTTCAGCAATGTGGCAAGCGCGCCAATGGTTTCATCAGCACCGGGCGGGCATTTATTAATCGCTTCGCCTTGAGCAATACCCTGCGCGTAGGGTTTGCAACCGGGATGGCCGCATTTTCCGCACTGGGTTTGCGGCAATAAAGCATCAATCTGTTGAATCAGGCTCATGGTGTTTTATGTCCAGCGACAGCAGGCCGCCCCCAAGCGCTATTCATCCGGCGCGGTGGTTGAAGTGGGCTGGCGATAACGCGTGAATGTCAGATCAGTCATGCTCGATACGGTTAAGTGAGCGTGGCTGATTATCCGACAAGGCAGGAAGGGCGGCTACTGATGAACGTCCGCTAACGGCCTGTAAGCCGTTAGCGGGTGTGTGAGGCAAGTATTATTTGATGCGCTGGCCTGGCTTTGCGCCGCTGTCCGGGCTCAGCAGGTAGATTTCTTCGCCGCCAGGGCCGGCTGCCATCACCATGCCTTCAGAGATGCCAAAGCGCATTTTGCGCGGCTTCAGGTTGGCAATCATCATGGTCAAGCGGCCTTCAAGCTCTGCCGGGTTGGGGTAGGCACTTTTGATGCCGGAGAACACATTGCGTTGTTCATCGCCGATGTCCAGTGTCAGGCGCAAGAGTTTGTCAGCGCCCTCCACGGCTTCAGCTTTGAGAATCAGCGCGACGCGCAGGTCTACGGCGGCGAATGCATCAAACTCGATCTCGTCCGCCAGCGGCTCTTTTACCAGCTCGCCGTTGCCTTTTGGCGTGGCAGCCCCCGTATCGGTCTGGCTAGCAATCAGGTCTTCTTTAGAGGCGTCAGTCATGGCTTGAACTTTTACTGGATCAATGCGGGTCATCAGCGGCTTGAATGCATTCAACTGATGATTGTTGAGTAGCGTGCGGTGGTCAGCCCATGTCAGAGGCTCGACATTAAGAAATGCCTCGGCATCTGCTGCGAGCACTGGCAACACGGGCTTGAGGAAAATGATCAGTTGGCGGAACAGGTTGATGCCCAAGGCACAGACCGCCTGCACTTCGTCCTGTTTGCCTTCTTGTTTGGCCATTGCCCAAGGCGCTTTCTCGGCAATCCAGGCGTTGGCACGGTCGGCCAGCGCCATGATCTCACGCATGGCGCGCGCGAAGTCGCGGGCTTCATACGCTTGCGCAATGCTAGGTTCGGCGGCGAGAAACGCTTCAGTCAGTTCAGGCGCTGCGTTGCCTTCAACCATGACGCCCGCATTGCCTTTATGGATGAATCCTGCACAACGGCTGGCAATGTTGACCACTTTGCCGATCAGGTCCGAGTTAACCTTCTGCACGAAATCTTCAAGGTTAAGGTCCAGGTCGTCGACGCCGCGCCCCAGTTTGGACGCGTAGTAGTAGCGCAGGTACTCAGGCGCCAGATGATCCAGGTACGTGCGGGCCTTGATAAAAGTACCGCGGGATTTGGACATCTTTTGACCGTTAACGGTCAGGTAGCCGTGCACGTTGATGGCAGTGGGCTTGCGATAGCCTGCGCCTTCGAGCATGGCGGGCCAGAACAGCGCGTGGAAGTTCACGATGTCCTTGCCGATGAAGTGGTACAGCTCGGTGGTGGAGTCTTTGGCCCAGTACGCGTCAAAATCCAGCTCTGGACGACGCGAGCAGAGGTTTTTGAAGCTGGCCATGTAGCCGATCGGTGCATCCAGCCACACATAGAAGTACTTGCCCGGTTCATCCGGGATTTCAAAGCCGAAGTACGGTGCATCGCGGGAAATGTCCCACTGTTGCAGCCCGGCATCCAGCCATTCGGCGATTTTGTTCGCTACCGCATCTTGCAGTGCGCCGCTGCGCGTCCAGCTCTTGAGCATGGCGTCGAAGTCGGGCAGCTTGAAGAAGAAATGCTGCGAATCCTTCAATACCGGGGTGGCACCAGAAATGGCCGACTTGGGGTTCTTCAGATCGGTGGGGGCGTAAGTGGCGCCACATTTTTCGCAGTTATCGCCGTATTGATCTTCAGTGCCGCATTTAGGGCAGGTGCCCTTGATGAAGCGGTCGGCCAGGAACATCTTCTTTTCCGGGTCGAAATACTGGGTGATCGAGCGAGTGGCAATGTGGCCTGCTTCGCGCAACTTGATATAGATCGCACTCGACAGCTCACGGTTTTCTTCGGCGTGGGTCGAATGGAAATTGTCAAAGTCGACATGGAAGTCAGCAAAGTCGGCGCAGTGTTCAGCCTGGACATTGGCGATCAGTTGCTCTGGCGTGATGCCTTCTTTTTCGGCGCGCAACATGATTGCCGAGCCGTGAGCGTCGTCTGCGCAGACGTAAGTGCATTGATTGCCGCGTTGCTTCTGGAAGCGCACCCACATATCAGTCTGGATGTACTCAAGCATATGGCCAAGGTGGATTGAACCATTGGCATAGGGCAGGGCGCTGGTGACGAGGATCTTGCGTGGCTCGGACATGGGGCTCGGCTACTTGATGAGACGGTGGTCGGCCACTATAAAGCGCCGGGCAATTTATTTCACCCCGTGGGCGCGTATCAGTTGGCATCGGCTGTTTTTAAAAGCCTGCGTCCACCGCTTTAGAAGGGTTAGGATAGCGGCCTGTTTTGTTCAGACCTATTTAGGGAGTTGCCCATGAGCGCCGTCAATCGCGCAGCGGTGGAGGCTGTACTTCGCCAATACACTGACCCTTATTTGAATCAGGACCCGGTCAGTGCCGGATGTGTACGGCACATTGATGTTCAGGGTGATCGCGTCAATGTCCAGCTTGAGCTGGGCTATGCCGCTGGCTTGTTCAAGAAAGGCTGGGCGCAGATGCTGCAATTGGCCATCGAGAATATGGACGGTGTCGCAAAGGCCAACGTTGAGATCAACTGTGTGATTGCTGCGCATAAGGCACAAGCGCAAATCCCGGGTTTGGCCAATGTGAAGAACATAGTGGCAGTGGCCTCGGGCAAGGGCGGAGTCGGCAAATCGACCACTGCGGCCAACCTTGCGCTTGCGCTTTCGCGTGAAGGTGCGCGGGTCGGAATCCTGGATGCTGACATCTATGGTCCGAGTCAGGGCGTTATGTTCGGTATTGCCGAGGGCACGCGCCCGAAAATCCGTGACCAGAAGTGGTTTGTGCCCATAGAAGCCCATGGCGTTGAAGTGATGTCGATGGCGTTCTTGACCGATGACAACACGCCGATGGTGTGGCGCGGCCCGATGGTGTCCGGGGCACTGTTGCAGTTGGTAACACAAACCGCCTGGAATGATTTGGACTATCTGGTCATCGACATGCCGCCCGGCACCGGGGATATCCAGTTGACGTTAGCGCAAAAAGTCCCGGTTACCGGGTCTGTTGTCGTCACTACGCCGCAGGATCTGGCGTTGCTGGATGCTCGCAAGGGCGTCGAAATGTTCCGCAAGGTCAACATCCCTGTGTTGGGTGTTGTCGAGAATATGGCGATTCATATCTGCTCCAATTGCGGTCACGCAGAGCATCTGTTTGGCGAGGGGGGAGGTGAAAAACTGGCAACTCAATATGGTGTTGAGGTGCTGGCGTCATTGCCGTTATCGATGAGCATCCGCGAGCAAGCGGACAGTGGCAAGCCGACGGCGATTGCAGAGCCGGATAGCCAGATCGCGATGATCTATCAGGAGCTGGCCCGCCACGTGGGCGCGCGCATTGTCCTGCATGAAGCGACGTCACAGGCCATGCCGACGATTACCTCCAGCGACGATTGATGCTGAGGTAAGGGGTTGCTCTTTCTCGCGATGTTGTTCGTCTGGATTCAAAAGGCGGACTTGAAAGCATTGCGAGACAGGCTCAAGCTTTGTGGTTGATTTTGCGGGCATAAAAAAACCCCGCTTTTGAGGGCGGGGTTTTTTACTGGATCAGTACAAGTTAGATAACTTGAACTTCCTCAGCTTGCATGCCTTTCTGACCGCGAGTAGCGATGAAAGAAACCTGTTGGCCTTCTTTCAGGCTCTTGAAGCCGTCGGATTGGATTGCTTTGAAGTGAACAAACAGGTCGTCACCGGATTGTGGAGTGATGAAGCCGAAGCCTTTTTCATCGTTGAACCACTTAACGGTACCAGTTTGGCGATTAGACATGGTGTAACTCCTTGAACAAAGATAACTGCGACGCAGGAAAAGCCCTGGCCGAGACTGAGTGCAAAGAGCAGGAAAAATTCTTGGAGATGGTTGGATCGAAATTCAACATCGTGTAGAGATTCTCAGTGACACAAGCAGCACAGTGGCGCCACCTTAACCCTTTTTCAGGAACGTGCAAAGGGTCTTTGCGAAGGTTTCTCTAAAAACGTGACTGACGGTTGGCCTGACGGCCTGTATTCACGGCGCTTAGCGCTATTTTTAATAAATCTGTTCCAGTTTTTTGAACCTGGCCCCGCGCCCCGGTAAGATGCCGGACAGAATTTTTCCACCTCGCTATTCAGGACACCCCGCCATGAGCATCAAATCAGACAAGTGGATTCGCCGCATGGCGCAAGAGCACGGCATGATCGAACCTTTCGTTGAGCGCCAGGTTCGTGGCGAAGGCGCAAACCGTCTGATCTCCTACGGTGTGTCGAGCTACGGTTATGACGTACGTTGCGCGAACGAATTCAAGGTGTTCACCAACATCAACTCCGCCACCGTCGACCCTAAAAACTTCGATGAAGGCAGCTTTGTCGATGTCACCAGCGATGTCTGCATCATCCCGCCGAACTCTTTTGCTCTGGCGCGCACCGTCGAATACTTCCGTATCCCGCGCAACGTATTGACCATCTGTCTGGGTAAAAGCACCTACGCTCGTTGCGGCATCATCGTGAACGTGACACCGCTTGAGCCTGAGTGGGAAGGCCACGTCACGCTGGAGTTCTCCAATACCACGACATTACCGGCGAAAATCTACGCCAATGAAGGTGTCGCGCAGATGCTGTTCTTCGAATCCGATGAAGAGTGCGAAGTGTCTTATAAAGACCGTGGCGGTAAATATCAGGGCCAACGTGGCGTCACCTTGCCTCGTACCTGACGAACAGAGGGAATTCCTGAGCGCAAATGCACTCTACTGAGTGTATTTCCGGTGATGCACCCAGCGAGCCGGATCCACGCTCAGGAGTGCCCTTATGAAGATTGATCCGAGTATCCGCGCCCAGTTGGCAAACCTTGAACCTAATCAGGTCGGGATGCTGGCCTGGTCGTTACTTGCACACCCTCAGATCCAGGCAGGCGGTATTCCCGGCCAGCCAGACCCCGATACCCCGCAACCTACAGAACCCGGCGTGCCGACGCTGCCGGATGAGCCGCCGCCTGCGCCTGTGGCGTGAATGTTCAATACGCCACCCTCAGCCGTCTGTGACCCGTGCCGGCCAACACCCGATGCTCAATTGCGGGTGTTGTGTGCCGTGTGGGCTCAGCACCGGCCCAGCAGCCTGGCCGAACCTCAAGCCGATAACAGATACCCGCTGCGATATGCCTGCTCACCTGCCACATGCGCAATGACCATCCCGGCGGTGGCCATGCGGCGTGTGACACGGGCATACAACACGCCTGAACAGGTG
The DNA here is from genome assembly GCF_001529285.1 of Pseudomonas sp. TAA207. Classification (NCBI taxonomy): domain Bacteria; kingdom Pseudomonadati; phylum Pseudomonadota; class Gammaproteobacteria; order Pseudomonadales; family Pseudomonadaceae; genus Pseudomonas; species Pseudomonas sp. TAA207. Next base: position 93,822 of record NZ_LLWJ01000071.1, on the reverse strand, counting down.
CAATGAATGGGCGTGACGCGATCACTGATCGGATCAATGACCTGGGCAACCAACGCACCGGCTTTCAGGTAATCGCCCGGTTTTGCGCTGAACACCAGCAAGCCCCCGACGGCCGTTGTGACGGGTTCAACCCCGGCCAGAGGGGTCGCAGGGTACATGAGGGCCGGAAGTGGCGCGGGTTGGCCTTCAATGGCGCCAAAATCGATCAGGTAGTCAATCAATGCCTGACAGTCTTGTTCGGCCAGTGAGTGGCTCACATCCTCTTGGCCGCGCAGCTCGACGGTGACCGAAAAACTGCCCTGCGGGATTGCCGCAGCGTGCCCAAAGCGCTGGCTCAACGCCCACCACAGCAGGGTAAAGCACTCGTCGAAGGACAAGCCCCCGGAGTCGGTTGCCAGCAGGCTGGCTTGCGCGCCGATGCGCCGGGCCAGTGGCTCGACCTGTGGCCAGGCTTCGGGAGTGGTGTACAGGTGCGCAACGGCTTCGAAATCGCAATGTAAGTCCAGCACCATGTCTGCATCGCAGGCCAGTTTTTGCAGGGTCAAACGCTGTGATTGCAGTTGCGTGGCGGGCACTTGTGCCGCAAGCGCATCACGCAAATGACGGCGGATGAGGTGCAGGTTGTGCGTGGCATCGTCGGTCAAAAGACCTTCGATGGCATCGCCAATCGGTCCGCTCAAATCGAGGAATTGGCGGTTGAAGTTTTGCCCGCTGGACAGCTCAAAACGGCCTACAGGTACGTCCATCAACACTTGCTCAAGGCCCGTCGGGTTGGCCACCGGGACGATCACGATCTCGCTGCGCAGTCGGCCAGCCGTTTGCAGCTCGGCCAGGCGCTGCTTGAGGTGCCAGGCCACCAACATGCCGGGCAGTTCATCGGCGTGCAGGGACGCCTGGATGTAGACCTTGCCCTGTGGCTGCGCTGGCCCGTAATGAAAGCTATGGATGAATCGTTCAGTACCCGGCACCGGGGCCAGCAAAGGGTGGATCTGATGTCGTTGTGCGCGCATAAGAAAATCCTGGAGAACGGGTAGTAAACGTCAATTCGCAGCGCAAGGGCATCTTGGCCTTAGCCGGGGCCTGCGCCTCATAGGTCTGGCCGCCGGTTTTACTTTCCGGGTGTCAGAGTCAATCGTGTTTTGCCATACACCTTGTCAAAGTTTTGCGGCTGCATCGGGAAGCTGAGGTACTGGCCCTTGAGCCACGGATCGATGCCGTCAGCATAATGCGGGCTGGCCGGGTTACTCGATTGTCCCGTGCTGTTTTGCGCCATCATGGGTTCGATTTGGCCAAAGTCGATGATCATGCGCATTGCTGGAATCACAGTGGCCTCGAAATCGCCAGCGCCCATGTTGTAGGCCGCCATGTTCAGCGTGGTGTGATCGCCGCCCGCTGCAATCGGGCCGCGCACGGTTTGCCCTTCGGCGTTACGCCATACGTAATGGTGCAGCTTGCCCCATTGCCAGGCTTTGTGATCGGGGCCCATCGACTGTTCTGCGGCGTTCACTGCGGCCACCAGGCTGCGCGCCAACACCGTGGGTTTGTCTTCTTTTTGCGCCGTTTTTGCATCATCCCAGAACGGGCTGTCTTCGCGGCTCAACAGGTGGTCAGCCTGAGCGGAGTACGACAGGTTGCCATTGCTGATGAAGGCCTTCCAGCTCGCGCTGTTTTGCGGGCCAAGTGCGCTGAGGAACGTTTGCTCGGCACTTTGCTGCAAAAACAGTTCATACAACGCCGCATCGGCGGAGGTGGCGCTGAGTTTGCCGTCAAACGCCAATAAGCGCGCCAAGGCTTCGCGGGCTTTGACCTGCTCGCCTGCGGGTAGCCCGGCAATCGCTTGCTTCAACGGCTGCGCCATGCCGGGGGCTGTAAGCATGGCCTTAAGCTTGGGGGCGAACAGGGTGGTCTGGTCGTACTGCATGGCAATCAGGCTGCGCGCGTCCTGCCTGCCGCTGGCCGCCAGTTGCGCAATGCGCTCACTGCGCTCGGGCGATAACCACGAGTTGGACAGCTGCATGCCATAGCCGTACGCAGCCGTGCGCTGGTTCGCCATGCCGAGCCAGCCTTGCGCCGGGTCCTGGTCGTAGGGGTGCAGCATGGCGTCGGCATAACCATCCCAGTCATAGCGACTGTCCCAGCCCGGCGACGGGAACAACCCCAGACCTTCGCGGCGATTAGGATAAAGCCCCGTCAATTGCCAGCCGATGTGTTGGGCGTCTGCATAGAGAAGATTCAGCGCTACGGCGCGGATTTCGCGACTGGCATCGGAGGCGGCTTCACTGTTTTGCGCACGCGACAGATCGAAAAACGCATCAAGGGTCTTGTCACCCTTGAAGTCCGGTACTTGCAGGGCAAGCCCCAGAGTGCTGTTCAGCGGGTTATTGAGCAAAGGGCCGTGGCGGGTTTCATACAGTGCTTCGCGAATGGGGCGCTGGCCTTTGATGAAAAAGGTTTCGTTGCGCACACTCGCGGGCACCCATTTGCCATTGGCGAGGTAATACACACTGTTGCCCTGGCGCTTGAGCTTCTCCAGGAATACGTCCTGGTTGTCGCCCATCGCCATGCTCATGCCCCAAGCGACTTTGCCATTGAAACCGGCAAACAGCGTCGGTAGGCCCGCAATCGAGGCGCCAGCAGCCTGATATTTTGGTGCGCGAATTTGCACGTAGCTCCAGGCGGACGGTATGCCAATCGGTTGGTGGATATCAGTGGCCAGCAGGCTTTTGCCTGTGCGGCTGCGCTGTGGGCCAAACGCCCAGTCACTGGACGCGGTGACGCCCGGCATACTCAAGCGCGTGACTTGCTCAAGGGCTTGAGTGACGCTGTCCAACCCTTGTAACTGGCTGCTCAGGTTCAGGCCTTTGAGTTTGTCGGCCTCGGCGCTGGGCAAGGCTTCGCCGGGGTACGTCGGCACCAGCCATGGGAGCTTGTCGGTGCCGACTTTCTGCGCCAGCACCAAGGTGTTCAGCTCTTCTTGCAAGTTGGTCGACATGCCGAAGCTCAGCAGGCTGAAAATCAAGGCTGAATCTTCAGGCTTCCAGTACTCGGCTTTATAACCGGCCTGTGCCAGATCAGCGGGCAGTTTGTCGCGGTAGCGGAACACGTAAGCGTTCACGCCGCGAGCATAGACTTCGAAGAACCTTTTGAGGCGCGGCGATGCACTTTTATAGAGTTCGCTGGCGTTTTTTTTCAGGTTGATGCTGCGCATCAGGCGATCGGTTTGCAGGGCGTCGGCGCCGTTGAGTTCCGCCAGGCGGCCCTGAGCAAGCAAGCGCAAGCGCACCATTTGGCTGAAGCGATCACTCGCATGCACGTAACCCAGGGTGAACAACGCGTCATGAAAGCTGCTGCTTTCAATCAGCGGCATGCCCTGACTATTACGACGCACCGAGACGTTCTGGGCCAACCCTTTGAGCGGTTGCACGCCGAAGGCAGGTACCAGGCTTTGAGAGGCGTGATTGTTTATCTGGCAACCGGTCAGGCTTAAAAAGCCGACCACTGCCGCGGCAACGCCGAACCGGGGTAAAAAATGAGTGAGGGCTGGCGAGGCCATGGCAAAGCTCCTGCGGGGGGATGTCATCGAAAGGCGCTACGTTAGTGAGGCCGATGATGGCGCGCAAGGGCTAGCCAGATAAAAGCTGAGGTCGGTATGACAGGTGGCGATTAATGCCCCGCCACGCTGTCAAAAACAGCGCAGATAGCCACGCGTAGCGATGGGATCTGTTTACTTCGATGGATTGATTTTTTCCACCAGCGCATAAGCCCGCTCGGTTGCGGGACGTGCCTTGACGCGGGCGAACCAGGCTTTGAGCGCCGGGAAGTCATCCAGGTTTTGACCTTGCCAGGTGTGAGGCACAATCCAGGGGTAAATCGCCATGTCGGCGATGCTGTACGTGTCGCCTGCGACAAACTCCCGACCTTCCAGCTGCTTGTTCAATACACCGTAGAGGCGTGCGGTTTCGTCGGTATAGCGCTTGATGGCATAAGGAATCTTTTCTGGCGCAAAACGATTGAAGTGATGGTTTTGCCCGGCCATCGGCCCCAGGCCGCCCATTTGCCAAAACAGCCATTGCAGCGCCATTTGCCGGCCGCGCAGGTCCTTGGGCAGGAATTGGCCCGTTTTTTCGGCGAGGTACAACAAGATAGCGCCGGATTCAAACAGTGACAGCGGGGCGCCGCCGTCTGCCGGGGTTTGGTCGACGATGGCCGGGATGCGGTTGTTAGGTGCGATCTTCAGAAAGGACGGTTCGAACTGTTCGTTTTTGCCGATGTTCACCGGGTGAACGTTATAGGGCAGCCCCGCTTCTTCAAGGAATAGCGAAATCTTGTGGCCGTTGGGGGTGGTCCAGTAATAAAGATCGATCATGAAGGGCTCCAGAAGGGAAGTTCACGCAGCAACTGATGCCAGCCAAAGGTAACAGTTCACCGCGGCCTGTCAGTTTTACTCCCAATCTTGTGCAGGAAGAAAGTACCTGACCCTGTTCTGGATGCATTTTTCATGTGGTGAAAACACACACGCCGCACATGCTTGAAGGCAAGTGCGGCGTGGGCGAGGCGCTTTAAAAGTATCAGGCGCCGTGGCACTTCTTGAATTTCTTGCTGCTGCCGCACGGGCAAGGGTCGTTGCGGCCAACGTCTTTCAACGCATTGCGCACAGGCTCCTGGTGGGCGTGACCGCAGTTCGGGCCATGCACATGACCGTTATCGTGGTCATGGGCGTGATCATGCTGGTCATGATCGTGGTTGCAGTCCGGGCCGTGAACGTGGGGTTGCTGGGTCATTGCTCAATCACTCTGGAATAAAATCGCCGGGGATTATCTCGCCTTTGCGCATCAGGTGCACGTCGTTACCGTAGAACAATCCGGTTTCCAGTATGCCTTCCAGCCGGTAAGGGATCGGTTGATCGGGGGATTCGAGCAGTTTGACCAGCGGTTTGACGTGTTGCCACATATTGGTGCGTACCGGTACGACATAGTCGACGTGGCTTTTTGGCTCAACGCTGAACCACTGGCTGTGATCGCCTTCGGTCAGCAAGACGGGCCCCAGATACACTTTGTAGCTCAGACCGCGAACGGTCAGCGTCGAGTCATTAGGGTTATCCACCCTGAAATGCAGTTTGAAGCGTTGCTCCAGCAGCTTTGCTTGAACCAGCTCCACTTTGGCAAGGCGAACTTGCGGGTCCTTGTCGGCTGATTCAAACCATGACGCACAACCTGAAAGCGCCACAATTAACATGACGGCGAATGAGCTTCTAATAAGTGCCCGAGATTCCATTCCTTGCTCCTTATTACGCGCGTCAGTTCAGCTTATTGGGCGAAATAGCTGGCGCAGCATTTTTTGAATTTAAGCCCGCTGGCGCAGGGGCACGCATCATTGCGGCCTACTTTGAGCGGTACTGTGGGATCGATGAAATACCAGCGACCAGCGCTTTGCACAAACGAGGAGCGCTCTCGGTGGTGGTGTTCACCGTCGGCGTCGTGCCAACGTGCAGTGAAAGTCACAAAGGCGTGTTCAGGTTGACCGCCAAAGACCTCGCTCTGTTCAACTTCCAGGCCCAACCAAGTGCTTTGGGCACTCCAGGCTGCAATCGACTGGCGATCCAGGCCGGGTTGCTGCACGGGTAAAGTCGTGCCAATCAGATAATCGATCAGCCCCAGCACATAAGCGCTGTAGCGCGAGCGCATGAGTGTTTCGGCGCTGGGAGCCCCCATGCCGTCGTGATAGTGCCCGCAGCATGCGTCGAGTAAATTGCCGGTGCCGCAGGGGCAAATAGATGTACTCATCGGGTTACCACCAATACTTGCCGAAATTTTGCGGATTGGCCCAGAACCTGGCATTCAACCAGTCGGGCACTTGTTTGTACTCGCGTAAGTCATAAGTGAACAGCGTCAGCATCTGCTCGTCACGCTGAAAGTTCTCATTGTTCTGTAGGCCCAAGGCGAAAAAATCCGTTTCGGCCCACTCGCAAGCAGTCAGATCTGCCAACACGGCAATCCGGCTGGCATTCAGATTACGAATCCCGGCAAGCAATTCAAAGCCTACGCGTTTTGGCAGGTGTTCAAGGCAATCCACCACAAGGGCAAGGTCAAAGCGTTGGGCCGCCAACTCGTCCGGCAAGACTGCGGGTGCGGCCTGAGCGATTGAAGCCTCAGGGTGAGCCTCCTTATAAGCCTCCAGGGCCGGGAAACGGCTGGCGCCGACGACCAGCAAACGCTGTGGCGCATAACGATCGAGCAGTGCCGCCAAGGCCTGCTGGGGCGTGCGGGTGGAGATAGCAAAGGTCATCGTCAGTCCTCAATCAGAGCGCTCAAGACTAGCGTGCCAAGCGCGCGCGGCCTAGTCGATGTGTGCGGCTTATTGGCGGAGCAGTGTGGGCCGGGTCAATTCCCTGCGTGGCCTCAGGCGATCAGGAATATTTTCCCGAGGCCTCTGGCGCAGCTATCGTGCGAGCCGTTAAGGTGCGTGCAAAGAAAAACATAAAAAGACATAAATAAAGGGGGAGCTATGAAGGTGCTTTGGGGGCTGGGGAAAGTCTTGACCCTATTGTTCTGGGTTGTTGTTGTCATCAACGTGTTCAGCCCACTGATCAACCCGTTCGATTTATTGATTAATCTGGCAGGCAGCTTGCTGCTGTTAACGCATGTACTTGAACTGTTGCTGTTTAACGGCAGTTTGAAACAGCGGCCGCGCCCTTGGCGTGATCGTCTGAACATTCTGTTGGTGGGCATCTTCCACTTGCAAACCCTTCGCTCCACTCCAGAACAAGGCGCTCATCATGCGTAAGTTATGTTTACTGGTCGCCCTGTGCTGCCCCTTTGTGCATGCCGAATCGGTCAAAGTTGCCCCCAACACCTTGATGCGCCTGCCTGATAATGCCAGCGTTTTGCAGCTGGAAACGTTAGAGGTTGCGGATTACGGCACCTTGTTGATCCCGGCGGGTGTGACGCAGGTCGACATTGATCAATTGCGTTTGGGTCATGAGGCACGTATTACCATCGTGCCCGCCGAACGGGCCATTGAGTTGCGGGCAGCGTATGCAGAGTTTGGCGAAGGCAGCCAAATCAACGCCCGCGGCGCGGCGGGTACCTATGAGAAACCGGCTCGCCCCGCGCGCGATCTGAGCCTGCGCTTTGATGCGTTACAAGCCGCTCAACTGTCCATTGATGCCCGTGGCGGTACCGGCGCTCCAGGCTTTACCGGCTTGGACGGTGGTAACGGCGAGGCGCCGGGTTGCACGTGGGGTTCGGCAGGTTCGGGCTTCAATGGGCAAAACGGCGGCAACGGCCAGCAGGGCGCCTCCGGTGCGCAGGTGCGGGTCGAGCTGCCGCGTGATTTTCCTGATGAGCTGATCAAAATCCGCGTCGACGGCGGGGCCGGCGGCAAACCGGGCGTCGCCGGGCGGGCAGGATCGGGCGGCAAATCCAAAGGTTGCTTGGTGTATCGCACGGATGGCGGTAAGTCGGGCCGTCCCGGATTGGCCGGTGAGCCAGGTGAAACCGGTTCGGCTGGCGCAGTAACGATCCAGCGCCTGTAAAAGCGGGCGCCGTAGTCGCTGGCAAGGAGCGAAGGCTGCGAGCTGTTGCATGATCGTTAGACGGTCCTCATGCAACGGCCGCAGGCGTTAAAACATAGGGCGCGCTGCCGCAATGGCCACCAGCACCAGCCCGACAATCAAATTACACCCCACCAATCGGCGAATTTTCCCCATCACCGCCGCGCCTGCTGCCCACTGTTCAGTTTCCACAGCCTTGCGCAGTTCAGGCAATTGCAGCGACTGAATCCGGATAAATAACGCCACCATCACGATGTACAGCCCCATCATGATCTGCACATAACGCGGTGCGGTTTCGAAACCGTTAAAGCGGATTTGCAACAGGCCCACACCGCTTATCGGCAAAATCACGACGGCCACCCAGACCCACACAAAAAAACGCTGAAAGACCTCGACCCACAATTTCAGCCTCGCCGGGCCGTCAAGGGCCGCCACGCTGGCGGGGCGCAGGATCATCCAGGCAAAAAACATCCCGCCCACCCAGATCAGGGCGGCCAAAACATGCAGGCTGTAGGCAAGGGCAAAGGCGGTCATGAGGTACTCCGTGCGGCGCGGGATGAATTAGCGGGGTATGATAGCGGCCATTCGAACCACTGAAAATTTATCCAGCGTTTCTCGCGCCCGAAGAACCATGATTAGTACCGAACTCAAATCCCAGATCCAGGGCGCATACTCGCGTTTTCTCGAAGCCAAGAGCCTCAAACCACGCTACGGCCAGCGGTTGATGATCGCTGAAGTGGCCAAGGTGCTCGGCGACATTGACACCGATGAAGAAGGCCATCGCAGTGGCGAACCGGCTGTGGTCGCTGTAGAAGCGGGCACCGGCACCGGCAAAACCGTGGCTTACAGCCTGGCGGCGATTCCTACGGCCAAGGCCGCAGGCAAACGTCTGGTCATCGCCACGGCGACCGTGGCCCTGCAAGAGCAAATCGTCTACAAAGACCTGCCCGACTTGATGCGCAACAGCGGGTTGAATTTCAGTTTCGCGCTGGCCAAAGGCCGTGGGCGCTACATGTGCTTGTCCAAGCTCGACATGCTGCTGCAAGAAGGCCACGCCCAAACGGCGACGGCGCAGCTGTTTGAAGAGGAAGGCTTCAAGATTGAAGTCGACGAAGCCAGCCAAAAACTGTTCACCAGCATGATCGAAAAACTGGCGGGCAATAAGTGGGACGGTGACCGCGACAGTTGGCCTCAGGCCCTCGAAGACCAGGATTGGGCGCGTCTGACCACCGACCATAGCCAATGCACCAACCGGCATTGCCCCAATTTTGGCCAATGCGCCTTTTACAAGGCCCGCGAAGGCATGAGTAAAGTGGACGTGATCGTGACCAATCACGACATGGTGCTGGCAGACCTGGCCCTGGGCGGCGGCGCGGTGTTGCCCGACCCGCGTGACACGCTGTACGTGTTCGACGAAGGTCACCACCTGCCGGACAAAGCCATTGGTCACTTTGCGCATTACACGCGTTTGCGCTCGACCGCCGACTGGCTGGATCAGACCGCCAAGAACCTTACCAAGCTGCTGGCGCAACACCCGTTGCCGGGCGACTTGGGGCGCTTGCTGGAGCAAGTGCCTGAGCTGGCCAAAGAGATCAAGGCGCAACAGCAGTTCATGTTCACCACCTGCGAGCAAATCGCTGACTTCAAGGTCGGTGAAGAGCCAGAAGGTCGTGAGCGCCCGCGCCATCGTTTTGTCGGGGGATTGATACCCGAGCACATGCGCGAAATGGGCATCGAACTGAAAAAAGGTTTCTCGCGCCTCACCGACCTGTTCACCCGTTTGACCGAAATCCTCAAAGACGGCATGGACGGTGAGGTCAGTATCGGCATCACCAGCAATCAGGCGGAAGAGTGGTACCCGTTGTTTGGCAGCTTGCTGTCCCGCGCCCAGGGCAATTGGGAGCTGTGGACGGCCTTCACCACCGAGGACCCTGAAGACAACCCGCCGATGGCGCGCTGGCTGACCTTGGCTGAAAGCGGCTCGTTGTTTGACATTGAGGTCAACGCCAGCCCGATTCTGGCCGCTGAAATGCTGCGTCGTAACCTGTGGAACGTGGCGTATGGTGCGCTGGTGACCTCGGCCACCTTAACCGCGCTGGGCACATTCGATCGTTTTCGTATGCGTGCCGGCCTGCCCAAAAAGGCCGTGACGGCGGTGGTGCCAAGTCCGTTTCATCATGCCGATGCAGGGGTGTTGCGAGTGCCCGACCTCAAGGCTGACCCGCGTGATGCAACGGCCCACACGGCTGCGATCATTCGCGAACTGCCAGGGTTGGTCGAAGGTTCGAAAGGCACGCTGGTGCTGTTTTCATCGCGCAAGCAAATGCAGGACGTGTTCGACGGGCTGGAGCGCGACTGGCGCAAGCAGGTGTTCATTCAGGGCAATCTGTCCAAGCAGGAAACACTCAACAAACACAAGGCGCGGGTCGACGGCGGCGACTCCAGTGTGCTGTTTGGCCTGGCCAGTTTTGCCGAAGGCGTGGACTTGCCGGGTGCCTATTGTGAGCATGTGGTCATTGCCAAAATCCCGTTCTCAGTGCCTGACGACCCCGTCGAAGCGGCACTGGCGGAATGGATTGAAGCGCGCGGTGGCAACCCGTTCATGGAAATATCCGTGCCCGATGCCTCGCTCAAACTGGTGCAGGCTTGCGGGCGCCTGCTGCGCACCGAGCAGGATCGCGGGACGATCACGTTGCTGGATCGACGACTGGTCACCCAACGTTATGGCAAGGCGATTTTGAATGCCTTGCCGCCTTTCCGGCGCGAAATTTCTTAAGTGCAAGTCGGCCATATGGCCGACTTTGCTGTCTATGCTTTGTCTTTCACCACCTTACAGGCCGCCTATCGGTCGTCAGGGAGAACCACTGTCTTATGATTCGCCGTTCGCTTTCTGCTGTTTTAGCGCTGCTGGTCACGACCCCGCTTCTGGCGGCGCCTGCGGGTCAACAAACCTTGTTCAACTTCGTTCGCCCTGCCGATGTGGTGCAGGTGGCGACCGTGGATGCGAGCTTGCCGCAATACAATGCGGAGCAAACGGCGGAGGGTGAGGTGCTGCGCCGTGTGACCTTCAACCCGGCCACGACCCCGAGCCTGATCCTGAAACCGCAGACCGGTGTGTGGGACTGGTCGCAGTCCGGGATGATGACCTTGCGCATTCAAAATGCCATGAACTGGGCGCTGACCCTCGACATCACGGTGCACAGCAGCAACGGTAAAACCCTGACCAGCCGGGTCGCCTTGCCAGCCGGACCTGCGCAGACATTGTTATTACCCTTGCAGGCCAACACCCCGCATAGCCAGGGCATGCGCGCCGGGCCGCCGATGCCAATGACCCTGGATGGGCAACGCATTTTGCTGGCCGCCAGCCAGGGCGAACTTGATCGCAGCCAGGTGGTGTCGGTGACCCTCTCGATCCCGCAACCCAATGCAGCGCAAAGCATCTTGCTGGAACGTTTTGGCGTGCAAGACGGCGAGGGCGTAATCAAAGCCGTGTACGGCTCGATCGTGGACGGCTATGGGCAGTCCACCCGCGCCAGATGGCCGGAGCGCGTGACCAATGACGAGCAGCTAAAGGCCGCAGCCGCCAAAGAGCAGCAACAGCTCAAAGGATGGTTGGCCAAGCGTGGCGATCAGGACCAATACGGCGGCTGGACCACGGGCACCCCTTTTGAAGCCACGGGTTTTTTCCGGACTGAAAAGCGCGACGGGCGCTGGAATCTGGTCACTCCCGAGGGCCACCCTTTTTACTCCCTGGGCTTGAATGCCGTCACGGCCAACGACAGTCAGACGTACGTCGCCGGGCGGGAATGGATGTTCAGCGCTTTGCCTGAAAAAGACCAGCCGTTGCATGTCTACTACGGCACCTCAAACCACAACAACGGCAACGGCGCGACTCAGGGCCGCGATTTCAACGCCGGGCGCTGGTACAACTTTTATGGCGCTAACCTGCAACGCATTTATGGTCAGCCGTGCAGTGTCACTAAACCCGCCGAGGGCGCACAGCCGACCGCACCGTGCGCGCCGCAGGCCTTCGATGCCAAACGCTGGCAAACCCACACGCTGGATCGCCTGCAAGCGTGGGGTTTCAACACCATCGGCAACTGGAGCGACCCGCAGTTGGGCCAGAATGATCGCGTGCCTTACACCCTGCCACTGTCGATCGTCGGTGATTACGCCAGCATCAGCACCGGTTCTGATTGGTGGGGCGGCATGCCTGACCCGTTTGACCCGCGCTTTGCAATGGCTACCGAGCGCGCTGTGGCCATTGCGGCGCGTGACCATCGTGACGATCCGTGGTTGATCGGCTACTTTGCGGACAACGAATTGGCATGGGCTGGCCCCGGCGATGATGCCAAAAGCCGTTATGCACTGGCATTGGGCACGTTGCGCATGACCACCGACGTGCCGGCCAAGCGTGCGTTCCTCAAGCAGTTGCGCGACAAATACCGTAACCAGCAGGGCTTGTCCAAGGCGTGGGGTGTTGAAATTGCTGCGTGGGAATTGCTCGAAGACCCGGGCTTCGAAGCACCGTTGCCCAATCCGCAACACCCGGAAATCGAAGCCGACTATCAGTATTTCCAAAAAGTATTTGCCGACACGTACTTCAAGACCCTCTCCGATTCTTTGAAATGGCACGCGCCCAATCACCTGTTATTGGGCGGCCGATTTGCAGTCAGCACCCCGCAGGCGGTGGCGTCTTGCGCGCAGTATTGCGACGTACTGAGTTTCAACTTCTATACCTTGCAACCGCAGGACGGCTACGACTTCGCCAAACTGCACGCACTCGATAAACCGGTGATGATCACCGAGTTCAATTTCGGTTCGCGTGACCGTGGCCCGTTCTGGGGCGGTGTAACAGAAGTGGCCAATGAAGAAGCCCGTGGCCCGGCCTACGCCAAGTTCCTCAAGCAAGCTGTGGCAGAACCCTCGATTGTGGGTGTGCATTGGTTCCAATACCTGGACCAACCCGTGACCGGGCGCTTGCTCGACGGTGAAAACGGGCATTTCGGCCTGGTCGGCATCACCGATTTACCGTTTACCGGGTTTGTCGACAGCGTGCGTAAGACCAATCTGCAAGTGCTTGACCAACTCGGCCAAGAGGCTGCCAAGGCCCAAGCTGACGCACAAAAAGTGCTCAAAGCGCCACGCCATGCACCACAGGATGGCAATGAAGGCGGCTCAGGTGCGGGCCACGCGGGCGGGCATTCAGGTAAAGGTCACTGATCCTATGAACCCCGATCAGCGACGGTGTCTTTTGTCGCTGATCGGACCTTTGCACGTTTACCTTCCACGCTTAAAACGAGCTTTATCTAGTCGCACGCAGCACTTTTTTCTCACCCTCCAAACCCCAGGTTCTGCCTGATTGCTGGTCAAAGCGCTTGCGAGGCACGCTCGCTCTTACACGGCTTGCTGAAATCCTGCGTATTTTTCACAAAAAATCCACTCTCATCTCGTTACCTTTGGCGGCTGTTTTTGCATGCTCAAAAATTGTGCGTTCAGAACCGTTTAGTCTGTTTCAAAATCTGACAGGGACTGGAACAATGCACGCCTTGTAGAGCCATGCTTGAACCAGGAGGTGCGGGTGCAGATTCAGGGTTTTCACGACCTTAAGTTCGAAGCAGTGCGCGAAGCATTTGCCGATCTTTTCAATGATCCGCAAGAGCGCGGTGCAGCGCTGTGCATCCAGATTGGCGGTGACACGGTGGTTGATCTGTGGGCCGGCACAGCTGACAAAGACGGTGAGCACGCGTGGCATACCGACACGATTGCCAACCTGTTTTCCTGCACCAAAACCTTTACTGCCGTGACCGCTTTGCAATTGGTGGAAGAGGGCAAGTTGGCGCTGGACGCCCCCGTGGCAAAGTATTGGCCTGAGTTTGCGGCTGCTGGCAAAGCGTCTATTACTTTGCGCCAATTGCTGAGTCACCGTGCCGGCCTGCCTGCTTTGCGCGAATTATTGCCGCCAGAAGCGTTGTATGAATGGCAAACCATGGTGGATGCGCTGGCTGCTGAAGCGCCTTGGTGGACGCCGGGCGAAGGCCATGGCTATGCCGCTATCACCTATGGCTGGTTGGTCGGTGAGTTGATTCGGCGTGCAGACGGGCGCAGCCCTGGCCAGTCGATCATGGCGCGTACTGCCCAGCCTTTGGGCCTGGATTTTCATATCGGGCTGGCAGATGACCAATTTTACCGGGTGGCGCATATCGCTCGCAGCAAGGGCACGCAGGGCGATGCGTCTGCGCAGCGCTTATTGATGGCGATGATGAAAGAGCCTGCGTCCATGAGCACCCGGGCATTTACCAACCCGCCGTCTATTATGACCAGCACCAATAAGCCGCAATGGCGGCGGATGGAACAGCCCGCTGCCAATGGTCATGGTAATGCCCGCAGTCTGGCCGGTTTTTACAGCGGTTTGCTGGATGGCAGGCTATTAGGCCCCGAGATGTTCGCTGAGCTGACACGTGAACACAGCGTGGGTGAAGACAAAACATTACGCACCCAGACGCGGTTTGGCCTGGGTTGCATGCTGGATCAGCCCCAGGTTGGGAATGCAACCTATGGTTTAAGTGCTAAGGCATTTGGCCATCCGGGGGCGGGCGGTTCGATTGGTTTTGCGGACCCGCAGCGGGAGGTGGCTTTTGGCTTCGTCACCAATACGTTGGGGCCTTATGTACTGATGGACCCGCGAGCTCAAAAGTTGGTGCAGGTATTAGCGACGTGTTTGTAAGACTCTTTTGTAGGCCGTAGGTCGGATCACTGTGGCTTTAATGCGCTTAATACGCTTTTTTATACGTATATCGCGTCCGATTATTTCTAATTCATTGTGTGGATATTCAATGTCATCTAATAAGACCCTCGCCTTGGCCCTGTGCCTGGCCATCACCGGTTGCGCACAAACTCCACAAAATGACGCCGAAGGTGGCCACAAATGGTGGCAGCTGGGCGCGTCTGATCAAGCTGACGCCCCCGCTTCGGTCGATAAAAAGGATGCCGTAGCGACCAAACCCGCGGATAAAAAAGCCGCTGCGCCCGTGGTTGCCAAGGCCGCACCTGCGCCAGCCGTAGCAGACGCCAAAAAAGACAGCGGCTTCGATTGGTGGCCTTTCGGCTCTGACAGCGCGAAGAAAGACACCCCGGCGCAAAAACCAAAAACCGTGGCGGCTGCGCCCGCAACCGCGACCAGCACTGAAAAGAACTGGTGGTGGCCGTTCGGCAGCACTGCTAAAGACAGCAAAACGACTGCTGCCAACGTCGTCCCGATGCCAGATCCAAAAATCACTCAAGCCTGGCTGGACGAATACGAACCGCGTTTGCGCGCTGCCATCAAAGACACCAACCTGCAACTTGAGCGCCGCGAAAGCCTGCTGGTGATCGTGGCTTCTGCGGACAGCTCGTTCAAAACCACGCGTCCTGACTTGTTGATGCCTTCTATGCTGGGCCCTTTCACACGCGTTGCTAAAGTGGTTGAAGGCGATCCTAAAACCGCCGTGCTGGTACTCGGCCATGCCGACTCCACAGGCGCTATGGCGGGTAACACCAAGCTGAGCCTGGACCGTGCGCGTTCGGTGGCGGCTATTTTCCGCATGAGCGGCTTGCAAGCCAATCGCTTGACCCTGCGTGGCATGGGCTCGGTGATGCCGCGTGCGGCCAACGACAGCAACGAAGGTCGTGCATTGAACCGTCGGGTTGAAATTCTGATGACGCCGCAAAACACTATGTTGGCGCTGGTCAGCAAATACAGCCAGCCGGCGTTGTCGCCAGCCGATCTGGTCGCCGTGCAGCCCGCCGTTGCGCCGACCAAGGCCGTAGCGGCTAAAAAGGGCGCGGCCGCTTCCAAGAAAGCCGTCGTTGCCAAAAAATCCGCGCCTGCCAAGAAGCCCGTGAAAGCTGCGCCGGCCAAGAAAGCCGTCGTCGCGAAAAGCGCAGCGGCCAAAAAGGACGTTGCCAACGCTCAAGCCAAGAATTAATCGGTTTGATTAACGGGAGGGTGTCATGACTCAAGCGCTGGCAGATATGCGACGCGATTACACCCGTGATGGACTCGCCGAGGCTCAGGCCCCGGCGGAGCCTTTCGCGCTGTTTCACCAATGGTTTGCAGATGCGGTCAAAACCGAGCAACCGCCTGTCGAAGCCAATGCCATGACCTTGGCAACGGTTGATGATGACGGGCGTCCGCATTGCCGGGTCCTGCTGCTAAAAGGGCTGGATGCTCAGGGCTTTACCTTCTTTACCAACTACACAAGTGCCAAAGGTCAGCAACTGGCAGCACGGCCTTACGCAGCCATGACATTTTTCTGGCCAACGCTGGAGCGCCAGGTGCGTATCGAGGGCCAAGTGGTCAAGGTCACGCCAGAGGAGTCTGACGCTTACTATCAGGTGCGCCCACTGGGCAGCCGGATCGGCGCGTGGGCGTCACCGCAAAGTCAGGTCATTGCAGACCGTGAGGCGTTAGCCCAATTGCTTCGCGTTACTCAAGAGCGTTTCAGCGACACGCAGCCCCATTGTCCTGAGCACTGGGGCGGCTTCAGGTTGTTACCCGAGCGTATCGAGTTCTGGCAGGGGCGACCTAGTCGCTTGCATGATCGCCTCAACTATCGGCGTGAGGGGGCTGACTGGACGCGGGAGCGGCTGGCGCCTTGATGCTGTAGTCAGCCGCCGCACTGTGCAGCCATTGAGGCAAGTCGCGGCGTTTGATGTTCTGCTGGCGCGCTGCTGCCAGGCGTTGCAGCATAAAGTCCTTCTTGGCGGGATCGTCTCCTGCTAAAGACAGCGCCAAATCCCTGTCCATCCAGCGCTTGATACGGACATACAGCCACCCGTGGAAATACAACCCGGCGGCAGTGGTGATGAAAATGATGAAGTAGTCCATGACGGTCCTGTGATGGGCGAGGCGAATTCGTCGATTTCCCGCTACGCTTGCTTAACGTTTTGAATAAGTGATGGCTTGAATTTGCCTGTACAAGCGCTGAATAAAGGCCATTTTATCCGGGCTGAGCCGTGACAGGCCTCAAGCAGCGGAGTTTAATGAACCCCTGATCTTTTGGAGTTGATCTAAATGCGTAAGTCCGTACTGTTAATTGCTGCTTTTTCTACCATGACAGTCTTGTTGGGCGGCTGCACCTCCAACTTGACTGGCGACTCTTACTCGCGTGATGAAGCCCGCCGTGTACAAACGGTTCGTATGGGCACCATCGTGGCTTTACGCCCTGTGCAAATTGAAGGCACCAAGACCCCAATCGGTGCTGCAACTGGCGCCATCGTAGGTGGGGTGGGCGGCAGTGCGATTGGTGGCGGGCGCGGTAGCATCGTCACAGCGGTTATCGGCGCTGTCGCCGGTGGCTTGCTGGGTTCTGCGGCTGAATCGGGCCTGACTAAAACCCAGGGCGTTGAGATTACCGTGCGTGAAGACGACGGCAGCACCCGTGCTTATGTTCAACAAGTTGAACCTAACCAAGTGTTCCGCACCGGTGAGCGCGTGCGCATCATGACCGTTGACGGCACCAGCCGCGTCACTCAATAAGTCATCGCGCAAAAACAAAACCCCGGCCAGTGTGAACTGGCCGGGGTTTTTTATTACCTGTCGCCTGCGTGAAAACCTGCGGCCTCTGACGATCAACGCGAGGCTGCGTCCGGCGACGGGGTCGTCGTAAGCCCCGTCAACAGGGTATGTCAGGCACACCGCAGTGACAGGGTTTAAGGCTCGATCGAACACCTACAGAGCGCAGGTGCGCAATCGTACGGCTACGAGGAGAGCTGTGGCTTGCGACTCGCCATGGCGGTGACGGCATAACCGATCAACGCCGCCAGGATCGAACCGGTGAGGATACCCATGCGGTCCATGCCCACGTAGTCGCTACTGCCTGC
This sequence comes from Pseudomonas sp. TAA207, assembly GCF_001529285.1. NCBI lineage: Bacteria > Pseudomonadati > Pseudomonadota > Gammaproteobacteria > Pseudomonadales > Pseudomonadaceae > Pseudomonas > Pseudomonas sp. TAA207. The sequence goes on along the minus strand of NZ_LLWJ01000071.1, from coordinate 76,406 downwards.
GACAAACGCCAGTGAGCCGACAAACAGGCTCATGGTGAAGCCGATACCGCACAGGATCGCCACGCCAAAGACTTGCCCCCAATTAGCGCCGGACGGCAATGCGGCCAACCCGGTTTTGACTGCGAGCCAGGTCAGGCCGAACACGCCCACGGTTTTACCAATCAGCAAGCCTGCGGCGATCCCCATGGGTACGTGGCTGATGAAGTTATGCAGGGTGATGCCGGACAGAGAGACACCCGCATTGGCAAACGCAAACAGCGGCAAAATCCCGTAAGCCACCCAAGGGTGCAGCGCATGCTCGATGGTCATCAGGGGCGATGGCTCCGAATTTTTGGTGCGCAGCGGGATGCAGAACGCCAAGGTGACACCGGCCAAGGTTGCGTGCACGCCACTTTTGAGCACACACACCCACAGGATCAAACCGACGATCATGTACGGCGCCACTTTTATCACGCCCATCCGGTTCATCATGATCAACGCGACGAGACATGCGGCTGCCAGAGCCAAGGAGATACCCGACAGTTCGCTGGAGTAGAACAGTGCAATCACGACGATCGCACCCAAGTCGTCGATGATTGCCAGGGTCATCAGGAACAGCTTGAGCGACACGGGAACACGCTTGCCCAGCAGAGCCAGCACACCCAGCGCAAAGGCAATGTCGGTGGCCATCGGGATAGCCCAGCCGCCGAGTGCGTCCGGGTAGTCCTTGTTGATGAACCAATAGATCAGCGCTGGCACCACCATGCCGCCAATCGCCGCTGCACCGGGCAGCACGACTTGGGACGGCTTGGACAGCTGGCCTTCCAGCAACTCGCGTTTGACCTCAAGGCCGATCAACAGGAAGAACAAGGCCATCAGGCCATCGTTGATCCAGAGCAGAGAAGGTTTGGCAATTTGCAAGGCACCGATTTGCACAGCCACGGGCGTGTCCAAAAAGGCCATGTAGAAGTGCGAAAGCGGTGAGTTGTTGATGATCAAAGCCAGAGCGGCTGCGGCAATCAACAGCAAACCGCTGGCAGCTTCCAACTGAAAGAAACGAGTGAAAGTGCTACGCAGAGGCAAGGTCGCTCTCCATCAATGAGTAAAGGGGTGCAACACCCTAACCTGTGGGGTTAGTTGTTAAAACAAAAACTATATTCTTTTTTGTTATAAGCAGGTGCGTGATATCACACTGCCAAAAACGCTGGCCGTTGTATGTCAAATTGAGTCGGGAATATGCCGTTAACGACCGTAGGAAAGGGGTGTAACAACGCTGGAAAAGAACCTGTAGAAGCGAGTTTGCCTCGCTCCTACAGGGCCCATTCGCTTTTAGGCGTCGAGGCCGAGCATGTCACGGGCCACGGCTTCGGCAATGCGAATGCCATCCACCCCGGCTGACAGGATGCCGCCCGCATAGCCGGCGCCTTCGCCGGCCGGGAACAGCCCTTTGACGTTGAGGCTTTGCATCGAAGCGTCACGGGTCATGCGCAGGGGCGATGAGGTGCGGGTTTCGATACCGGTCAGGATCGCGTCATGCATCGAGAAGCCTTTGATTTGCTTCTCAAACGCAGGCAAGGCTTCGCGGATGGCTTCAATGGCGTAATCGGGCAAGGCCAGCGCCAGGTCGCCCAGCGCTACACCAGGCTTGTACGACGGTTCTACACTGCCCAAGGCCGTCGAAGGTTTACCGGCAATAAAGTCACCGACCAACTGCGCGGGCGCTTCGTAGTTGCTGCCACCCAAAATATAGGCATGCGCTTCGAGGCGTTCTTGCAGTTCGATACCGGCCAATGGGCCGCCCGGATAGTCTTCGGGGGTGATGCCGACCACGATGCCCGAGTTGGCATTGCGCTCGTTACGCGAGTATTGGCTCATGCCGTTGGTGACCACACGGCCAGGCTCGCTGGTGGCGGCAACCACAGTACCGCCAGGGCACATGCAGAAGCTGTACACCGAGCGACCGTTTTTAGCGTGGTGCACCAACTTGTAGTCAGCGGCACCCAGTTTCGGGTGACCGGCGTATTTGCCCAACCGCGCGCTGTCGATCAGCGATTGCGGGTGTTCAATCCGAAAGCCTACCGAGAACGGCTTGGCCTCCATGTACACGCCACGGTCGTGCAGCATACGGAAGGTGTCACGGGCACTGTGGCCCAACGCCAGGATCACATGGCGGGAGTTCAGTTGCTCGCCATCGGTCAGTACCACGCCGGTCAACTGACCATTGTCGATCAGTACATCTGCCACGCGTTGCTGGAAGCGCACTTCGCCACCCAGCGCTTCGATTTGCTGACGCATGTTTTCTACGACACCGGTCAGACGGAACGTACCGATATGCGGCTTGCTGACGTAGAGGATTTCGTCGGGTGCGCCTGCTTTCACGAACTCGTGCAGCACTTTTCGACCGTGGTGCTTGGGATCTTTGATCTGGCTGTACAGTTTGCCGTCAGAGAATGTCCCGGCACCGCCTTCACCAAACTGCACGTTGGACTCCGGGTTGAGCACGTTTTTGCGCCACAGCCCCCACGTATCTTTGGTGCGCTGGCGCACTTCAGTGCCGCGCTCAAGGATGATGGGCTTGAAACCCATCTGTGCCAGCAACAGGCCAGCAAAAATGCCGCAAGGTCCGAAGCCGACCACAATCGGGCGTTCGCTCAAATCGTGTGGGGCGTGACCGACGACTTTGTAGCTGACATCCGGTGCCGGATTGACGTTGCGGTCGTCCGCGAACTTGAGCAGCAACGGCGCTTCATCACGCACCGACAGGTCGATGGTGTAGATAAAGCACAGTTCGGAAGATTTTTTACGCGCATCGTAGCTGCGCTTGAACAAGGTGAAGTCGAGCAGGTCAGCATCGGCGATGCCCAGGCGTTGCACGATGGCAGGGCGCAGGTCTTCTTCGGGATGGTCGATCGGCAACTTGAGTTCGGTAATTCGTAACATGACGGTGTCCAGTATCGGGGCCGGGTATACCCCAGCAGCCATAGACCGGCAATTATAGGCTGCTTCGGGGTAAAACCGTCAGGCTAAAACGGCAATGTTCAGTAACAACCGTCGATTAATCGTTCCGTGCGCCGCCGAAATAACCGCAGCCGCGTTGAACCTGACCATTGACGCGCAGTTCGGCGCCCAGGTGCTGCACGCTGCCATCAACGCTGTCGGTGCAGCGTTGCGGGGCGACCCACAGTTCGATGCGTTGGTTGTTGGCTTCAGTGGACAAGTAGAAGCGGCCGTCGCCCACTTGTTCTTCAACATAGGGCAGTACGAGCGGCGGCTGGCCTTCACGGGTCAGTTGCAGCCCTTTGCCGCTGGCGCGCACTTCCCACGTCGGGCCGTTACCGTTGGCATGCACAGTCAGTTGTTTGAAGTTCGGGTCTTTGCAGGCGTTGCTGCTGCGCTCCAGACGATAGAGCTGCTTAACATTGACTTCGCCATCGGAACCGGCTGATTTGCTGGCAGTAAAGCTGCCACGAATATCTGCGAATAACGCGCCAGGTTTGACAGGCATATCCGTCGCATCTTGTACGAGGGTGGTATTAGCGCTGTCGCGAACCACATAGCGCTGTTGCCCGATACAGGGTTGGAACACCAGCTCGCCGTTGGCCGAGAGCAGTTCACCTTGCAGGCGGGACAAACCGGCATTGCTGTCCACCGGTTTGCTGTTGAACAGTTGGCAGCCCGCAAACACGGGGAGCAGGGCGACTAAAACGAAGGAACGGGCAACACGCATCATTGGGACTCCTGACAAGTGTCGCCACGTTACTTAGGCGCGCCGCGCATCACAAGTGTTTAGCCCACCTGATAGGTCTGACCTGTGTGCAGACCTTCGACACTTTTGGCGTACGCCAAAGCCACGTCCGCAGCCGGCACCGGCTTGAAACCGCGGAAGTACGGTGCGTAATGGCCCATGGCTTCTTCGAGCACCGTCGGGCTGACCGAGTTCACCCGTAGCCCACGGGGCAGCTCAATGGCGGCAGCTTTTACAAAGCCATCCAGTGCGGCATTCACCAGCGCTGCCGAACTGCCCGTGCGAATCGGTTCGCGATTGATCACACCGCTGGTGAAGGTGAACGAGGCGCCATCATTGGCGAATTCGCGCCCGATCAACAGCAAGTTGACTTGGCCCATGAGTTTGTTCTGCAAGCCCAATGCAAAGTCTTTTTCACTCATCTCGCCCAAGGGAGCAAACGTGACGCTACCGGCGGCGCAGATCAGCGCGTCAAAACGACCGGTTTGTTCAAACAGTTTGCGAATCGAGGCGCTGTCGCTGATGTCCACCTGCACGTCACCACTTTTAAGGCCAATGCGCACGATCTCATGGCGGCCCGAGAGTTCGCGATCAATGGCCGAACCGATGGTGCCGTGTGCGCCGATCAACAGAATTTTCATGATGTGTTCCTGGAGTGGGAGGGTGTGGACTCAGTCTAGTACTGGTTTTTTAGAGCGATAAGCGCACTAATAGGCAACCTTTGGTTTTCATATGGAAACAATTGATGAGCGAAATGGATGACCTTGCGGCGTTTGCCGTGTTGATCGACGCGGGCAGTTTTACCTTGGCAGCCCAGCAACTGGGTTGCAGCAAGGGTCAGTTGTCCAAACGCATCAGCCAATTGGAAGCGCAGTTTTCGGTGGTGCTGCTGCACCGCACTACCCGTCGTTTGAGCCTCACGGCGGCGGGTGCAGCGCTCTTGCCCCAAGCGCAGGCATTGGTGGTGCAAGTGGAGCGAGCACGTCAGGCGTTAGCCCGTCTGAAGGAGGATATGGCGGGGCCTGTGCGTATGACGGTGCCGGTTTCTTTAGGTGAAACCTTCTTCGATTCGTTGCTGCTGGAGTTCTCGCGTGATTACCCCGATGTCCAGGTCGAGCTGGAACTCAACAACAGCTATCGCGATCTGGCGCGTGACGGGTTTGATTTGGCGATCCGCTCACAGGTGCACAGTCACGAGCGCCTGGTGGCCAAACAGGTGGTCAACTGGCACGAAATGACCTGCGCCAGCCCTGCATACCTGGCGCAAAACGGCGAGCCCGCAACGCCACAGCAACTGGTCGGGCACAGCTGTTTGCTTAACAGTCACTACAGTGGCCGTGAAGAGTGGCAGTACCACCAGCAGCATGAACTGCATCGTGTGCGTGTTTCGGGGCCGTTTGCCAGTAATCACTACAGCTTGCTGAAAAAAGCGGCAGTGATTGGCGCCGGTATCGCACGTTTGCCGTCGTACATGCTTCACAACGAATTGGCAGACGGGCGCTTGTGCGTATTGCTGCGTGACTACCAGACCCGCAGTCACCCGATGTACCTCGTGCATCCGTATCAGGGCGGTTTGCCCAAGCGCACACAGGTGTTGGCAGATTACCTGGCCGGATGGTTTCAGCGCAGCGGTGAGAGCATGGCGCAGCTTTAGCCAAAACGCCGGGCAATCAGGTGATCAATCGACAAGGCCCCCGGCCCTTTGGCCATCAGGTACAGCAAAATTGCGATCCACGTGCCGTGTGTGGGATACGCATCGGGGTAGACGAAGAGCTGAATGGTCAGGGTCATGCCGAGCAGGGCCAACGCTGAAAAGCGCGTAGCCAGGCCCAGCAAGATCAGCACAGGGAAAAAATGTTCGCAAAACGCCGCCGCGTGGGCCGCGAACTCAGGAGAAAGCACAGGCAACTTGTATTCGTGACTGAACAGGTAAACCGCAGAGCCTGACAAACGCGGCACACCCAGTTCGAACGTGCCGGACACCAGGTCCACGGCAAACCCTTCGACCTTGGTTTGCCCGGACTTCCAGAATACGGCCGCAATTGAGACGCGGGCGATCAAGGCGATCAGTGTGTGGGGAATGCATTGCATCCACCCAATCACACGGGCGAGTGCGCGCCGAAACACGCAGGAATGTTCAGCACACGTGTTCATGGCGATACCTCGGGGCTGGCGTGCAGTTCAGTGATTGCGCCTTGGCTGATCAATAGCGCCAGGCTTTGGCTTAAATCGAAGAGCGGGTCGGCTTGCAGTGCATAGGCGGCGGCTTCGCCGAGCGGGCAGCCGCTTTTCATAAACCGTACAAAGGCCACGCACCCTGAGCGCACGGCGAAGACTTCAACACTCAAGCCGTTACGCAGCACCAATGTGCTTTGCGGTTGGCGCGGGTCAAGTCCTTTGATTTGGCCTTGACCATGATGCGCGGCCCACAACGCAGCGACGGCATAGGGCGAATGCAGGGTGGCAACGCTGGGGTGCAGCGTCATGCGCAACTGGTCCAATGTGTCGGGCGTGCTCAATGCCAGGGCCAGGGTTTGCGGGGCCACAGGGCTGGCATCGGCGGCGTGAAAGGCCTGCACACACAGCCGCTCAAGACGGGCCACATCCGCCAGGTAAGGCACTTTGTTGGCGGGCGCGAAACCCTGGATGAAATCCGCAAATTGGCGGCCGTAGGTACTCATGACCGGGTTTTGGGGTGGGTGTTTCTGAATAAATAACTGCGCCATGGCGTTAAAGAACGCTTCGCCGACCAGTTGTGCAACCACCGGAAAGCTGGACTCTAACGCGTTGATCAAGCCACTTTGTACATTGTTGCGGTAGACCGAAAAACGGCTGAGGATATCGCCGCCGCTGGGGCTGATGATCCCTTGTGGGCAGGCGTGTTGTGGGTCAAGCACCGCGGCGCTGAATGCCTGTTGCAAGGTCATGGGAACACCTGTGGGGTTGAGTGTAAAAAGTGCTCGGCGAGTTGAGCTTCGGTGATCAGTGCGCTCAGCTCAGGCAGGTGATTGTCGCGTTCGATCAGCGTCGCCACAGGCCCGGTGCGTGCCAGCACCTGCTGATAGAGGGCCCACACCGCGTCATCGATAGCTGCGCCGTGGTTGTCTATCAACAAACGTTGACCCTTGCTGTCGGTGTCTTCGGCAAAACCCGCCAGATGTAGCTCGCCTACTGTGTGTAACGGTAAGGCATCGATGTAGGTCAAAGGGTCGCGTGCATGGTTGATGCACGACACATAAACGTTGTTTACATCCAGCAGCAAGCCGCAGCCGGTGCGTTGTATGACCTGCTCAATAAAGGCTGCCTCGGTGTAGCTGGCCTGATCGAACTCGATATACGTGGCCGGGTTTTCCAGCAACATCGTGCGTTGCAGTGTGTTCTGGACCTGGTCGATATGGGCGCACACCCGTATCAGCGTGGCGTCGTCATAGCGTAATGGCAGCAGGTCATTGAGGAAAAAAGGGCCGTGGGTGGACCATGCCAGATGTTCGGAAAACTGCTCGGGCTGGTAGCGCTCAAGCAAGGTTTTCAAACGTCTCAAATGTTCGGAATCGAGCGCTGCGTCGGCGCCTATGGACAGGCCGACACCGTGAATGGACAGCGGGTAGTGTTCACGAATCAACGTTAAGTAATGATGAAACGGACCCCCGGCCACCATGTAATTTTCGGCATGTACTTCGAAGAACCCGACATCAGGACGGGTTTGGAGTACATCCTTGAAATGCTCGGCCTTGAGCCCCAACCCCACGCGCGGTGGAAGTTGGGGCGCACCAGGCGCGATGAGCGAAGCATCAGGGCTGTGCATCATCATGACTCTGGCGCAGTGTTTCAGGACTTGGCTGTGAAAGCGGCCAGTTGGCCAAAGCCGGTAGGCGAGGTGCTGCTGGTGGTTTTTTCGCAGCTGCCTTTAGGCACGAGTTTCCAGGCGTTGGCTTGATGGTCAGTTTTGGCAGTACCTGCGCAGGTGGTGCCAGCGCCCGCCGCGCAATCGTTTTGACCTTTCATGGCCACACCGAAGCATTTTTCCATGTTGTCCGCAGCCACAGCGGTCGTTGGCAGAGCAGCGATGCTCAATGCAGAACCCAAGGCCAAAGCCAGAGCAGCAGCGGACACAGTGCGGGTGGTTTTGTTAGTCATGGTGTTTCTCCAGGGTTGAGGTTTTATGCCTGCCGGCAGCGAATGTCTGCCGGCTTACCCCACTAGAGAAACGAGGTCTGGATTTGTTACAGAGAACTCAAAAAAAATCTGAAAAGAGTGTTTTTTATCAACCGGGTGAATGCGGCCGCTCTTAGACGCCGCTGAAGGATTTTACGAGCGCGGCATGTCTGAACGCCGCGTCTCACTGCTCGCACGCGGCTCCAGGTGTGAGGTGCGTGCTGCATGACTTCATGGCTGCGGGTAATAAAAAACGGCCCCGCAGGGCCGTTTATGGTGTGGCTGGCAGGGTTAGCCGCCCAGGTAAGCGTCGCGCACTTTTGGGTCGTTGAGCAGTTGCTCTCCGGTGCCCTGCATGACGACTCGGCCGTTTTCCAAGACATACGCGCGGTCGGCAATTTTCAGGGCCTGGTTGGCGTTTTGCTCCACCAGAAACACCGTCACGCCTTCTTTGCGCAGTTGCTCGATGATGTCGAAAATCTGCTGAATGATGATCGGTGCCAAGCCGAGTGATGGCTCGTCAAGCAGCAACAGCTTGGGTTTGCTCATCAGTGCGCGCCCAATCGCGAGCATTTGCTGCTCGCCCCCGGACATGGTGCCGCCGCGTTGGGTAAAGCGCTCTTTCAGACGCGGGAAAAGATGCAGCACCTTGTCCATTTGCTCCTGATAGTCGTGCTTGTCGGTGAAAAATCCGCCCATGGCGAGGTTTTCTTCCACCGTCAGTCGGGCAAACACCCGACGGCCTTCAGGCACCACGGCGATGCTCTTGCGCATGATGTGCGCAGAACTCAAGCCCACCAGCTCTTCGCCCAAATAGCGAATGCTGCCGCTGTGGGCTTGCGGTGAACCGCACAAGGTCATCATCAACGTCGATTTGCCAGCACCGTTGGCACCGATCAGTGTCACGATTTCCCCCTGACGCACTTCGACATTGACACTGTGCAGCGCCTGAATCTTGCCGTAGAAGGTCGAAACGTTTTCGAATTGCAGCATTTACGCTTCCCCCAAATAGGCTTTGATCACGTCAGGGTTGTCGCGGATCTGTTCCGGCGTGCCATCAGCCAAAGGCGTGCCTTGGTTGATAACCACGATGTGGTCAGAAATGCTCATCACCAGCTTCATGTCGTGTTCAATCAGCAATACCGTGGCGTTGTGCTCTTCGCGCAGCACACTGATCAACGCTTTCAGGTCCTCGGTTTCCTTGGGGTTAAGCCCCGCGGCGGGTTCGTCGAGCATGAGAATGCGCGGGCGCGTCATCATGCAGCGAGCGATTTCAAGGCGCCGTTGCTGGCCATAAGCCAATGTGCCTGCCGGGCGGTTGGCGAACTCGGTCAGGTTGACCTTGTCCAGCCAATACGCGGCGTACTCCATTGCATCACGTTCGCTTTTACGAAACGCCGGGGTCTTGAACAGCCCTGCCAGAAAGTTGGTATTGAGGTGACGATGCTGTGCGATCAGCAGGTTCTCGACGGCGGTCATGTCTTTAAACAGGCGTACGTTCTGGAAGGTACGCACGACGCCCTTGCGGGCGATTTCATGACCCGGCAAGCCTTCAATCGACTGACCATCAAGCAGGATGCTGCCAGCCGAAGGCTTGTAGAAGCCGGTCAGGCAGTTGAACACGGTTGTTTTGCCAGCCCCGTTAGGGCCGATCATTGATACAACCTGTTTTTCTTTGACGGTCAGGCCCACGCCGTTGACCGCCAACAAGCCGCCAAAGCGCATGCTCAGGCCGCTAACTTTCAGGATCTCGCGGCTCATTGTCGCAGCTCCAGGTGAGGACGTTGCATGGGCAGCAGGCCTTGCGGACGCCAGATCATCATCAACACCATCAGAGCACCGAACAGCAACATCCGGTACTCACTGAAGTCACGCATCATTTCGGGCAGCAGGATCATCACCACAGCAGCCAGAATCACGCCCAGTTGTGAACCCATACCGCCGAGCACGACGATGGCCAGAATGATCGCCGACTCAAGGAAGGTGAACGATTCCGGGGTCACCAAACCTTGGCGAGCGGCAAAGAAGCTGCCCGCAAAGCCCGCAAAGGTTGCGCCAAGGGTGAAGGCCGAAAGCTTGATAATCGTGGGATTCAAACCCAGTGCTCGGCAGGCGATTTCGTCTTCGCGCAGTGCTTCCCACGCACGACCAATGGGCATGCGCAGCAGGCGGTTGATCACGAACAGCACCACCAGCACCAGGACCAACGCGATCAGGTACAGGAAAATCACCTTGTTGATCGAGTTGTAGGGCAGGCCGAAGTATTCGTGGAAGGTTTGCATGCCTTCAGCGGCGGTTCTGTCGAAGCTCAACCCGAACAGCGTCGGTTTAGGGATGTTGCTGATGCCGTTTGGTCCACCGGTGATTTCGGTCAGGTTACGCAGGAACAGGCGAATGATCTCGCCGAAACCCAGCGTCACGATGGCCAGATAGTCACCGCGCAAACGCAGCACCGGGAACCCCAGCAGGAAGCCAAACGTAGCCGCCATCAACCCGGCGAGGGGCAGGCACACCCAGAAGCTGAAACCGAAGAAGTGCGACAGCAACGCGTAGGTGTAAGCGCCCACGGCGTAGAAGCCCACGTAGCCCAGATCCAGCAGGCCGGCCAGACCCACCACGATGTTCAGGCCCAGCCCCAGCATCACGTAGATCAGGATGAGTGTGGCAATGTCCACCGCACCGCGTGAGCCATAGAACGGCCATACCAATGCCACCAGCACCAACCCGAGAATGATCCAGCGCTGAGTGCTGGGCAGGGTCAAGAAGTTACTGGCTTTGGCTGGCACTTTCGGCAGGCCGGGCGTGGCTTTCCAGGCCGCGCTCAATTGTTGGTTGAATAGCACGCGCACAAACATCAGCAGCGAGCAGATCGCGATCACGCTCAGGGTAAAGGCGCTGGTGTTGTGAACTTCAATGTTGATCCCGACGATGGTCAGTTTCAGGCCGAGCACCGGGTAGGCGACTGCCCAGACCAGCAGGGCGCTGAAGAGCGCCGATTTAAGATTCCTAGTCATACTTTTTCGATCTCCGGACGCCCCAGAATGCCGGTCGGACGGAACAGCAGCACCAATACCAACAGGCCAAACGCCACAACATCTTTGTACTGGTCGCCGAAGATGTCGGCACCAAAGGCTTCAGCTACACCCAATACCAGCCCTCCGAGCATCGCGCCCGGAATGCTGCCGATACCGCCCAGTACGGCGGCGGTAAAGGCTTTAAGCCCCACCAAAAAGCCCGCATTGGGGTTGATCACGCCGTATTGCACGCTGATCAGCACGGCGGCGACGGCGGCCAGCGCGGCACCAATGACGAAGGTCAGGGCGATCACGTTGTTGGTGTTGATGCCCAGCAAGTTGGCCATCTTCATGTCTTCGGCGCAGGCGCGGCAGGCGCGACCCAGGCGTGAACGGGAGATGAACAGTGTCAGGCCCAGCATGGCGAGGAAGGTGACCACGAAGACCACAATCTGCATGTAGGAAATAACCACTTCGCTGGCGCCACCCGGACCGAAGGTGAAACCGCCAGGAATCAAGTTTGGAATCGATTTGTCTTTTGAGTCCTGAGACAAAAGCACCATGTTCTGCAGGAAGATCGACATACCGATGGCAGAAATCAAAGGAATAAGGCGATTACTGCCGCGCAAAGGACGGTAGGCCACCCGTTCGATGCTGTAACCGTAGGCGCTGGTGACCACGATGCTGGCCAGAAAGGCCGCGGTCATCAGCAACGGCACGCTGTCCAGACCCATCATGGTCAGGCCGGCGATGGCGATAAACGCAATATAGGAACCAATCATGTACACCTCGCCGTGGGCGAAGTTGATCATTCCAATAATGCCGTAAACCATCGTATAGCCGATGGCGATGAGGGCATATGTGCTGCCAACGTTGAGGCCGTTAACCAGCATTTGGAAAAAGTGATAGATGTCAGGCATTACCAAGCTCCTAAAAACCTGAGACGCATTTCACTGGTGGAGTCATTTTCCGGACTTGCCTGTATGGATTTGCATCCACTTTGAGCACAAGTCTTCTCCCAGCGAACCGCTGGTGACGGTTTTAAAGATTTTCAGGTGGGCAGACTTTCGGATCACGAAAGCGCGGCCCCAATTCAGTCCAACGAACGTCTGTAAAACAAAGCCCACCGCTCGTGCAGTGGGCTTTGTGATCAGATCAAAACGCTGCCCTTACTGAGGGCTTACTTCGGTTTTAGGTTTGCCGAAGTGCCATTCGTACACCACGAACTTGAAGTTCTTCACGTCGCCTTTTTCGTCGAAGCTCAGATCACCTGTCGGGGTTTTGAAGGTGCCTTTGTGGATGGCTTCGGCCACTTTCACCGGGTCTTCGCTTTTGGCTTGCTCGATACCGCCTGCAATCACTTCAACGGCGGCGTAAGCAGGGAAGACGAACGGGCCGCTTGGGTCTTCTTTCTTGGCGGCGAAGGCTTCAACCAGAGGCTGGTTGGCAGGGTCTTTGTCGAAAGCTTGTGGCAAGGTCACCAGCAGGCCTTCGGAGGCACCCTGAGCGATTTGCGAGATGGACTCGTTGCCCACACCTTCTGGGCCCATGAACTTGGCGCTCAGGCCTTTTTCTTTGGCTTGGCGCAGGATCAGGCCCAGTTCAGGGTGGTAGCCGCCGTAGTACACGAAGTCGACGTTGGCTTGCTTGAGTTTGCCAATCAGCGATGAGTAGTCTTTTTCGCCCGGGTTGATGCCCTCAAACACCGCGACTTTCACGCCTTTGTCTTCCAGCGTCTTTTTGACCGCGGAGGCGATGCCTTCTCCGTATTGCTGCTTATCGTGAACCACGGCCACGATTTTAGGTTTTACGTGATCGGCGATGTAGTTACCGGCGGCAGGGCCTTGAGCGCTGTCCAGGCCAATGGTGCGGAACACCATTTTGTAACCGCGGTTGGTGATTTCCGGGCCGGTCGCTGCCGGGGTAATCATGATGATGCCTTCGTCTTCGTAGATGTCCGAAGCAGGCTGAGTGGAGCTGGAGCACAGGTGACCGACCACGAACTTGACGCCGTCGTTCACGACTTTGTTGGCTACGGCAACGGCTTGTTTGGGTTCGCAAGCGTCATCGTACTCAACGGCCACCAGTTTTTTGCCGTCTACGCCGCCTTTGGCGTTGATTTGTTCGATGGCCATTTTGGCGCCCGAGAACTGCATGTCGCCGTACTGGGTCAGAGGGCCTGTTTTGGCACCCGCGATACCGATCTTGATGGTGTCTGCTGCAAACGAATGGCTGGCAACCCCGGCCAAAACCATAGCGGCAAACAGTTTAGTCATGTGCTTAATAGCCATCTTTATTGGTGCTCCACTCTTCTGTTGTAATTTTTATAGTCCTGGAAGCCAAGGCAGCCGGACCGGGTCTTCATCTGAGCGAAATTCCCGGTCAATCCCCCCTGCAACTGTACCGGTACAGTGTAGGGCCACGATTCAGCGCTTGAATAGCGGGCGGCTGAGGGAAAAACCAGAAAATGTCGCTTAAACGAAAGAAAAAGACAGAATGGCGGCTAAACAGGCTGATGATTCTTAACAGAATGTTGCTGTCTTGACGCCTGTTGCACAGCCTTCGACTCTTTCTTCGTTCTCCCACCTGAATCCGGGTTTTGCTACCGGGTGTGCAGCGCTATCATTGCGCCGATTTTTTACCTGGTGAAACCCATGATCGAAGAACCTAGCACCCTCTATGCCAAGCTGCTCGGCGAGACCTCAACTATCGAATGGAAAGCGCTTGAGAAGTTTTTCGCCAAAGGCGAACTGCTGTACGTTGACGCACAGTTGGACTTGATCGAAGCAGCGCAGGCAGTGAGCCAGGATGATGCAAGCAAAGTGGGAGGCTGGATGGCATCCGGGACACTTAATAAATTGTCTGACACGCAGGCATTAGACTTCGCCGAGCGTGATCCGCAGCTGTGGGCCGTGGTGGTTTCACCGTGGATACTGATCCAGGAAAGGGCATAAAAAAAATTCTGCGCACCAAAATTGAGCGTTTTTTGGGGCGCGAAAAGAAGGGAAAAGTGGGTAGCCCAGTAACTGGCGGCTAAATAGTGGCCAGTTGCCGTAGAGAAACGCCACAGTCGTGTCTGTGGCGTTTTTTTTGTACCTGCGGCGAGGATCAGTAGGCCGTTTTGCCCGTGTGGTTGTTCAGCGAGATGATCTTGGTTTTGCCGATACGGTGACGGTAAATTTCACGCAGGTACTTGATGGCTTTTTTCACGCAGTCTCGAGAAAGGCGGATGTCATTGATCGACACAAATTTGTCTTTGTCGTTAATCAACTCACGGTATTTCTTCTCGTACATCGGCTTGATCGCGTACCAGTTGGTGTCGAGGATTTTGGCCGGGTTCTCGAACTCGTTGAGCAAGTCATCAATCTGGCTTTCATCGAACGCGTCACCGGTGATGAACTCCAGCATCGAATCATCCAGCGTGTCGTCAAAACGGTAAGGATTTCGCGCAAAACAGCGTTTGATAAAGGCAACGATCAGCGTGAGAAAGTCGTCCGACAAGCAGGGGCTTTTGGCGATCAATGTTGTCAGCGACAAGTTGGCCGAGGCACCGATGACCAACGCATAACGCTTGAGCGTGGTATTGGGGAACAGGCTATTGAGGTGGGTCTTGAGTCGGTTCAAGTCCATGTACGACAGCTTGTAGTCCTTGGGCAAGGACACAATCGAAACCACCGAAGAGCAGTTCTTGAAGAAATGCAGGTCGTGCAGCGCCGCGGCGTCGTAGCCCGAGTGCTTGTATTGCTCCAGGGCTGCGCGGTAACGCTGAGACTCGATCGGCAGCAAACTGATGCCTTCGATAGCCTGGGTGTCCTTGTTGAAGTGCGGCAAGTCGATGGAGCGAAAGAACAAGTCGTCAATGTCCAGACGGGGTGGTTCTTTTTCGAAGACTTTGAATTTGTCGGTTCCCGGCACAGGTTGTTCGGGCACGACGGATTCTGCGTAGGCAATGGCTACGGGGCCCGCCAGGCTCATAAACAAATCGTTGGCATCGAGGCGGATGGTTTCGCCAATGTCGATCCCGGCACGGCGGAAGTAATTCTGATCGTAGTCAGTGGTCACCGCCTGCGCCGTCAGAATGTTGAAGATCTGCTGCGAGATGTATTGGTTGGCGTGCTTTTCCATCGCGTTGACGTCGATGTTCTGGATGTTGCCGTCATCGCTTTGTTCGGCGTAACGCATGATGTCATTGGAGATCAACATCATGGCGTTCCAGGGGCGAATACGGCCCATGACGCTGGCTTCGCTGCTGTCTTCATTGTCGAAGTTGTATGAGAAGTCCCATTCTTCTGACAGGTATTTACACAGCAGTCGGCCCGCGTTGATGTGTAAGGCTTCGGACATTTCGCTGCGGTGATCGGAAATGTTCGGCAGTACGCAGATGCCGCTGGTGAAAATAGGCTCGAACACAAAGGCGTGACCGCTCTTGCTGTCATGTTCATCGGCCGGTTTGGTGTCGAAGGTTTTGTTCATGTACGAGAACTGCTGCGCCAGACCAAACTCCGAGGCCATGCCCGAGCCTGTCCCGCCGCCTGCGCTGAAAATCGAAAAGTACAGGCGCGACTGGTTGGCTTTGATGCCGCAGGAGTCGATCAGGTAGGAGTGGATCAGTTTCCAGTCCGGGCTGGAGAAGCGCTGCGCATCCTTGTTGAGAATGATCTTGGCCAGATACTGACCCAGAATCGGCGCGTTACCGGCGCCGCCTGCGTGGACTTCCGACAAGTCCATGATCTTCATCTTGCTGTAGTCGCGGATGAAGTTACTTTTCTCACTTTTGCGCGAAAAGCGAATACGCCCGGCGATGTCTTTGTCCAGGTCACCCAGCAGCACCAGCGGTTCGACCAAAAACACCGGTTTAGTGGCTTTGTTTTGCACCAGTCGCAAGTTATTACGAATCCATTGGCCAGGGTTGTAGCGTTTGTCTTCGTGTTGCGGGTCGATGGTATTGAATTCGTTGAGGTAGAACTTGCGGGCGTTGTACACCAGTTCGGCAACGTCCAGCGCAATGTTGGACCCGCAGCGCCCCAGGCCTATCAGGCACACCGAGGGGAATTGCTGCTCGACACGGCTCTCGCTGTCGTCTTCAACCAGCTCGGGTTGGGGGAACACCAAGTCCCGTAAACCATCAAGGTTTTCGAGGATACGGTCGGTATTGGTTTCGGTGAAATACAGGTATTGCTGAGTCGCCAAGGGTTGCTGGCTGGAATAGCTTTTCGATGAACGTAGGGGCTCGTTTATTGTTTTTAGAGACACTTCAGAGACCAAGGGTGTCGCATTATTGTTCGACGTCATTGTGTGCCATCTGTCTGGGCTGGACGACTGTTGAGGGATGTTCAACAGGCCAAAACGAGGGTGGGAATCGCGCACTAACGGGGCGATAAGGGTATTCGCACGTTCTAATCCATATTTTGTATAGGGGATTAAACGCTACGGATAGAAAAGAATCGGCCTGAGGCGGTCGTTCTTTAATGGCTCTTTTCGAGCTGCGAGGAGGATGCTGGCATTTTACTGGCTTGAGAGTTGAAACGTTGCGTAGTCAAGGGTCTCAGACGGTCGTTTATTGAGCTGTTGGAGCAGCGCATTCAACTCCTCGAACGGCACGGGGCGGCTGAGCAGAAAGCCTTGGATAAAGTCGCAGTTGTACTGGTTGAGGAAAGCGAACTGTTGGTGCGTTTCAACGCCTTCGGTGACCACTTGCAGGTGCAACGTGTGGGCCATCAAGATGATGGCCTGGACGATTTCCATGTCCTGGCTGGACTTGGGGATGTCCTGGATAAACGAGCGGTCGATTTTCAACGTGTTGAGCGGCAGTCGTTTCAAGTAAGCGAGCGATGAGTAGCCAGTGCCGAAGTCGTCAATGGACAGGGATACGCCCAGCGCCCGAATCTGTCGCAGCAGTTGCGAGGTATTACTGATGTTGCCCATCAGCGCGTTTTCGGTGACTTCAAGCTCCAGCCGGTTAGCGCTGATGCCCGAGGTGCGCAGGGCGCTCTCAATCTCATCAGCCAGTTCCACACGTACCAGGTTGAGTGCCGAGCAGTTCACTGCAACGCTGATGTCTTTCCAGCCAAGATCGGTCAAGGCTGCAAGGTCGTGGCAGGCCTTGCGCAGCACCCAGTTGTCGAGTTCGGCAATCAGGCCATTGGCTTCGGCAATGCTGATAAAGCGCTCTGGCCCCAGCAGGCCATGCTCCGGGTGGTGCCAGCGGACCAAGGCTTCGAGTTTGGCCACCTGGCCACTTTTGAGGTCGAATATGGGTTGGTAATGCAAAAACAGCCCGTGATCTTCACGCAAGGCATGGCGCAGCTC
Source organism: Pseudomonas sp. TAA207 (assembly GCF_001529285.1). Classification (NCBI taxonomy): domain Bacteria; kingdom Pseudomonadati; phylum Pseudomonadota; class Gammaproteobacteria; order Pseudomonadales; family Pseudomonadaceae; genus Pseudomonas; species Pseudomonas sp. TAA207. The sequence continues at coordinate 59,204 of NZ_LLWJ01000071.1, read as the reverse complement.
TTCTTCGATTTGCAGCTCAAGAGAGGCGCGGGCTTTGAGGTTTGAGCTAAAGAAATTCAGGCTGTTGCGGCCATTGTCTTTGGATTGGTACAGCGCCAGGTCGGCATGTTTGAGCAGTTCATCAATGGTGGTGCCATCGTCAGGGAACACACTGATACCGATGCTGGTGGTCATCACCATGTTTCGCCCGGCAAGCTCGATGGGATCTTTCATTTTGAGCATGATGCGCTGCGCCATTTGGCGGGCTTCTTCGCGATTGTTCAGGCTGATCAATATGCAGAACTCATCGCCCCCAAAGCGCGCAACCACATCTTCGTGACTGCGGGTGGCGCTCTTGATTTGCGAGGCAATCACTTTGAGCAGTTCGTCCCCCGCATCGTGGCCAAGGCTGTCATTGATGCGTTTGAAGTGGTCGATATCGAGGAACATCACCGCCAGCATGGTGTTATTGCTGGCGCGTTCAATCAGCTTTTCGGCAAACAGCTGGTTAAAGCCGCGACGGTTGATCAAGTTGGTCAACGGGTCGTAATGCGCCACTTGTTGTAAGGAGGCGCGGGCCTGATCCAGTTGGCTGAGCAGGGCGTTGACCCGCCTGAGATCGTGCTCTTTGAGTTGCAATTTTTTGTCCACCAGCGCTGCGCTTATGCTGCTGCCAATGAGCAGCAAGGCAATCAGCGCCACCATCAGGGCCAATTGCCAGTGGTTATTTTCTATGTGCGGCTGCACGTTGCTGCCCAGGGGGGCAAAGGTGTGCAGCGCCCACATGCCGATGAAATGAACACTGGTAATGGCCAGGCCAGCGGCCAGGCTAATGGCGTACTTGTAGAACTGATGCGCCAAGCCGCTGGTGGTGCGCAATGACTTGGCCAGTAACAGGGCGGCATAACTGGCGACTATGGCGATCACGAATGACAGGGTGAACAGGGCGGGGTTGTAGTGCTGTTGACTGCTGGAGTGCATGGCTGACATGCCGACGTAGTGCATGGTGCAAATGCCCAGCCCGAACACCAGCGCGGTGAGTATCAGCCTGGGGCGCGTGAGGGGTGTTTGGGTGAGGATTTGCATCGCCACAATGGCTGCGAGTAAGGCGATAAACAGCGAGCCAATGGTGATGCCCAGGTCGAAGTGGATATTCAATGGGGATTCAAAGGCGAGCATGCAGATAAAGTGCATGGCCCAAATGCCGCCCGCCAGAGAGCAGGCGCCTATCCAGCGCCACACCGTTTTGGCCGTGGTTTTTTCCGCGTTGCAGGCGCGTTCAAACATGTGCAGGGTGGCGAGGCTGGCGGCACAAGCGACTAAAAATGCCAGAAACACCAAATACGGGTTATGACTGCTGTTGAGCGCCAATTGCCCGTTTGCGGTGTGCTCCCCAATAAACTGCAGCCCCAGCCATTCCATAGCATCCCTCAACACTGAGTGCAGGTTTGCCAGTCGTCAGACGCTAGCTTGCTCTGAAGTGTAGAAGCTGAAATGGGGGAAAAAACGATGATGGCAAGATGATGCCTATCATTTTGCGATTAAACACGGCTTTGACCGTGTTTAACGCTATAAACCCTGCCTTGAACAAGGGGGTGACCCTGTAGGCGCTCGGTTGCTCGCGAAAAAACAACGCATCTCATCAGATGGGACGCATTGTTTTGTTTCGTGGGCAACTCGCTCCTACAAAGTGTGTGGCGTTAGCCTGCAACCAATACGCGAATCGCTTCAAGGCGCAGGGCAGCTTTTTCAAGCATGGCCAGACCTTGCTCACGTTGTTTGCGCAAGGCAACCAGTTCGCTGTCACGCACGCTTGGGTTCACGGCTTGCAAAGCAGTGAGGCGGGCCAGTTCTTCTTCGGTGTCAGCGGCCAAGCGACGTTGGGCGTCGGCGACACGTTCAGCATGACGCGGCGCAATTTTGGCCTCACCGGCGTTGATTTTGGGTGTCAGTTGATCGCGCTGGGCCTGCACGAACTTGTTGGCGCTGGCACGTGGCACGCTTTCGAGCTGCTCATTGAGCGTCACGAAAGAAACCCGTGAGGACAGGTCATTGCCGTTAGCGTCGAGCAAGCAGCGCAGAGCAGCAGGCGGCAGGTAGCGGCCCAGTTGCAGCGCGCGCGGGGCGACCACTTCGCTGACGTAAATCAGTTCAAGCAAGACAGTGCCGGGTTTGAGTGCCTTGTTCTTGATCAGCGCCACCGAGGTGTTGCCCATCGAGCCGGAAAGCACCAAGTCCATGCCGCCTTGCACCATCGGGTGTTCCCAGGTGATGAACTGCATGTCTTCGCGTGACAGGGCCAGGTTGCGGTCGTAGGTGATGGTCACACCTTCGTCGTCACCCAAGGGGAAGCTGGCGTCCAGCATCTTCTCGCTGGGCTTGAGGATCAGGGCGTTTTCCGAATGGTCTTCGCTGTCGATGCCAAAGGCGTTGAACAGGGTTTCCATGTAGATCGGCAGGGCAAATTGATCGTCTTGCTCAAGAATCGCTTCAACCAGCGCTTCACCTTCACCTGCGCCGCCAGAGTTCAGCTCCAGCAAGCGGTCACGGCCAGTGTGCAGTTCTTGTTCAAGCCGCTCGCGCTCGGCGCGGGCTTCATTGATCAGGGCTTGCCACTCTTCGTCATCGCCGGCTTCCAGCAACGGCAGCAGGCGGGGGCCGAACTGGTGTTGCAGGGCGTTACCGGTCGGGCAAGTGTTGAGAAAGGCGTTCAGGGCTTCGTGATACCACTGAAACAGGCGCTGCTGAGGGCTTGGCTCAAGGTACGGCACGTGCAGTTCAATGGTGTGTTTCTGGCCGATACGGTCCAGACGACCAATGCGCTGCTCCAGCAAGTCTGGGTGTGACGGCAGATCGAACAGTACCAAGTGGTGTGCGAACTGGAAGTTGCGGCCTTCACTGCCGATTTCCGAGCAGATCAGCACTTGTGCGCCGAACTCTTCGTCTGCGAAGTAGGCGGCGGCACGGTCGCGCTCAAGGATGTTCATGCCTTCGTGGAAAACCGTGGCAGGGATGCCGGAGCGCACGCGCAGGGCGTCTTCCAGATCCATTGCGGTTTCAGCATGCGCGCAGATGACCAAGACTTTGGTGCGCTTGAGCATCTTGAGGGTGTCAATCAGCCACTCGACACGCGGGTCGAAGTTCCACCAGCGCTGTTCTTCGTTGGCATCCGGCAGGGCCTGGAAGCTGACCTCCGGGTACAGCTCGGCGTGTTCGCCCAGCGGCAACTCAAGGTATTCGTCCGGGCATGGCAGCGGGTAAGCGTGCAGCTTGCGCTCCGGGAAGCCCTGGACAGCGGCGCGGGTGTTTCGGAACAGCACGCGGCCGGTGCCGTGGCGGTCGAGCAGTTCACGCACCAGGCGGGCACTGGCTTCAGCGTCCCCTGCATTGACGTCTGCGAGCAGGGCATCGCCCTCAGCGCCGAGGAAGCCGTGAATGGTTTTTTGCGCTTCAGGCGACAGGCTGCCTTTGTCCAGCAACTCCTGTACGGCCTGGGCCACCGGGCGATAGTTTTCGCTCTCGGCACGGAAAGCGGCGAGGTCGTGGAAGCGGTTCGGGTCCAGCAAACGCAGACGAGCGAAGTGGCTGTCTTGGCCCAATTGCTCCGGGGTCGCGGTCAGCAACAGCACGCCAGGGATGGTTTCGGCCAGTTGCTCAACCAACGCGTACTGGGGGCTGACGTTGTCTTCGTGCCACACCAGGTGGTGCGCTTCGTCGACAACCAGCAAGTCCCAGCCCGCTGCAAAGAGCGCGTCCTGAGCTTTTTCGTCATCAACCAGCCATTCCAGTGCCACCAGTGCCAGTTGGGTGTCTTCGAAGGGATTGCTGGCATCGCTTTCGATGAAGCGTTCTTCGTCGAACAGGGCTACTTCAAGGTTGAAGCGACGGCGCATTTCCACCAGCCATTGGTGCTGGAGGTTCTCTGGCACCACGATCAGCACACGGCTGGCACGGCCGCTGAGCAGTTGACGATGGATCACCAGGCCGGCTTCGATGGTTTTACCCAAGCCTACTTCGTCGGCCAGCAGTACGCGCGGCGCGATGCGGTCTGCGACTTCGCGAGCAATGTGCAGTTGGTGTGCGATAGGTTGCGCACGCACGCCACCCAGGCCCCACAGTGGCGATTGCAACTGACGGCTGGTGTGTTCGAGGGTGTGGTAGCGCAGCGAGAACCAGGACAACGGGTCAATTTGCCCGGCAAACAGCCGGTCGCTGGCCAGGCGGAACTGGATAAAGTTCGACAGCTGGGTTTCGGGCAGGGTAACGGTTTCGTTCTGCTCGTTCAGGCCGTGATAGACCATCAGGCCATCGGCATCATCGACCTCGCGTACAGTCATCTTCCAGCCTTCGAAGTGGATGATGGTGTCGCCTGGCGAGAAACGTACGCGCGTCAGCGGTGCGTTGCGCAGCGAATATTGACGGGTTTCGCCAGTGGCCGGATAGAGCACGGTCAATAAGCGACCGTCCTGTGCCAGAACGGTGCCTAAACCTAACTCAGCTTCGCTGTCACTAATCCAGCGTTGCCCCGGTTGATACTGCTGCGCCATGCTGCCTGACTCCCGCTTTGAAAAAGCCGAGTATATTAACGGATCAAGGGCCTCAGTCCAAAGGACTCTGACAAAAAGCTACGCGTAGGGATTTAGTCAGTCATGTGTTTACGACCGGCGGCTCAAGTCGAACCGTCTTGGGCCGACAGCTTGAATACAGGAGAACAATAATATGCTGCCGCCGATCCTACCTCTCAGCCTTGTGCCCGTGACCTCTCAGCAAGACCCGGTTCGCCCGCGTCCCGATATTCCCCCCGTTGTGCCAGCCCAGCCAAGTTCAGGCGACAGTACGATCAACCTGAAAAATCAGGACAGCGATCAAGCCACGTTGCTGCTGCGCGAAGAGCAACAGCGCCAGCAGGACAAGCGTCGTCGTGAAGCGGCCCAAGGGCAGGAAGTGGTGGTGGTGCCGGGCGATGAGTTGAATGAAGACAACACCGTGCCGGTATCCCCGCTGATTGATGGCGCGCCACGCCAGGGGTTGTGGGTTGATATTGAGGTTTAAGTGTTTTTTCTGGTCAGGGCTGGAGGTGCGTCGCATTATTAGCGCATTGCCGATACCCACTGACAGTGATCCCATTTCGTTATGAGCCAAGACAACAAGCTGGTCGACCTGGGCGCCGAACGCGCCAAACGCGTGCATGACCTCAATGAAAAACGTCTGAATGAAGTGCGCCAGGCGTTTGAGCAAGCGATGCCGCTAAAAAGCCCCAAGAAAAAAGCGAAGAAAAAGCCTAAAAAGCGCTGAACATCGGCGTTTTTCATGATCTGTATCAACTATTCCCTCTAACACCCTGCTGGCCGGAGTCACTATTGATCCCGGTCAAGTTCCTTGCCTGCGTGTCTGGTTAAGCTGGCTTCACACAAACAAACACGCGCAGGAGGCCGTCATGTTTCTCGATAATGTGGTTATCGCTGGAGTACTTACCGTCGGTCTCATGGTTTTATTTTTCGCGGGGTTAGGGATTTTTATCTGGAAAGACTCCCAGAAGCGCAATAAGTAGCGCCGGGTCTTTCGAGTAACGAGCACGCAAGGCATTTTGGGCGACTTCGGTCGCCTATTTTTTTGCGTGTGTGTTTTGCAAGGCTTGCGGTTGTTTTGGGGGCAGGTTGCGAGCCGTTCAAGCGACGGCCTGGGTGCCATCCCCTCAAACCCGAGGCATAAAAAAAGGTACGGCCCGTGAGGGGCGTACCTTTTTTAGTGCGCGCTGCTTAGGCGAGGGCTTTGGATGCCAGCCAGAACAGTGTTGCAGACAGTGCGATAGTGGCCGGTAAGGTCAGTACCCATGCCATCAGGATGGTCTTGATGGTGCCGCCTTGCAGGCCGCTTTTGTTGGCAACCATCGTACCCGCTACACCGGACGACAAAATATGCGTTGTCGATACCGGCAAGGAGTAGATGTTGGCCAGCCCGATCGCAAACGTGGTGGTGATCTGCGCCGACATGCCTTGAGCATAAGTCATGCCCTGCTTGCCGATCTTCTCACCGATGGTTTTAACCACACGTCTCCAGCCCACCATGGTGCCCAGGCCCAAGGCCAGGGCGACCGCCAGAATCACCCAGAACGGGGCGTATTCAGTCGTGGCCGTCAGGTCCTTGCGCAGTTTTTCGAGGTCGGCTTTTTCGCGTTTATCGAGCACTGGCAGCTTGCTGACTTTCTTTGCCGTGTCGTCCAGGCAAAGCAGGTAGCGACGGATCTCGATACGCTTTTCAGCCGGGATCGAGTGGTAGTCCGCTACGCCTTTAAGTGAGCTGAGCAGGGCTGCGATGGTCGGCTCGGTTTGCTGAGGGTTGCAACTGAACTGTTCCGGCAAGTCGCCTTTTGCGCTCTTGCCCAATGCCAGAAACTCGCTCAGGGTGGCGTTATTGCGCTGATAGAACTGGCTCAGGTGCAAGGTGGCGTCGCGTGTACGCTCGATCTGATAAGTCGTGCTGTTGAGGTCCAGTACGAAGACGCTCGGCACGATACCGATCAGTACCAGCATGATCAGGCCAATGCCTTTCTGGCCATCGTTGGAGCCGTGTACAAAGCTCACGGTCATGGCCGAAATGACTAGTACCAGACGGTTCCAGAACGGCGGGTGCTTTTTGTCGTCCATCTTGCGGCGCTGTTCCGGGGTTTTGTGCATCTTGGAACCCGGACGCCACCATTTAAGGCCGATCAAGACCAACGCGGCAACCACAAAGCCTGCCAGGGGCGAGAATACCAGCGAGGCGCCGATGTCGATCGCCTTTTGCCAGTTCACACCCTCACTCACCGGAATCCCGGTGATCAAGGCATTGGCCAAACCCACGCCCAGGATCGAGCCGATCAAGGTGTGCGAGCTTGAAGCCGGGATCCCGAAGTACCAGGTGCCCAGGTTCCAGGTGATGGCAGCGGCGAGCAGTGAGAACACCATGGCCAGGCCATGTCCGGTATTCACATTCACCAGAAGCTCTACGGGTAACAGGTGGACGATGGCATACGCCACGCCCACACCGCCCAGCAAAACGCCGAGAAAATTGAACACACCGGAAAAGAACACCGCCAGGTGAGGCGGCATGGCTTTGGTGTAGATGACAGTCGCTACCGCATTCGCGGTGTCATGAAAGCCGTTGATGAACTCAAACGCGAGAACAAAGGCTAGGGCGAAGAAGAGGCTGATAAGAACCCAGGCATCCAATCCGCTTAATAGATCGATCATGAAGGTTTTCTGACACGGTCATAAAGGGGGCCGGATTATGCCAGAAAACCCCGGTAATCGATGCACTAGCTGCTCGTTGGTAACATCTGTAAATGAAAAAACCTGTCAGACCGGATCGCTTCAACGGGTGGGATGCTGGTTACAAGCCGCTGATATCAAAGGCTATAAGCCATTGAGCAGGTGATGTGTCAGCCTTTATGCATGTCTGAATCATGCGTATGAAATTTCTTGTCCGGGAGGTTTATGAAGCGACATTCCGTCATCGATGCTGACATTCGCCCCCCGATTTCAAAGAGAGGACGCGCATGGATTGTGCGTGGAGCCTGCTGGCACAGAGGCTATGGCTCTTCAGGTTTCAGCTCTTTTTCGATTTTTTGGATTTCTTGGGTAAATGCCTGATCGATCAGGCTGGCGCGTTTGCGCCAAGGCTTACGCTCAGGCTCAGGCTGAGCCGCGTAAGTCGTCACTTCACCGCCGTAAACGTCCTTGTAACGTTGTTCCTGTCGCTCAAGTTCTGCGCGCAGTTCGTCTTTCGTCACAGTGTTACCTAATGGAGTAGAGAGTGAGTCGGGTGAATCCTAGTTGCTCCGTGCAGGGACGGATTAACAGCCCTGCGTATTTAAAACAGGCACGCCGTTTGTAGTTTCAATCATGAAACTGTACGCCGTCGTTTTGAGGTAGCCCCTATGCGAGCGGCCGGTTTATCAATAGCTGATTTAAACCACGGTACTGAATAGGCCACCGGTCTTCTTAACAAAGATGAATTCAAGGTGGCGTGCGAGGTGTACTGCACCGTGCAGGAGCACAACAGCCGCTACTATCGCTGATGGACTTTGCAGGCGTCAACTTTCCTGTGCAGGGGCATGGCCGCCCTGACTGGTGGGCGGTACAGAGTGGTTTGACTCACCCGTGAACAGGGCAGGCGCCTTACAACTTAAGTTAGCGCTTCATGTGATGTTGAGTGCGCGTGATATAGAACGGGCGTGCTACATCAACTCACTCAGGACTATGTGGCGCAGAAGTTAAACCTGTCTGAAAGTACTCAGCAAGTTTTCATGCCCGCGAGGGGGGGTAATAAAGCGTGGTTATACGGTGCTTATGTTGCCTGTGTTGCATGTGTGAGGCGCACACATTAGCAATGGCTGCTGACATGCTGCCCGGCAGCCATATATGAAACACAGCGCGAGTCAGACAGTCGCGAGGATGAAAATGCGTTTGAACGGGAACAGCGTCTGGCCATTGGCTTCTTGTGGGTAGTGTTGATGCACCACACGCAGGTATTGCTCAATGAAGCGCTCTTTCTCACGCTCGCCCAGTGCCAGTAACACAGGGCGCAGTGCGGAGACTTTGACCCAGTCGAAAATAGGCGATGTTCCTTCGACTACTTGTAAGTGTTCGGTTTCCCAAATATCCAGCTCCTTCGTCAGGGGGGCCAGCAATTGGTAATAGCTTTTAAGTGAGAGCACCGTACGTTCGGCCATGAATTGGCGCAGACGTGCTGAGCCAAGGGGTCGACCCTGCGGGCCTCCGGTTTCCAGGGTTTCCAGCATTAATTCGTACCACAGTGCATCGCGCCAGTTAGGCATGTGCGCGGCGAGGCACCCGCCGGTGTTCAACTGGCTCAATAACTGCGGGAGCAATGATTGATGATCATTGATGAAGTGCAACACAGCGGCGGCAAATAAAAGGTCCGCCGGACTTTGCGCCCGCCATTCGCGCACATCACACTTTTGCCATAACGCTTTAATGGGTAAATAAGTCGCCTCTTCCAGCATTTCGGCAGAGCTGTCGATGCCGGTCAGGTCAGCCAATGGCCAGCGTTTGGCGAGAAGTTGCGTCGCAATGCCGGTGCCGCAGCCCAGATCATAGATACGTTGCGGGTGTTCCAGGTCGACATGGTCCAGCAGCTCAAGCACCGGCCGCTCACGCAGCCGGGCAAATTGTTGGTAGGACTTGGCGTCCCATTGGGTGTTGGCAGTCCGTGCCGGGGGTGTCTGAACATTGGCAAGCATGAGGTGGTCCTCCAGTGCATTTCAGAGTTGTCTTCCGATGACATTGAGTGTTCGTAAAGCAACAGCGCAGCCACGTCGGGTGTCTTCCTGACGCAGCAGTGACAGCAATTGGCGAAGGCTGGGGGCTTCGGTTTGGGCGGCGGTTTGTGCGCTCGCCATGCGCACCGCATTGCCCAGCGACCAGATGGCCGCCGTGATTTGTTCAAACAGCAACGCGAGTTTTTCCACCATGGCCGGGTCCAGCAGGTCTACGGTGTCGGAGACCAAGGACAGGCCGTCGACCAGATTGTCCAGACGGCCGCTTTGAATCAAGGGCTCAAGTTTGCTCAGCAGGTCGCCCAGATCGAGGGGGGACTGATCAGTGATAGGGTTTTGGCAAACCTGACCGTTGTCGGGTGTTTGATTGACGGGTTCCATACGTACGCTCCTCCCGGTATCGGGTCACAGCATTCCACGGGCGACAGCCCAATACAGTCCGCGGTTAAATCCGTTTCTGAGTAAACCGCCGAGTTTGGTCGGCGGTGTTGGCAGCACATCGACTTGGTAGTCGTACCACAACGGCATGCCGGCATTCAGGCCCATTTGAGCGACGGCCTGCACCCGGCCGTCATAGACACTGACGTTAGTGCCCAAGCGAACCTTGCCCGCAATGTTGTTGGCGATGACCGGCCCCTGATTGTGACAAGCACCTCCGGCTTTGCTGATGGGCAGATCAACCGTGTCACCGATCACGTAAACGTTTTCCAGGCCATACACTTCAAGGGTTTCATGATGGGTAGGCAGCCAGCCTTCATGGTTCTGTGCCTGCGACACACCGCTGTTGAGCACTGCGTCCACGGCGCGAATGGGCGGAGTGGCCATCAAGATGTCGAATGGTTGCTCATCGCCCTCAGCGCTGTACGCAATGCGTGCGTCGGGATCTACCTTGCTCAGGGTGAAGCTGCGTTGAAACTGTATGTTTTTTTGTTCGAAAACCCCCGGCAGCACATCGCCCACCCGGCGCTGCATAAACAGGCAGTTACGCATCAATTGCGCTGTAGTGGGGTAGGTGTAGATGATTTCGATTTGATCGCGTACCCCGCGTTTGCGCAAAAAATCATCCAGCATCAGGGTCGTTTCTACAGGGGCAATGCCGCATTGATGCGGCACGTTGGGTGTCTGGGGGAACGATACGGTGATAAAAATGCGGCCTTTTTTGATCGTGCTCAAGCGTTCTGCCAATTGTCTTGCCGGTGTGTATTGATAGAAGTGGTCGCCAGCTTCTTTCAGACCCTCGATACGTTCTGGCGCAGGCACGCATCCTGTGGCTATCACTAAATAGTCATAGCCATAGCGTCTGCCACTGGCTGTATGCAGGGCTTGAGCGTTGAAGTCGAAGCGGGTGACCTCTTCAACGTTGAAGTCGATTTCGGGTCGCAGCAGCGATCGCTCAGAGCGTTTTAGCTCTTCCTCGAAGAACTGGTTGAATGCCACGTACATGAAGGCGGGCTTGTAGTAGTGGTCGGGCGAGTTTGAAAGCAACGTCAGTTGCACATCGCCTCGATTGATCTCTGGATAGAGTTTGGTGACCAGTTGGTTGGCGAGCAATGTGCCCCCCACACCGCCACCGACGATGATGATTTTTTTTAGCATTGCGTGACCTCCGTGGTCGGGTCGTCACGCGGCTGCCTGAAAAGGGCCGTGCACTGACCTGTTGTTTTAAACACGCACACAAAATCCGGTTATCGAGATAACTGTATGTGGTCGGTGCTTTTTCGCCAGCCGAGTGAGCAGGATGCAAAAGGGAGGGGAATGTTGGCTCGATAAGGGAGCGGCACCTATCAGGCGTGTTAAGTGCTTATCAAAGAACCTTTTTTCTACACAGGGGGCGATCAAATCGACGTGGTGATGGGCTGCATGCAACCGGTTTGATGGATTAAATGACGTGTTTAATCCGGATGGACGGGGAGGATTCGACAGAAGCAGTGGTGATTTACACCCGGGAGCAAACGAAAAAACCCGCCTTCAGGCGGGTTTTTCGTGACGCTAAGTGACAATCAGGCCTTCGGCGGCTCTGAAGAGATCGGGCGGTTTTGCCCGGTCTGTTCGTACCAGCCCCCACCCAGTGCCTTGTACAGGTTGACCTCGCTGGTCAACTGCGAAAGACGGTCACTGATCAACGACTGTTGGGCGCTGAACAACGAGCGCTGGGCATCGAGGAAAGTCAGGTTGCTGTCCACGCCAATGCGATAACGACGTTCGGCTAACCGGTAGTAATCCTGGTTGGCGTTGACGAAATCAGTCTGCGCTTGCAACTGCTGGCTGTAAGTCTGGCGAGCGGCCAAACCGTCAGATACTTCCTGAAATGCCGTCTGGATCGCCTTCTCGTATTGCGAGACGGTGATGTCCTTCTGGATTTTCGAGTAGTCCAGGCTGGCGCGCAAAGCACCTGCGTTGAAGATTGGCAGTGTGATTTGCGGCGAGAACAGCCACGTACCCGAGCCACCCTTGAACAGCCCGGACAAGTCCGGGCTCAAGGTCCCGGCATTGGCGGTGAGGCTGATGCTGGGGAAGAATGCCGCACGGGCCGCGCCGATGTTGGCGTTGGCGGCCAACAGCTTGTGCTCGGCCTCCAGAATGTCCGGGCGACGTTGCAGCAGGTCCGATGGCAAGCCGGCCGGTACTTCGTTCAGCAAGTCGGCAGCCAGCGGCTTGCTCGCGGGCAGGTTCTCTGGAAGCGTCGTGCCGAGCAGCAGCGCCAGGCTGTTCTGATCTTGAGCGACCTGACGGGTGTAACGCGCCAGTTGCACCTTGGCGTTTTCGACCGAGGTACGGGACTGGCTCACATCCAGAGCCGATGCCACGCCCACTTCATTGCTGCGCAAGGTGAGCTTGTAGCTCTCATTGAACGCTTTGAGCGTGTCTTCAGTCAGCTTGAGCAGCTCTTTGTCGGCCTGCCAGGTCAAGTAGGCATTGGCGACGCTGGCAACCAGACTGATCTGAGTAGTGCGGCGGGCTTCTTCGGTTGCAAAGTAGTTTTGCAACGCCTGATCGTTCAGGCTGCGAATCCGCCCGAACAGGTCCAGTTCATACGCGCTGACCCCAAGGGTTGCCGAGTACTGGCTGGTGATGCCCGACTCGCCTGTTTGCGACATGCGCCCAGGTGTGCGTTGACGGCTACCGCTGGCATTCGCGTTTACTGCCGGGAACAGGTCCGCACGCTGAATACGGTACTGCGCGGCATACGCATCAATGTTCAAGGCCGCGACCCGAAGGTCACGGTTGTTGACCAGTGCCGTCTGAATCAACTGTTGCAGGGCCGGGTCATGAAAAAACTGACGCCAGCCTTGCTCGGCAGCCGTTTGATTCGGCGCTTCGTTTGGCTTGTAGGCCGGGCCTTGCGGGTACTGCGCTGCTACCGGCGCTTCAGGGCGCTGGTAGTCAGGGATCAGCGAGCAGCCGCCCAGCGTAAACGCTGCGACCGCTACTGCGAGAAGCGACTTGCTCATTGGCCAGCCTCTTGATTTGGAGTTTTAGTCAGATCTACTTTCTTCTGTTCTTCTTTGTCCTTGCTGCCAAAAGACGACACGGCAACGAAGAATAGAGGCACCCAGAACACGGCCAGAACCGTGGCGGTGATCATACCGCCGATTACACCGGTACCAATGGCATGCTGGCTGCCTGAACCGGCGCCTGAGGAGATGGCCAACGGGATCACACCCAATACGAACGCCAGCGACGTCATGATGATCGGACGCAGACGCATACGGCACGCCTCGATGGCGGCCTCGGTCAGGGTTCGCCCTTGTTCATGCAGCTCTTTGGCGAACTCGACGATCAGAATGGCGTTTTTCGATGCCAGACCGATGGTCGTGAGCAAGCCCACCTGGAAGTACACGTCGTTGGACAGTCCGCGCAGGCTGGTGGCCAGCAAGGCGCCGATAATCCCCAGCGGTACAACCAACATCACTGCAATCGGGATTGACCAGCTTTCATACAGCGCTGCGAGACACAGGAACACCATCAGCAAGGAAATTGCGTACAAAGCAGGTGCTTGCGAACCCGACAGACGCTCCTCGTATGACAGGCCAGTCCAGGAAATACCTACACCTGCCGGCAGTTTCTTGGCCAGGGCTTCAACTTCAGCCATGGCTTCACCACTGCTGTAGCCGGGTGCCGGGGCACCGAGGATTTCCATGGCTTCTACGCCGTTGTAGCGCGACAGCTTCGGTGCACCGTAGGTCCACTTGCCTTTGGCGAATGCCGAGAACGGCACCATGGTTCCTTCGTCGTTACGCACGTACCACTTCTTCAGGTCTTCGGGGTTCATCCGCGAGTCAGCTTCGCCTTGCAGGTAAACCTTTTTCACACGACCACGGTCGATGAAGTCGTTGACGTAGCTGGCACCCAGACCGATAGACAGAGTGTTGTTGATGTCTGTCAGGCTAACGCCCAGGGCGCGAGCCGCTTCGTCATCGATTTCCAGTTGGTATTGCGGTTCATCGTTCAGGCCGTTAGGTCGCACGCCTGCCAGGATCTTGCTTTGCGATGCCATGCCCAGGAACTGGTTGCGGGCTTGCATCAGCTTTTCGTGACCAATACCGGCGCGGTCTTGCAGGTACACGTCAAAACCGGTGGCGTTACCCAGCTCCATCACTGCCGGTGGGGCAAAGGCAAACACCATTGCATCGCGGAAGGTGGAGAAGTGCGCCTGAGCACGGGCTGCCAGTGCAAACACGCTGTTGTCGGCATCACGCTCGCCCCAAGGCTTGAGCATGATGAACGCCAGGCCGGAGCTTTGGCCGCGACCGGCGAAGTTAAAACCGTTCACGGTAAACACCGAAGACACTGCCGCCGATTCATCGGCGAGCAAGTATTCGCGCATGCGGTCAATCACCACCTGGGTGCGTTCTGCTGTCGTACCGGCCGGGGTTTGGACCTGAGCGAAGAGTACGCCCTGGTCTTCTTCTGGCAGGAACGAGGTAGGAATGCGTGTAAACAGGAAGACCATGCCGACGACGATCAGCACGTATGCCAGCAGATACGGAGCCTTGTGGCGCAGGATGTTGCCGACACCTTTCTCGTAGCGCTTCACGCCACTGTCGAAAGTGCGGTTGAACCAGCCGAAGAAACCGCGTTTGTTTTCGCCGTGATCCCCTTTTTTGACGGGCTTGAGCATGGTGGCGCACAAGGCCGGGGTGAAGATCAGGGCAACCAGTACCGAAAGCGCCATCGCCGAAACAATAGTGATCGAGAACTGTTTGTAGATCACACCGGTTGAGCCGCTGAAGAACGCCATTGGCAGCAATACGGCCGACAGCACCAAGGCAATACCCACCAGGGCACCCTGGATTTGCTCCATGGATTTCTTGGTGGCTTCCTTGGGTGACAATCCTTCTTCGCTCATGACCCGTTCGACGTTTTCCACCACAACGATGGCGTCGTCCACCAGCAAGCCGATGGCCAGTACCATGCCGAACATGGTCAGGGTGTTAATGCTGAAACCGGCTGCTGCGAGAATGCCGAATGTACCCAGCAATACCACTGGCACCGTCATGGTGGTGATGATGGTGGCACGGAAGTTTTGCAGGAACAGGAACATCACCAGGAACACCAGGGCGACGGCTTCAACCAGGGTTTCAACAACGCCCTTGATCGAGGCCGATACCACTGGCGTGGTGTCGTACGGGTAAACCACTTTCATGCCGGGCGGGAAGAACGGAGCCAGATCATCGATGGTTTTGTGCAGCGCCTTGGCCGTGTCCAGTGCGTTGGCATTGGTGGCCAGTTTGATCGCCAGACCCGAAGACGGTTTGCCGTTGTACTGCGCGCTGATGCTGTAGTTCTCACCGCCCAAAGCGACTTCGGCGACGTCGTGCAGACGTACCTGAGAGCCGTCGGTGTTGACTTTAAGCAGTATCTTTTTGAACTCTTCAGCAGTTTGCAGGCGCGTTTTGCCGATGATGGTTGCGTTCAGCTCTTGACCTTTTACAGCTGGCAGGCCGCCCAGTTGCCCGGAGGACACCTGTACGTTCTGTGAGCTGATAGCGGACTTAACGTCCACCGGGGTCAGGTTGTACTTGTTCAGCTTGGCTGGATCGAGCCAGATACGCATGGCGTACTGGGCGCCGAACACCTGGAAGTCGCCCACACCTTCGGTACGGGAGATCGGATCCTGCATGTTAGAGACGATGTAGTTCGACAAGTCGTCTTTGTTCATGCTGCCGTCTTCAGACACCACACCGATAACCATCAGGAAGTTTTTCACTGCCTTGGTCACGCGGATACCTTGCTGCTGAACCTCTTGAGGCAGCAGTGGGGTCGCCAGGTTGAGCTTGTTCTGCACCTGCACCTGAGCGGTGTCGGGGTCGGTGCCTTGCTCGAACGTGGCGGTGATGGTCATGCTGCCGTCGGAGTTACTTTCAGACGATACATAACGCAGGTGGTCAATACCGTTGAGCTGCTGCTCGATCACCTGGACCACGGTGTCCTGCACGGTTTGCGCCGAAGCGCCCGGGTAGGTCACGGAGATCGAGATAGCCGGCGGTGCGATGCTCGGGTATTGGTTGATCGGAAGTTTGAGGATCGATAGAGCCCCGACCAGCATGATCACCAAGGCGATTACCCAAGCGAAAATCGGACGGTCGATAAAAAATTTCGACATGGTTTACTCCCCTTTACTGCCTGCAGCTTGTTCTGTTGCCGGGGCAGCTGCCGGGGTTGCGCCTTGTGGTTTTTCCATGATCTTGACTTCAACACCTGGCTTGACGAATTGCAGGCCGTCGGTGATCAGGCGATCGCCAGGGTTCAAACCTTTCTCGACCAGCCAGTCGCTGCCCACGGTACGGGATGCTTGCAGTACGCGCAGTTCGACCTTGTTGTCCGGCCCTACAACCATTGCTGTCGGCTGGCCTTTGAGGTTATGCGTCACGCCCACTTGAGGTGCCAGAATCGCGTGGCTGTCGATGCCCGCTTCCAGTTGCGCGTGCACAAACATGCCTGGCAACAGAATCTCGTCGGGGTTGGGGAACAGGGCGCGCAGCGTCACGGAACCGGTGGTTTCGTCGACCGACACTTCGCTGAATTCCAGGCGACCTTCTTGTGCGTACTCGCTGCCGTCCGGCAGGGTCAATTTGACCTTGGCTGCGTTATCGCCAGCTTTTTTCAAGCGGCCATCAGCGAGGTCTTTGCGCAGTTCCAGCATCTCGACAGAGGACTGGGTCACGTCAACATAGATGGGGTCCAGTTGAGTGATAACGGCCAGCGCGTTGGCCTGACCGCTGGTCACCAGCGCACCTTCGGTGTACAGCGAGCGACCGATACGGCCGGTCAGCGGCGCCAGCACTTTGGTGTAGCGCAGATTGACTTGAGCGGTATTGAGAGTGGCCTCAGCTTCCAGGCGAGCGGCTTCAGCGTTGTCGTATTCCTGACGGCTCACGGCTTGCTCTGCGACCAATTGCTTGTAGCGATCAGCCAGCGATTTGGCGGATTGTAAGGTCGCGCGGGCACTCAATACGGCACTTTCATAGATAGCCGGATCAATTTGATACAGCTGTTGGCCAACTTTGACGTCAGAGCCTTCTTTGAACAGGCGCTTGAGAATAATCCCGTTGACCTGAGGTCGAACCTCGGCAGAACGATAAGACGTGGTTCGGCCCGGAAGATCAGTGGTCAGGGTGAACGGCTGAGCTTTGAGCGTCACGACGCCGACCTGAGGGATTTGGGGTGCGGGTGCCGCTTCTTCCTTTTTGCATCCGCTGAGCAGCGATGCCAGGGCGACGGCGGCAACCAGAGCGGTAACAGCTGGCTTGAATTGCATGAAGATCCTCGGGTCAGGCACGCGAAAGCGCACAAGAATAGTGGAAGGGTAAAGAAAGCTGTTCCGGGTGGATAAGTAGCTTGCTAAGGAATATACTTACATTCGTGTCTGTTTGTAAATAGCGGGGTTGTGTCGTTAAAGGCATGCCGCAACCCTTTTCAATGCGTGAGATGTAGGCCGGGATAAGGCACAACAAACGCCACCCGATATAGGTTTTGAAGGCTTTACGCCGTGCTCAGAACCGCCCTGATTGAGGTTTTTATTGCCATGGTGCGTCGTACCAAAGAAGAAGCTCAGGAAACCCGCAGTGCCATCCTCGAAGCGGCCGAACGGGCCTTTTATGAACGGGGTGTAGCGCGCACGACGTTGGCGGATATTGCCACGTTGGCGGGTGTGACTCGAGGTGCCATCTACTGGCATTTCAGCAACAAAGCTGACTTGGTACAGGCGATGCTCGATAGCCTGCATGAACCTTTGGACGCATTGGCAAAAGCCAGTGAAAGTCAGGACGAAATTGATCCGCTTGGCTGCATGCGCAAGCTGTTGATCCATTTGTTTCATCAAGTTGCGAACGATCCCAAAACTCGACGTATCAACGAGATTTTGTTTCATAAGTGCGAATTCACTGACGAAATGTGCGATTTGCGTCGTCAGCGCCAAGTCGCGATGGCCGACTGCAACAGTCGAATCGAGCTGACCCTGAGTAATGCAGTTCATCGCCAACAACTCCCTAAAACACTCGACGTACGCCGAGCCGCCATTTGTTTACATGCCTATATCGACGGCATTCTCGGGCAATGGCTACTGGTTCCTGACAGTTTCGAGCTTCATGGAGAGGCAGAGACATGGGTCGACATTGGCCTGGACATGCTACGACTCAATCCTGCGCTGCGAACATCAGACAAAACCGAATCTGAGTCTAGTTCCCTACAGCCATAAGGCGAGAGAAGATTTTGCTCTAATGACTTTTTAAAGTCCGGCGGTCTTTATATACGTCTAGGTCGCGGGTTTAAAGTTAGCGAGCTAAGTATTTTGTAGGTCAATTGTTACGACCTCGTTAATGGAAAGGCCACTCGAGCGGCCTGCACGTCAAAGAGTTGCGCAAGCGCGACACCTCGCGCATTTATTTGTGCGCCATCTTCACTCATGGCTAGAGTTCCCGCGCCGCCTTCCCCTACACTCGGGCAACGCGTTGGCTTAAGGCCAATGCAGCCAGAATCGGGGAGCGGGCACCTGCCTTACTGTGTGTTCGTTCTCGACTAAAGCAAGCAGGCCACGTACGGCATGTGTGCGTGGTGAATTCGAGGAATAACAAGTGAATAAGATTTACTCGAGTGCGCAATCCGCCTTGCAGGGGCTCGTCGAAGACGGCATGACCCTGGCCGTGGGCGGTTTTGGATTGTGTGGGATTCCAGAAGCACTGATCGGCGCCTTGCGTGACACCGGCAAGCGCGACTTGACCGTCATCAGCAACAACGCGGGTGTCGACGGGTTTGGATTGGGCCAACTGCTGGCCACCCGTCAAATACGCAAAATGATTTCTTCCTACGTGGGTGAGAACAAAGAGTTCGAGCGTCAATACCTGGCGGGCGAGCTGGAGCTGGAATTCACCCCGCAAGGCACCCTGGCTGAAAAGCTGCGTGCGGGGGGCGCGGGTATTCCGGCGTTCTTTACCAAAACCGGTTACGGCACCCTGGTTGCCGAAGGCAAGGAAACCCGAGAGTTCGACGGGGAATGGTATGTCATGGAGCGTTCACTGCGTGCGGACGTCGCGTTGGTCAAAGCCTGGAAGGCGGATAAGTCCGGCAACCTGCTGTTCAATAAAACCGCACGTAACTTCAATCCGCTGGCTGCAATGGCGGCCAAAGTGTGTGTAGTTGAAGTTGAAGAGATCGTTGAAGTTGGTGAGATTGAACCTGATCAGGTTCATCTGCCCGGGATTTATGTGCAGCGGCTGATACTCAATGCCACCCCGCAAAAACGCATCGAACAACGCACTGTGCGGAGCGCCTGATCATGGCCTGGACTCGTGAAGAAATGGCGCACCGCGCCGCCCAAGAATTGCAGGATGGTTTCTACGTCAACCTGGGTATCGGTTTGCCGACGCTGGTGGCCAACTACATTCCTGCGGGCATGGACGTGTGGCTGCAAAGTGAGAACGGCTTACTGGGTATTGGCCCATTTCCCACCGAAGACGAAGTCGATGCCGACCTGATTAATGCCGGCAAGCAAACCATCACCACCTTGCCTGGCAGCAGCTTCTTTAATAGTGCCGATTCGTTTGCCATGATTCGCGGCGGGCACATCAACTTGTCGATCCTGGGGGCGATGCAGGTCTCCGAGCACGGTGACCTGGCCAACTGGATGATTCCCGGCAAGATGGTAAAAGGCATGGGCGGTGCAATGGATCTGGTGGCAGGGGTCAAACGCGTCGTCGTGTTGATGGAGCACACTGCCAAAGGTGGCGTTCACAAACTGCTCAAGCAGTGTGATTTGCCGCTGACCGGCGTAGGCGTGGTGGATCGAATCATCACGGATCTGGGCGTGCTTGATGTGACGGAGCAAGGTCTCACGCTCGTTGAGTTGGCTTCAGGTGTTACCCGTGAACAACTTCAAGAAGCTACGGGCTGTGTGATCAACGGCTAAAACGCTGATCAAAGCTTGTAGGCGCTGACGAGAAACACAAGGCTGCGACTACGTAGCGTGCCCTGAAATGTAAAAAAGCCCCGGCTCAGGTGAGGCGGGGCTTTTTGGTGCAGCGTGAATCAGCGTTCCAGATCTTTGAGCTTGCCTTTCACGCCATCCCATTCTGCCGCGTCCGGCAGAGCGTCTTTACGTTCAGTGATGTTTGGCCAGATTTCAGCCAGTTCCACATTCAACTGAATAAACTCTTGCATGTCAGCGGGCACTTCATCTTCGGAGAAGATGGCTTGCGCCGGGCATTCAGGCTCACAAAGCGCGCAGTCAATGCACTCGTCCGGGTGAATCACCAGGAAGTTCGGGCCTTCGTAAAAGCAGTCCACCGGACAGACTTCTACGCAGTCGGTGTACTTGCACTTGATGCAGTTGTCGGTGACGACGAAGGTCATTTCTAATTTTCTCCTCAGGCGGCGGCAGCGAAGCCCTTCCAGGTCGGGTTCGCCAGGTTCGGGAGTGATATCCACTGATCAGGCTAAAAGGCCAGTAGCATCCCGAACCGCGCGCGATTCTAGCGCATGGTTAGATGCGTGTCTTTAATGTGTAGAGCAAATCAAGGGCTTTGCGTGGCGTCAGCTCGTCAAGATCAAGCTTGGCCAAGTCGTCCAGCACCGGATGCGCAAGGCTAGCAAACATATCGCTCTGCTGGGGCGCTGATTTTCTTCCGGGCACCGGAGCAGGCGCTTCATGCGGCAGGCTGGTGGTTTCAAGACGGCTCAAATGCTCCCGTGCGCGGGTGATGACATTGGCCGGAACCCCCGCCAATTGCGCCACTGCAAGGCCATAGCTCTGACTGGCCGGACCGGGCAAGACGTGGTGCAAGAAGACGATGCGCTCATTGTGCTCGGTGGCACTCAAATGCACGTTGGCCACCAATGGCTCGTTTTCCGGCAGTACGGTCAGCTCGAAATAGTGGGTGGCAAACAACGTGTAGGCGCGAAGCTGGGCGAGTCGTTCTGCCGCAGCCCATGCCAGCGACAAACCGTCAAATGTGCTGGTGCCGCGGCCCACTTCGTCCATCAGTACCAGGCTGCGTTCGGTTGCGTTATGCAAGATATTGGCGGTTTCGCTCATTTCCACCATAAAGGTCGAGCGTCCACCGGCCAGGTCATCGCTGGAACCGATACGGGTAAAGATCCGGTCGACCAGCGACAGTTCGCAGATGGCGGCCGGAACAAAGCTGCCGATGTGTGCCAGCAACACGATCAGCGCGGTTTGTCGCATATAAGTCGATTTACCGCCCATGTTCGGGCCGGTAATCACCAACATGCGGGTGTTGTCATCCAGTGCCAGATCGTTGGCCACAAACGGTGTGGTCAGTACTTGCTCAACCACCGGGTGACGGCCCTGGCTTATGCGCATGCACGGTTCTTCAACAAAGCGCGGGCAATTCAAATCGAGGTTCAGTGCACGCTCGGCCAGGTTGCTCAAAACGTCCAGTTCGGCTAAAGCTGCGGCCGTGTCTTGAAGCGGTGGCAACTCGCCGATCAAGGTTTCGAGCAACGCTTCGTAAAGCATCTTTTCGCGTGCCAGTGCACGGCTCTTGGCCGACAAGGCTTTGTCTTCAAACGCCTTGAGTTCCGGGGTGATAAACCGTTCGGCGCCTTTGAGGGTTTGACGGCGAATGTAATCGGCGGGTGCCTGTTCGGCCTGTTTGCTCGGCAGTTCGATGAAGTAACCGTGCACTCGGTTGTAACCGACCTTAAGGTTGGCCAGTCCGGTGCGGGCTTTTTCGCGTGCTTCCAGGTCGATCAGAAACTGACCGGCGTTTTCGCTCAGGGCTTGCAGCTCATCGAGTTCGGCGTCATAGCCGGTCTTCAGCACGCCGCCGTCGCGAATGACCGCAGGCGGATTATCAATAATGGCTCTGTCCAGCAACGCGGCCAGCTCGGGGTAGGTGCTGGTGGTCACGGCCAGTTGCTGCAAGTGCGGGGCATGCAGGTCCAGCATGGCGTCTTGCAGTTCAGGCAGTGCCGCCAGGGCATCACGCAGTCGGGCCAGGTCGCGCGGCCGCGCATTACGCAGGCCGATACGCGCCAGAATACGCTCCAGATCGCCGATTTCCTTGAGCTGCGGTTGCAAGCGCTCAAAACGGTAGCCATCGAGCAAACAGGTGATTGACGACTGGCGCGCCAACAGAACGGGCAGGTCGCGTAGCGGACGGTTCAACCAACGGGTCAGCAAGCGGCTGCCCATTGAGGTTTGGCAGCGATCAACCACCGATTGCAGTGTGTTATCACGCCCCCCCGCCAGGTTGGTATCCAGCTCAAGGTTGCGTCGGCTGGCGCCGTCCAGCACCACGGTGTCATCGAGTCGTTCATGGCGCAGGCTGCGTAAATGGGGCAGGGCGGTGCGCTGGGTTTCTTTGGCGTAGCTGAGCAAGCAGCCTGCGGCGCCAATGGCCAGGGTCAGGTTCTCGCAGCCAAAGCCCTTAAGGTCCTGGGTCGAGAACTGCTGGCACAGGCTTTTTAGTGCAGAGTCGCGCTCAAAGTCCCACGGCGCTCGACGACGTACGCCACGGCGCTTCTCGGCTGGCAGGCCTTGTGGCCAGTCATCCGGGATCATCAGCTCAACCGGGTTGATGCGCTCCAGCTCAGCCAGCAGGTTTTCCCAGCCCTTGATCTCGACGACCGAAAAGTTACCACTGGTGATATCCAGCACGGCCAGGCCAAACAGGCGCTCATCACCCAGCACGGCGGCGATCAGGTTATCGCGGCGCTCATCCAGCAACGCTTCGTCACTGACCGTACCCGGCGTGATGATGCGCACCACCTGACGGTCGACCGGGCCTTTACTGGTGGCCGGGTCGCCTACTTGCTCGCAAATCACCACCGACTCGCCGAGCTTGACCAGCTTGGCCAAATAGCCTTCGGCTGCGTGGTAAGGAATCCCGCACATCGGAATCGCCTGCCCTGCCGACTGCCCACGCGCCGTGAGAGTGATATCCAGCAATTTGGCGGCCTTCTTTGCATCCTCATAGAAGATTTCGTAGAAATCGCCCATGCGATAGAACATCAACTGATCAGGGTGCTGGTTCTTCAGGCGCCAGTACTGCTGCATCATCGGCGTGTGTGAGGACAGATCGGAGGTATTTTTACTCATTAGGGCTTAGGCGGATTCATTTAAAAAGAGGGGTGAAAAGCGGGTGCCACGCACGGCTTTTTGCAATGGGCGCAAGGTTAACACGGGTAATGCCTGCTTAGCAGGCGCGGTGGGAAGACAACGAATCGCGCAATATGCCAAATAGCATTTGCGATCAGTAAAAAATGTAATCACTATTCGCGTCATGCACAATCGTACTGTTTCTACCGTCTTAAAAGAGCTGCTTGCTCGCCAAGGGATCTCTCCTACAGAGCTTCACCGGCGTACAGGTGTGCCTCAATCCACGCTCTCGCGCATTTTGAACGGCAAGATTGCCGATCCTTCGGATAAACATATCTCTCGTTTGGCTGAGTATTTTGGGGTCAGCACGGATCAATTACGCGGGCGCGTTGAGATTTCAGTACCGGGTGATGAGCTGTCGCCGCCAGGGCATGAAGATCTTAAGGACATAACTCTGTGGGATGACGACACGCCCATCGAAGACGATGAAGTCTGTATCCCTTTTTTACGTGAGGTTGAGTTGGCTGCTGGATCAGGAAGATTCGCCATCGAAGAAAGTGAGAAGTCTAAACTGCGCTTTGGCAAGCGCAGCCTGCGCCATAACGGCGTGCAGTTCGACCAGGCCAAATGCGTCACTGTGCGCGGTAATAGCATGTTGCCAGTACTGCGCGACGGTGCGACGGTTGGGGTGAATGCGGGGAAAACCTCTATAGGAGACATCATTGATGGCGACCTGTATGCGATCAATCACAATGGCCAGCTGCGGGTAAAACAACTGTATCGCCTGCCTTCGGGAATACGCCTTCGCAGTTTTAATCGCGAAGAACATCCTGATGAGGACTATACGTTTCAGGATATGCAAGAAGAGCAAATAGCCATCCTTGGTCATGTTTTCTGGTGGGGCATGTACGCCCGATAGTCTGTATGTCTTAAAAACCCACTGATAAGTGGGTTTTTTTTCGCCCCTAAAAAAGTCGGGCGCATTGATTTTAAAAGGATTTATGCTCCAATGCATTTATTATGAATAAACAAATGCATTTGTGCATTGACTGTATATGCATACATGCATAGTATCTGTCTCAAGCCGGCCTTACAGCCAGTGAACAGGCAGCGATGGACGAGCCTTATCGTTCAGAGGGTTGGCAACTGACCCGGGTGTGCAGCGTAAAGCACCGTAAGCAGTTATCTGGCGGACAGGGTCGCGGTCGGAAAAACATGTGAATGGATTCGTACCGCGCCAGTAGCGCCGAAAAATCCGGGGCCGTATTGCTGAAATGTCTGAAACGGCCGGTGTGACATGCGTTCGCCCCGGTCATTTCGGACCTTTTGGAATGCCTACCCACGGATGTGCAGGTATCCCAGTCAATCCCATCGCCTGCCGCTGACGGGCATTTATGAAGGAGGCGAATAATGACACCTGAAGAACACGCGTTGCTGGACATGCCGATATGGCTGGTCATCGTTTTAGCGCTGTTAGGCGGGGTCTCGGGCGAAATGTGGCGTGCAGATAAAGAAGGCGCTCGCGGCTGGCCATTGGTTCGACGCATTGCGTTACGCTCCGGAGCCTGCATGGTGTGCGGGGTTTCGGCTACTTTTTTACTGTATGCCAACGGCGTATCTATGTTGGCAGCGAGCGCATTCGGTTGCCTGACCGCTATGGCTGGTGCCGATATGGCCATTGGCTTATATGAGCGCTGGACGGCCAAGCGGCTGGGCGTTTGCGACATACCGCCTCGAGATACTCCTCCCGACGAATCCCCTTGATCAGAGGTTTTCCACTCACAGCAGGTGAACGATGAATGATGAAGAACTGGCGGCAATCAATCGGCTGGTCAGCGCCTTGCAAGCCCAGTCAGATGCGCAGATGGCCTTGAATACGAGGCTTCATGACCTGGCGCAGAGCAATCAGGCGCTGGTCGATTATCTGAAAAGCCGCGAGCCCGATCCCACAGCGCCTCCATATCTGGATGGCTCACCGGCACCTTGACCCCAAACATGCTTATCCATACAGCCCGCGGATGCGGGTTTTTTAATGTTCGTAGGAGAACACCCGATGTCGATTCTTACCCAAGGCACACAAATTTTCGCGCTTGTGCCAGCGCTCGATGGCAGCGCGCCTTACACCGTGTTGGAGGTTGAACACGCGACCTCTTTCGATCCGGGCGGCGCACCCGCTGAGCAAATTGAAGACACCAGTCTTGAAGCTCAGGAGCGCACCTATAAAAAAGGTCTGCGCACACCCGGCACGGCCAGTCTTGGCCTGAATGCCGACCCCACAAACGCCAGCCATATCCGTCTCCATCAATTGTCTGAGGCCAAAGGTGCTACGGGGATTAAATGGGTCGTGGGCTGGTCCGACGGCCAAGGCATCAAACCCACTGTCAATACTCGGGGCGACGATTTTGAATTGCCTGCCACTCGTACCTGGTTCGCGTTCGACGGTTACGTCGCAGACTTTCCTTTCAACTTCGCCCTCAATGCCGTGGTGACTACCACCGTGAGCATCCAGCGTACCGGCGGTTCCGCCTGGATCAAAAAGGTCTGACCACGCCTATGAACCTTCAGCAACTCAAAGCCAGCGGCGGCATTGTCGATGGCAACTGCGTAAAAAAAGTCGTGCAGTGGACTCACCTTGACCCGGCAGGAGACAGCATCACCGACGCCGTGACGGTGCACGTGCGACGTCAGTCTTTTGGGGTGATAGAACAGTTGTTCGCATCGGATGGCAGTGAGCAAAGTCGCAATGCGCGATATATCGCTGCCTCAGTTCGTTTGGGGCAGGACGCCGATGAGGCGTTGAGCTACGAAGATGCCTACAGCCTGGAGCCCGGCTTGGGATTCCTGCTACTCAATGCCGTGAATGAAGTTAACGGTACAGGAGGTGCAGGAACAAAGAACTGACGGCCGCCGATGAGTTTTGGCACGAACTGGTGCTCAACGGAATCGGCGGCCGAACCATAGACGAAGCCAAAAAGCGCATGAGTTACCGGGAAGCGCTCGCGTGGGGGGGGTATATCGATCGATATGGCTCTCTCAACCTTGCGCGAAGGATGGAAGCCAGCAGCGCGCTCATTGCATTGCAGGCGTATCGGCTAGGCGGTGGTGAGGCCCAGTTGATGGATTTCATGCCGTATGAACGGCGTCTAGGCGTGGCCTTGGAACAGGCCATGAGTGAATGGCGCTGAGTCTGATCCTCAACCGACCTGTCACTGCGACGGGTTTTGAGCAGAGAGAAAACTATGGCAACAGCGTCTAAAACGAACTGGACGGTTGACCTGAGCGGCCTTGAGCAGATGTTGGCACAAGCCGTGCGCATCACCGAGCAGCGGATGACAGCTATACAAAAGCGCGTCGAAACGGCGGGCAAGCACGTGGGAGATACCCTGACGGCCTCAGGCCAAGCAATTGCGCAGGCGACCCAAGGCACTTTCAGAACTGTGCAGCGCGAAACCGATATGCAGTTGAACGTGCCTTATGCCAAAGAGTTGATAGCTCTGAAGGCGAGTGGCGCGCTGGCGGCCGCTCAAGTCGGTATGGGTAAGCGTCAGCAAGCTAGTGCTGGCGTACTGAGCGGCATCGACACGGAGTACGCTCAGTCTAAAAGCGCCCTTAAGATCCAGTTTCCCGAGGGTGCCAACGGTCAGGGTGGCGAGGCGTATCTCAGTCAACTGAAAACAATCGAAAACCGGCATCTGGACTTCACCCAACAGGTGCAAGCCAATTACGCAGAGATGAGCCAAGCCCAAGGTAATTGGGTTAATGGTGCAACGTCTGCATGGCAGGACTATCTGGACTCTTCTGGCAATGTGGCAGCGAAATCCAGAGAGGTGTTCACCAAAGCCTTTGAGGGTATGAGCGATGCGGTGACAATGTTTGTAACCACGGGTAAGTTTTCGTTCTCCGATTTTGCGACCTCTGTGCTCAAGGACATGGCGCAACTGGCTGCTCAGACCGCTGCGTCCAAAGGATTGGGTTTTTTGTTCAGCATGGCCAGTAGCGCGGTGGGGGCGATGTTTAACTCGCCGTCGACGCCCCCAGTGAGTGGTGCTTCGTTGCCGGGGTTTGAGTTCGACTTCAACCCGGCGTTGAGTACGAGCGGGCTCACTGCCTATAAATTTGCCAATGGCGGTGCCTTCACTAACAGCGTGGCCACAGGCCCAACGTTAGCTCCGATGGCGTTATTTGGAGAAGCGGGCCCAGAAGCGATCATGCCTTTGAGCCGTGGTGCCGATGGTGCACTGGGTATTCGCGCCCTGAGTGGTTCAGGCGGTTCAAGCAGCAGTAATCAGGTGGTGATCCAGCAAACCATTAACGTGGCCGATGGCCAAGGCAACACGGCGGGCGGCGAGACAGCCAGTCAAGACATTGCAAAGGCGTATGCAGGCTCAGCCAAGCAGGGCGCAGCCGAACAAATCGCCCGCGACCTTAAACCGGGCGGGCAAATCTGGTCCGCCATCCACGGCCGCTGAATATCAGCGGCTGCAACGGCCCACACCCGGAGAACACATGAGCGCAAAAACGTTTACCTGGATTCCTAAAGTCGAACCGGTGGGTACGGTCGAGTTTCGCCTCAAAACTGCCCAGTTCGGTGATGGGTATCAGCAAGTGCTCAAGGACGGTCTCAACCACAAAACTCAATCCTGGCCACTGACATTTGTCGGCGATCAGGTGCAGATAAAAGCCATTATCGACTTTCTGGATGAGCACGCTGGTGCCACAGCCTTTTACTGGGCGGCACCATTGAGCGAACCCGCACTCTACCGCTGCAAGCGCTACCAGCCGACCCCGATGGGCGCAGGGCTCTACACCTTGGCCGCCACGTTCGAGCAAGCGTTTCATCCCTGAGCGGGTACAAACAAAAGGACTTGTTCATGCTCGCAGATTTTCGTTGCGCCAAATGCAACCGGTTACTGGCACGCGTCGGTGAAAACAGCCAGCTCCAAATCAAATGTTCGCGCTGTGCGACGTTGAATGCTGTGAAGACCTTGAGTCTCGATCCATCGCCTTTGAGCGACACACGTGCAGCCATTGTTGCGCGACAACATTGATCTACTCAATAGGTGAAATCATGGCAGCACGCACACGTATACCTTTTCAACACAACGGCAGTTCAATCCTTCCTCCTTATCAAACAATGTCTGCCGGACAGTTTCTACAATCGCCCAATGGCCGCTTCAAATTAGTGTTGCAGCCTGACGGTAATCTGGTATTGCAGGATAACGGCGCCCAAGTGTGGGTGGCAGACGCCAGCCAGCCTTATAGCAACACACTTGTGTTACGCCAGAAGATCCCTTCAGCGTTTTACATTCAGTACTCGGCCTTTTTGGATGACCCAAGCCGTAAACGCACGTGGGCGTCGGTCAATACCACGTTTACCGATAAAGATCAGTGGAACCGGACCCACATGATTCTTCAGAACGACGGCAACATGCTGCTTGTGGATTTTGGCTCGCTGTGGAACAGCAACGGTGCATTGCCGCCGGATCCTGCGGCGGTTGATGCTTTGGTCTTTCCAGCCGAGACCGCACTGGAGATCGGTAAGTTCTATGTCGCAGGGGCTTCGCGACTGGTATTTCAGGCGGACGGCAATCTGGTTGTATTTGGTCCGGCGGGTGGTGCGATCTGGGCCAGTCACACGCAAGGCCAAGGTGCGGTACGTGCTGTGATGCAGGCGGATGGAAACTTCGTGTTGTTAAATGCAGCTAATGGCGTCGTATGGCAGACAGGCACCGCAGGACGTACGGGAGCATTCGCCAGGCTTCAACCCAATGGCGGCTTTTCGATCGCTTTTGAATTGCCCGTTTGGGCACGCTTTGGTTTCACTCCCGTACTCAAGCCGCGCCGGGTCTTTTACCCGGATCACGGCACAGGCCCACTTCCTACCTGGAAAGACTGGACGTGGAGTTTTTAAATGACCCTGCCGGATGTCACGTCCGCGTCCTGAGTCTGCGTACGTAGTCAATGCTTAAAATCATGCCCAAGACTCGAAGTTTTAACCTTTGTCTCTGCGGCGAATCCCAAGAAAAGTATCGCCTTCTCTCATAGGGCAGGCGACCTTTCACTTACTTGAGAAACCCCGCCAAGCGCGGGGTTTTCTTTGCCCGGAGCATTTATGTCAATCAATGCAGACATCCAGACACTGGAGCCTGGGGCGTGGGTCGAGCTGTTTGAGCTGGATGCCACCTCCCTGGGCGCCGAGATTTACCGGTTCCACGGCTATCCCCAGCAAGCCTCAATTGTGTGGCAGGAACTCGAATACTCACCTTGGCCGATTGTCGCTGAAGGCTTTGAAATGTCGGGGCAGGGCATGCAGCCTACGCCGACTTTATCAGTGGGCAATGTCGGCGGTTTTATTACCGCACTGACGTTGTACTTTGAAGACTTGGTCGGCGCCCGTCTGGTGCGCCACCGCACGTTGGGCAAATATCTGGACGGTCAACCCGAGGCCGATCCGCAAGAAGAACTGCCTCCGGACACTTGGTATATAGAACGCAAGGTGGCTGAGAACAATGCGACCTTGAAATTTGAGTTGGCCAGTGCGCTGGACTTTAACGGCGTGCAACTGCCGCGTCGCCAAATCGTTGCCAACGTGTGCTGGTGGCTAAGCTGTGGCGGTTATCGCGGCCCTTATTGTGGCTATAACGGCCCACCGGTCGCTGACGCCAACGATGTGATCGTCACGGATGCGGCCAAGGACAAATGCGGCGGCCGCCTTAGCAGTTGCAAGCTGCGTTTTGGTGAAACCGAGCCTCTGTCTTATGGCTCCTTCCCGGCCGCTGGCCTGCTGCGGAGTTGACTATGAACAAGGCCATTCAAGCCGCAATTGAACGGCATGCCATCGGCTGCTATCCCCAGGAATGCTGTGGGCTGATTATTCGCGAAGGCCGCAAGCGCGTGTACGTACCCTGCAGTAACACGGCCAGAACACCTGATGAACACTTTCGTCTGGCCCCTGAAGATTTCGCTGGCGCCGAAGAGCGCGGCGAAGTGCTGGCGGTGGTGCACAGCCATCCCGACTACCCGGCCACGCCCAGCGAGGCAGATCGCGTGGCCTGTGAAGCGTCTGGTTTGCCATGGCACATTTTGCAAGTACGCCGTCATGAAAGCGGGCAGATTGAACCTGGGGAAATGGTCCACCTGCAACCCAGCGGCTATCAAGCTCCTCTGCTCGGGCGAGCGTTTGCCCACGGCGTGCATGATTGTTTGAGCATCGTGCTCGACTACTACCAGCGAGAGATGCACATCGATCTGGGCAGCTTTGAGCGCGAAGATGGCTGGTGGGAGCGCGGTGGCAACCTGTATCTGGACAACCTGCCTGCTGCCGGGTTTGAGCGGGTACACAGCCTGCAACAGGGCGACATTGTGTTGATGCAGATCCGTTCACCGGTGCCCAATCATGCGGCGATCTACTTGCAAGACGGCACCTTGAGCACTGAGCCCGAGCATTTCCCCACGCCGGGCGCCATTCTTCACCACCTTTATGGCCGCGACAGTCGGCGCGACACCTACGGCGGTTATTGGGCCGAGGTAACCACAGGTTATTGGCGCCATCGCCAGGCGCCGCGCTAATGGCCGCAAGGAGCAGCATCCGTATGCAACACGAAAAAATACGCACTGTGCGTCTTTATGGCACGTTGGGCGCACGTTTTGGCCGAGTGCATCAACTGGCAGTTAATAGCGTGGCCGAAGCTGTCCGGGCGCTGGGCATCCTGATTCCCGGTTTTGAACAGTACTTGATGGCGTCCAAAGACAACGGGGTGGCGTACTCCATCTTTTTGGGCAAGCAGAACATTGGCAATAAACAACTCATGGCACCGCCCGGCAGTACCGACATTCGGATTGCGCCGGTGTTGGTGGGAAGCAAACGCGCCGGCTCATTGCAAACTATCGTAGGCGTGGCGTTGATTGTCGCCGCTTCGTACTTCAGTGGCGGAGCGGCGGCAGGTTCCGGTGCAGGTGCAAGCGGCGCGGCGGCAGGTACCGGCACCGCAGCCGCTGCTGGCATGAGCAATTGGTCGATGGTGTCCAGCATGGGTATTGCAATGGCCATGGGCGGCGTAATGCAATTGATGTCTCCCCAAGCCAAAGGACTGGGCGCAATAGACAGTCCACAAAATCGTAGCAGCTATAGCTTCAACGGCCCCGTCAATACTAGCGCCCAAGGTAATCCGGTGGGTTTGCTCTATGGTCAGTTGATCGTCGGCAGCTCGGTGATCAGCGCTGGCATTTATGCTCAGGATCAGTTGTAACCGCGCAGCCTTTTTTTATCAGCCGCCGGCTGGCGGTTCTTCACGTCAGGGCCTGCATATGTCTGCAACCGCTGTACCGCAAAAACTGCAAACCGTGTTGCTTTCGGGGTCACTGGCCAAGCGCTTTGGTCGCCGGCATCGTGTTGCAATTACGGGAGGTTTAAAAGATGCCATGGGTTATTTCAAGCAGTTTCCAGGCTTTGAGCAGTACATGCTCGACAGCCAGGGCAACGGGCTTCGATTCGCCATCTTCAACGGCACACATAACTTGGCAGAAGATCAGTTGGGCCAACCTACCGGTAAATCGGTGATTCGCATCGTGCCGGTCATCGCAGGCTCCAAGCGCGCAGGCTCGCTACAAACCATTGTCGGGGCGGTGTTGGTGGCGGCAGCTTTTGTGCTGTCCTTCACGCCTTTTGCTGGCGCTTCACCTTTTCTTTACCAAGTGGGCGCGGCCCTGGCGTTCGGTGGCGTGCTGCAAATGCTCAGTCCGCAGCCCAAAGGGCTTGGTGCTCAGGATCGCCCCGAAAATCGCGCCAGTTATAGCTTTAACGGGCCGGTCAACACCAGTGCCCAAGGCAACCCGGTGGGTTTGCTCTATGGCCAATTGATCGTCGGCAGCGCCGTGATCAGCGCTGGCATCTACGCCGAGGATCAGCGTTAAACGCCCCTCATCCTCTTCAAACCAGCCCGCCCGCAGGCGGGCTTTATTTCGCCAGAAGGAAAGCCATGACTGACCTTACTATCGCTGGCAGCAAGGGCGGCGGATCCAAGCCGCGGCCTTCTGTCGAGGCGCCAGACAGCCTGCAAAGTACCGCTTACGCCCGCATCCTTGACCTTGTCAGCGAAGGCGAGATCGTAGGTTTGAAACATGACAAACGCTCGGTGTTTCTGGATGAAACCCCGTTGGCCAATGCTGATGGCAGCCTGAACTTCAGCGGCGTGACCCTCGACACCCGCTCGGGCAGTCAAGATCAAACCTACATCCCCGGCTTCCCGGCGGTTGAAAACGAAAGCGCCGTTTCGATTGAGCTGCGCAGCGATCAGCCCTGGACCAAAGCCATTACTAACCTGCAATTGTCAGCCGTTCGCATCCGTTTGGCGGTTGCTCGGTTGGCGCAAACAGACACCAAAAATGGCGACACCAACGGCTACACGGTGCAATACGTCATTGAGTTGGCCACCGATGGCGGCCCTTTCATATCGGTGCTCAATGCCGCATTCAGCGGCAAGACCTCCACCAAATATGAACGCTCCCATCGCGTGGATTTGCCACCTGCCAATACTGGCTGGACTGTGCGGGTACGGCGCTTGACGCCGAACGCGGTCAGCGGCGCGATCGCCGACACCACCAGCGTAGAGTCCATCACCGATGTCATCGACGGTAAACTGCGCTACCCAGGCTCGGCCATCATTGGCCTGCAATTCGATGCGTCGCAATTTCAAGCTATCCCCTCGCGCGCTTTTGAGTTGCAGGGGCGCATCATTCGCGTACCGAGCAACTACGACCCGCAAACACGCCACTACTCAGGCGTGTGGGACGGTACCTTCAAGTCCGCATGGACCGATAATCCAGCGTGGATTTACTACGATTTGTTACTCCATCAGCGCTACGGCCTCGGGCATTTGCTCAACGCCAGCCAGGTCGACAAATGGGAGTTGTACCGTATCGCACAGTACTGCGACCAACCGGTCTCAGACGGTAAGGGCGGCACTGAACCGCGTTTCACCTGCAACCTGTATTTGTCGGTACGCGCTGACGCACTGAAAGTCTTGCAGGACCTGGCCACTACCTTCCGCGGCATGTCGTACTGGGGAGCTGGCTCAGTGATGGCGGTTGCGGATATGCCAGAAGATCCGGTTTACACCTATTCCAATGCCAACGTACTGGGCGGTACGTTCACCTATGCCGGATCGGCAAAAAAGACCCGTTTTACCGTGGCCCTCGTCAGTTGGAATGACCCGGCTGACTTCTATCGACAAAAAGTGCAATACGTCGACGATGCCGAAGGTATTGCCCGCTACGGTATCCAACAGACTGAAATCAGCGCTACCGGGTGTACTTCACAGGCTCAAGCCCAACGCATTGGAAAATGGGCCTTGCTCACCAATCGTTTAGAAACCGAAAGCGTCACGTTTTCAGTCGGGCTCGACGGCACACTCGCACGTCCGGGTCAGATCATTCGTATTGCCGACAACGACCGTGCGGGTCGGCGCATTGGTGGCCGTCTGCACGACGCAACACTCGATACCTTAACCCTGGACGCTGAAGTCAAAGCGCTGAGCGGCGACACCGTGACGTTGGTCATGCCCAACGGTAAAGCGGTATCGAGGATGGTCAAAACGGTGGAGATGCTCGATGCTACCCAGCGTGTGACTCTTCAAGAGCGGCTCGAAGAGCTGCCGCCGTCGCACTCGATGTGGGCGCTCGACTCGCCAAGCCTAGCCACACAATTGTTTCGCGTTCTGTCCATTGCTGAAGACACCGCTGATAGCTCAATCAGCTACAGCCTGAGCGCGGTCAAGCATGTGTCTGACAAATACAGCGCTATCGACAACGGTTCGCGCATCGAGTCTCCACCCATTTCGGTTATCCCACCGAGCGTCCAGTCTGCGCCAACTGCTGTGCGGGTCAGTAACGCGCATTTTGTCGAGCAGGGCAGTGTGATCAATGTCATGACCATTGACTGGGAACGCCCGGCCAACGCTATCGCGTTTGAAGTCTACTGGCGTAAAAACGACGGCGAATGGGTCTTCGCCGGGCGTACCGGTGGCAATTCGCTGGATGTGCAAGGCATTTATGCCGGGCGATATGTGGCCAAAGTGCGCGCCATCAACGCGCTGGACATCGGCTCGCTCTACAGCATCTCGGTAGAAACTGTCCTCAACGGCAAAACCACCTTGCCACCGGTCGTGTCGAAGTTGACCACCGAATCGCTGGTGTTTGCTATTAAAGTTCAATGGCAGATCCCGGCGGGCGTCAGCAGCGCTGACCTGCAGCGCACTGAAATTTGGTACAGCCTCACACCTGAACGTTCAACCGCCCGTAAATATGGCGATTATGCCTACCCTCAAAGCGATATCACGCTCATGGGGCTGGCAGCGGGCGTGCGCTTGTTCTTCTGGGCGCGCCTAGTCGATCGCACAGGCAATATCGGCCCTTGGTTTCCTGAGGGTGTGGGGGTTGCGGGGCAATCCAGCGCTGATGCAAGCCCGGTACTTGACCTCATTGCCGGGCAAATAGGCGAAAGCGAACTGGGCAAACACCTGCTGGACCGCATTGAGCTGATCGACGGCGCCGGTAGTGGCTCTGTCAACCAGCGCCTGGATAAAACCCGACAAGAGTTGGAAGGACTGATCGGTGAAATCACCGATGCTCTTGAGTACGACAACGCCAAATCCTACTCAGTGGGTGAAATAGCTCGCTTGGGCAGCCGGCTCTTTCAAGCCATCGTGGTCACTTCCCGGCATCCGCCACCGGACGTCGCCTATTGGGTTGATCTGGGGACTCTCGCCGAAACGAGCCATGCGCTGTCGCTGCAAGTGCAGAAAAATTCGGCCAGCATCCGCGAACAGGCGGGGAACCTGACGGTTCAGGCCCAACAGCTCAATGCAATCAATCTCAAAGTCAACGATCCGGCCAGCGGTCTGCAAGCCACGGCTAACGGTCTGAACTCACTGACCGGTACGGTGCAAACACTGGACGGAAAAGTCAGGGCTAATGCTGAAAGGGTTGAGGGTGTGTACACCTTGGTCAACAGTGCCTCTGCGGGCTCTGAAGCGGGGAGTGCAGGTGACCAAACCGCGTCGGCTGGTGCTGAATCGCTAATGTCAGTGATTGCTGAGCGTCATTTCGCACAAGCGGTCAGGACTGATGTGGTGGAAGCCAAGGTCGGGCAGAACGCCGCGAGCATCGTCGATGTATCCAAAGCGGCAGTGAGCGCCAACTCGGCTTTGACCGCTCGTGTGACCCAACTGGACAGCAAGATCGAGGGTAATGCTGCGACGTTTAAATCGGACACCTTGGCATTGGCTAACACCGATCGGGCGATCAGTCAGCGTGTTGACTCACTCCAGACGACGTCGGGTCAAAATACAGCGGCTGTGCAAATGCTCAGTCAAGCCCAAGCGAATCTTAAAGGAGACCTGTCGACCATGTGGTCGGTAAAAATGCAGGTCAATGCCAATGGTCAACTGGTGGCAGCAGGCGTGGGCTTAGGGATTGACACCAATGCCGAAGGGGTAACGCAAAGTCAGTTCCTGGTGAGTGCTGATCGATTCGCAGTGGTGGGAGGACAAACCGGAGGTCAGGTATTTACACCTTTTGTAGTGCAGGGAGGGGGCGTATTTATCGATTCGGCATTTATTCAGAATGGAACTATTACAAATGCAATGATTGGTAGTTATATAGCATCAAGTAACTATGTGGCAGGCACTAGTGGATGGCGCCTCGATAAGTCCGGCATGTTCGAAATCAACGGTAATGTCCCCGGTCAAGGTCGAATGATAATGACCAATAGATCGCTGCGAGTTTATGATGCCAATCAAGTCAAGCGAGTTCAGCTGGGAGATCTAAGTGAATGAATTTGGGATTAAATTTTATGATGGGGGCGGTGTTGAGTACCTGAACGCTGACTCATATTCTATGCGGACAGTATTCTCACTCATTAAGCCAGGAATTTCGCCCTCTGGTGAGGATGTGCCCATTCCAAGTTTTGATCCGGATAAGGGTGTGATATTAGTTACTTCATACGATGGGCCTTTTTTGGTTTTGTCTGAGTATTTAATTGTGGGTAAATTCCCAAATGTTATTTTGCGATTCGCTGCGTCTCCCTTGTCGGAATCTGCTCTTGCATTACTTATTTTGGCGGTGCATTACAAATGAACTATGGGTTTGAGTGTTTTGGATCGGCAGGTCAAGCTGTTGTTGATAGTGAACATGGTCTGTTACATGTTATGAGTGAAGGTGTGTATTCGGGCGCTGTTGTAATTAGTAAGGACGGTACTTACGCAGTGGTCGATGTTAGTTATTCGTCTGCAATAGTTACTGAGTATCCTCCTGTGGTATTTATCTCGCCTGGCAGTATAGGGGTGCATTTTTATTTCCAGCATAAAGGTCGCCCGGGGAGTTGGACAGGTTTTACATTTAGAGTCGGTTATTATGAGTCTGTAGCCAGTGGTTTTTTGACTGCGGGTAAGTACTGTGCTTGTGGAATGAATCCTGAGTCTGTGCCGGGTTATGGAATGCAAGTGAGAGATGCTTCTGCACGGTTGGTTTTTGATGGTGCATATAAGATCATGAATTTCCTGGGCGGGGGGCAAGTATGGCCGCCTTATTTTTTTTTAAATTTAACAATGTTTCAAGGTGCATGGATTTATCGCCTCCCTTGGGTATATGGTCGGGAGGCTTATTTTATGGTTAGTCATTTTGGGCAGGCATATAGTAACTCATTGACTTTAGGGGATGTGTCTATTGGGTTTTCCGATAGCTCTAGATCCTATATCGAGATTTCGAATATTACATTTAAAGTTCCGGCGCCCATAATGAATTGGCCTTTGTTAGTGGCAATGCCTTGATTTATTTAGTGCTGGGATGGTGGAAGAAGTTATCAATGAATGTGCGCTTTTAAAAAACAAGTCAATCTGTTGTATCAGGTTTGGAGAAGCATATGGCAAGACAAGAAATAATTCTAGGTACACCACCCTCTGGCCTCGGCGGTGATCCGCCGCGTACGGCCAGTCAAAAAGTTAACTTTATGACGCAAGAACTCTATGAGCATAAAGCACAACTCGGTACAGCCAGTACTGCGAATATAACAAGTGCTACGGATGAAACGTATCTGGGTGGCGCTTACAAAGTTACTAAGCAGGGTGATTATGGTCTTGGAAGACCATTGTCCGCCAGGGCGGTATCCGACGCTGATCTACCGATTAAAAATAATGCAGGCGCGGCCTTTCATTATTTGGGTGCTCGTTATCCAGGGACCAGTGATGGCGCACTGTTGACCATGGGATTTAACGAGCAATATGCTTTTCAGATGTTTGGTAATTGGCGTAATGGCGATTTATATACGAGAAATACTGCGGTTGGCGAGGAACGGCCAAAAAAATGGCGCAAAAATTATCACGAAGATAATGTGATTGGTGCTATCGAGAGTGGGGGGATTATAGAATCAGGGGTAAATAGTTATGGAGGCTATACTAAATTTCGGGATGGAACCCTTTTGTGCTATGGCGAAGCTCAGCCGGTAAATGCGGCACCTGCTAATGCGACAGTGTCTAATCAACCTACGATGTTTGCTCATCCGTTCTCAACCAGTACGCCCACAGTTATACCGACGGCCACTCCTCTGTCAAATCATGATCATTACGGAGTTATTGGCATTAATTACGGTGCGGAAACTGGAAGTTCCAGATTTACGCTATTTGTTCGAAATGGCGCCACTGTGCAAAATTTCAGATTCTGGTTTTTGGCCATAGGGCGGTGGAAAGCATGAATATTAGGTTGGGGGGTATAAGAGCCGATGCTTCATTAACGCTCGAAAAAAAGGGTGATGCGCTTATTGTAAATGGTGAGTTATTTGATTTTTCACGGATAGAAGAGGGCGACAGCCTTCCTGATACCGCGCTGATGAGTAAGGTCAATAGACATTTCTTCCTGTCACCTATCACTAGAGTTGATGGTCAATTGACTCTGGTGTTAATGCTTCCTTACGGAGAGGGCGCAAGTAGCGCTCAGGTATTTCCTGAACCGATTGTTATCGATTTGGACGGGGAAATACGCCTACCGCAACCGGATAAAATTATCGCCCCAGATCCACTACCCATGGAGAATGCCCTTCATGAATAACATCGACTGGTCGCAACTTCGCAGTGCTGCGGATATTGCAGCTGAAAAAGAAACATCACGCTTAGCCCCTCTGATCGCCGAGGAAGTTAAATGGGTTGAGCAGGAACGCTCCTTCGTTAGTGTGCAATTGGAAGCGCTCGAGGACGGCGAGAAAATACCGGGTACTGAACGCCAATGGCGCGACCATCGGATTTTGGTGCGGGCCTGGCAAGAAGGCGCTGAGTACTACCCGGATTCAAGGCATCGCCCCATTCGTCCCAGCTGAAATTCAGCCGTCAACCGAACCCGCTTAGAGCGGTTTTTTTTCGCCTGGAGACGCTCATGCATATCACCTTGGCGCAGTTACAAAAGATACTTCCAGGCGCTGGTGACAGTGCCAGCGTTTTTGTCACTGCGCTCAACCAGGCAATGCTGCGGTATGAGGTTCAAGGACCGCTGCGGGCTGCAGCGTTTATCGCTCAAGTGGGTCATGAATCTGCCCAGCTGAGGCATCTGGTTGAGCGTTTCAACTATAGCGCTCCAGCCTTGCTTGCCACTTGGCCTAAGCGTTTCACACCGCAAATGGCAACTGCCAGCGTGGGGCAGCCGTCACTGATTGCGCAGATAGCCTATGGCAATCGCTTGGGCAATGTTGAGCCGGGTGACGGATTCAGGTATTGCGGTCGTGGGTTAATTCAGATTACCGGTAAGTATAACTACCAAGCATGCAGCAAGGCTTTGGGGGTTGACTGCGTGGCAGAGCCCGAGCTGCTGGAAATACCGGATTATGCGGCGCTGTCAGCGGCCTGGTTTTGGTCTGAAAATGGATTGAATGAATTGGCTGATTTGCAACGTTTTGAACAGATCACTCGCAGGCTCAACGGGGGAGTGCAGGGGCAGGAAGATCGAAGGCGGCTTTATGAGGCAGCGTTATGTACATTTTGCCGCTAGCGTGGCTTGCAACACGGGGCTGCTGGTGTAGCTTAGACCGCTGTTTTTTGCGCTTCGGGAGACCATCGTGGACGAATTAACTCAACTGGCGACTGAACTGGGCCAGCACTTGCAGACTCTTAATGCGCAGGTCACAACGGCTGAATCTTGCACGGGCGGCGGTATCGCTGAGGCCATCACCCGTGTTGCTGGCAGTTCGTCCTGGTTCGAAGCCGGGTTTGTCACGTATTCCAACCAGCAGAAAACTAAGCAGTTGAACGTGCCCGAGACTCTATTCGCGCAAGTGGGTGCGGTCAGCAGTGAGGTAGTCCAGGCGATGGTGCGCGGTGCGCAGGCACAAAGCGGCGCGCATTTTGCGGTGGCGGTCAGCGGCATTGCCGGGCCGGGCGGCGGGTCGGCGACCAAACCGGTCGGTACCGTTTGGCTGGCGTGGGGCGCCGGCACCGAGGTATGTACGCAGTGCAGGCACTTCCCCGGAGACCGCGATAATGTGCGCCGACAAACGGTGATAGCCGCGCTAGAGGGTCTAATACGCCGAACGGTACGAGAAATAAAAAATCAGGGGTAGGCGATCCTGAAACCCTGTGGAATAATACTGGCTACTTATACAGTTATCGGCCGTCAGGCCTTATTGATTACGAGAGGACTTTAATGGACGACAACAAGAAGAAAGCCTTGGCTGCGGCCTTGGGTCAGATCGAACGTCAATTCGGCAAAGGCGCCGTGATGTTGATGGGTGATCAAGACCGCCAGGCGATCCCGGCTATCTCCACCGGCTCCTTGGGTCTGGACATCGCGCTGGGTATTGGCGGTCTGCCAAAGGGTCGTATTGTTGAAATCTACGGTCCGGAGTCTTCGGGTAAAACCACGCTGACCCTGTCCGTTATCGCTCAAGCCCAAAAAGCTGGTGCTACCTGTGCGTTCGTCGATGCGGAACATGCCCTTGATCCTGAGTACGCCGCCAAATTGGGTGTCAACGTTGATGACCTGCTGGTTTCCCAGCCAGACACCGGCGAACAGGCGCTGGAAATCACTGACATGCTGGTGCGTTCCAATGCAGTTGACGTCATCATCATCGACTCCGTGGCTGCGTTGACGCCTAAAGCTGAAATTGAAGGCGAAATGGGTGACACCCACGTTGGCCTGCAAGCCCGCTTGATGTCTCAGGCACTGCGTAAAATCACCGGCAACATCAAAAATGCCAACTGCCTGGTGATCTTCATTAACCAGATCCGTATGAAAATCGGCGTGATGTTCGGCAGCCCGGAAACCACCACCGGTGGTAACGCCCTGAAGTTCTACGCCTCTGTACGTCTGGACATTCGTCGCACCGGCGCCGTTAAAGAAGGCGACGTAGTCATTGGTAGCGAAACCCGCGTCAAAGTGGTCAAGAACAAAGTCGCTCCGCCATTCCGTCAGGCTGAATTCCAGATTCTGTACGGCAAGGGTATCTACCTGAACGGCGAGATGATCGAGCTGGGCGTGTTGCACGGTTTCGTCGAAAAAGCCGGTGCCTGGTACAGCTACCAAGGCAGCAAAATCGGCCAGGGCAAGGCTAACTCCGCCAAGTTCCTTGATGAGAACCCGGACATTAAAGCCACGCTTGAGAAGCAACTGCGTGACAAGCTGCTCGGCCCAAAAACCGAGAGCGAACTGGCTGCAATGAAAGTCATGCCAAAACTGAGCAAGGCGGCCAAGCAAGCGGCAGCTGAACAAGAAGCGGCGGAAATGGAGCTTGAAAATTCGGGCTCAGACGACGCTAGCAACTGATTGAATCATGACTGTTGTTCTGGAAGACCTCGTCGCCATACGGCGATCAGCAATGGACCTGCTCGCGCGACGCGAGCACGGTCGTGTCGAGCTGACGCGCAAGTTGCGTCAGCGAGGCGCTTGCCCTGACATGATCGACATAGCCCTCGACCGTTTAACGGAAGATGGCTTGCTGTCCGAATCGCGTTACCTTGAAAGCTATATCTCCTACCGTGCCCGCTCGGGTTATGGCCCTTTGCGCATCCGCGAAGAGTTGAATCAGCGAGGGTTGGCACGCAGTGACGTGGAGGAGGCGCTGCGTGAATGTGAATTCAACTGGCAAGCACAGTTGCAAGACACTTGGCAGCGTAAGTTTTCAGGGCGTATGCCTGAAGATGCCAAAGAGCGTGCACGTCAAGGGCGCTTCTTGAGTTACAGAGGGTATCCGCTTGAAATGATTGGTCGCTTGCTCAGTGGCCGAGAGTTCGATGACTGAAAATCTTAAGTGCGCTACCGCAGAAACCCCGCAGTCATCAGGTTTACAACCACTTCGCAATCAAGCGTCCCGGCCCCGCCAATACCTTTGTAGTCGCTGACGAGTAACGCGAGGCTGCGTCCGGTCGCGTAGCGGCCGTAAAACCGTTAAACGCGCTACCGCAGAGACCCCGCAGTCATCAGGTTTACAACCACTTCGCAACCAAGCGTCCCGGCCCCGCCAATACCTTTGTAGTCGCTGACGAGTAACGCGAGGCTGCGTCCGGTCGCGTAGCGGCCGTAAAACCGTTAAACGCGCTACCGCAGAGACCCCGCAGTCATCAGGTTTACAACCACTTCGCAACCAAGCGTCCCGGCCCCGCCAATACCTTTGTAGTCGCTGACGAGTAACGCGAGGC
The DNA here is from genome assembly GCF_001529285.1 of Pseudomonas sp. TAA207. Taxonomy (NCBI): domain Bacteria; kingdom Pseudomonadati; phylum Pseudomonadota; class Gammaproteobacteria; order Pseudomonadales; family Pseudomonadaceae; genus Pseudomonas; species Pseudomonas sp. TAA207. The sequence goes on along the minus strand of NZ_LLWJ01000071.1, from coordinate 17,713 downwards.
TGCGTCCGGTCGCGTAGCGGCCGTAAAACCGTTAAACGCGCTACCGCAGAGACCCCGCAGTCATCAGGTTTACAACCACTTCGCAACCAAGCGTCCCAGCCCCGCCAATACCTTTGTAGTCGCTGACGAGTAACGCGAGGCTGCGTCCGGTCGCGTAGCGGCCGTAAAACCGTTAAACGCGCTACCGCAGAAACCCCGCAGTCATCAGGTTTACAACCACTTCGCAACCAAGCGTCCCAGCCCCGCCAATACCTTTGTAGTCGCTGACGAGTAACGCGAGGCTGCGTCCGGTCGCGTAGCGGCCGTAAAACCATTAAACGTGCTACCGCAGAGACCCCGCAGTCATCAGGTTTACAACCACTTCGCAATCAAGCGTCCCGGCCCCGCCAATACCTTTGTAGCCGCTGACGAGTAACGCGAGGCTGCGTCCGGGCGCGTAGCGGTCGTAAAACCATTCAATCTGATACTTCAAACCTGCCACAGTCTTGGGATTCCCAGCCGCTTCGCACCGCAGCGACTGAGCATGAGCGCAACATCTGCCACGCTGGCGAGCAGAAGATTGCAGGTTTATCGAGACAAAGGCTCAAGTGACTTCTTCTGGATCATTCCCCCAGCATCAGCCCAGTTCTGCGGCAGATTGATAAAGTCCACCAACTCGCGCAGGCGCCCCTGATTGCGGCCGCTGAAAGCAAAACTCAAACGCGTAAGGTGTTCAAACGCGGGTTCGTCATCCAACTGTTGATGAAAGCTATCGCTTAAGCAGATATCGGCAAATTCGTGCTGTATATGTTTCAGCGCCAGCGCACTGACGGGGCGTTTCATGCGTATCGCAAAAATCTTGTTCAGCCAGCGTGTGGAGTGGAAGTTGTTGTAAAACTGATCAATCTGCGCCACGGCTTCTTCGGCGCTGTGGACGAGGCGCATTAACTTCAAGTCGTTAGGCAGGATGTAATGATTGGCTTGCAGCTGCGCTTGAATGAAGTCCAGTGCGCTTTGCCAAAATGTCCCGCCCGGTATGTCGAGCAACACCACAGGCACCAATGGCGTTTTGCCGGTTTGTATCAGCGTCAGCACCTCCAGCACTTCATCCAGCGTGCCGAATCCGCCAGGGCACATCACCAGTCCGGCCGCTTCCTTGATGAAAAACAGTTTGCGCGTAAAGAAGAAGTGGAACGCCAGCAGGTGTGAGCTGCCCAGGATGGTCGGGTTGGCACGCTGTTCAAACGGCAGGGTGATATTGAAGCCCAGGCTGTGTTCAAGACCGGCCCCCTCATGGGCCGCGGCCATGATGCCTGCACCGCCGCCGGTGATCACCATCATGTCGGCTCTGGCCAGTGCCGCGCCTACTTCACGGGCCAATGCATACAGCGGGTCTTCCATTGGGGTACGTGCCGAGCCAAACACGGTGATTTTGCGCCGTGACTTGAATTGCTCCAGCACGCGAAAGCTTTGCTCCAGCTCACGTATGGCTTGCAGCGTAATTTTGGCGTTCCAGCGATCAAAGTCGTCGTGCGCCATACGCAATACCGTCAGCATCATTTCGCGGTAAAGCGGTCGGTTTTTGCTGTCGGGGGCAATCAACTCAAGTTGGGCATCGACGTGCTGCGCAAGGTCGAGGCTCAAGTGTTCGAAATCGAGAGGCAGGTTCGCATGGGTTTGATCAGGCATGTAGATCTCCTTCAGCACAACATCCTTTGGGGCGCAGTAAAGCATGACAGCGCGCAGACACAGCGTGTCAGAAGTAATGGCCTGATGATGGTCTTGTGCTGTCGAACCTGGCAACCGCTAATTGCCTGAAATCCATGAAAATAGGCGGGAGGAGGGGGAGAGAAGGTGAGATAGAAAACTGCGTACGCCGCAACGAATTACGGCGTGCATGCACTTCGAAAGGGTTTATTTTTTTGGCCGACAGTTATCAGCGACAATGTCTTGGCTGAGAATCGTGATGTTGTTTTGGTCATCTTTGATGTCCAGTCGCACAATTGCGCCTTTGGCGAGCAATGTACGAAAATTTTTATTGCTACACACACCTCGGCCGAGGCTCGACGCAGCTTTCTCTTTATCTTTGAGTATGTTTAAAGCCAGTGCCTGTGGAGCGACCAGGTGATTGGTCAGTACCCGGCCTTCAGCGCTAAAACCGTTATCGGTAAGGCCTGATTCCATCAGTCTGGGTGTGCCCTGGCTGCTTTTTTCGGCCGTCTCTTTCAGGTCCTGTTCAAGTTTGAAATCTTTGAGAGAGGCCGCTTGTGCGCCCAAAGGCAGAGCCAGCATTAAAGCGACGGTCGGAATGATAGTGCGCAACATGAAACTCTCCTGATTCAGTGACGCAGGCTTTGACCCGCCACATTTCTATGCGTTCAGTGGCGCGGGAGTATAGGTCAGCCTGCGGTTACAGGAAATGCCTGAAGTCACGGGTTGGCACGCCACAAGGCGGCCTCTGATAGACTGCGCGCCTTCCTCCAGCCAATCTGCCCAGCGCTAACCCGAGGCGTGCGGGCGATCTGCATCTCAAAGTAAACACCATGACCCTGATGACCTTTTCCCCGAATGCTGTTGCCCGTTTACGAGACGAGCGAGAAGAGGAAAGCACAAAACCCTATTTGTCCCGTGGCTCGCGAGCGCCGCGTTGCCCTACGTGCCGCGTGATTGCCAGCCATTGTTTGTGCCGCTGGCGCCCGCAGGTCAGTACGCGCGCCGGGGTGTGCCTGATCATGACCAAAAAAGAAGTGTTCAAGCCGAGCAATACTGGCTGGTTGATTGCTGACGTGGTGAGCGACAACTTTGCCTTTATCTGGTCGCGCACTGAAACCGATCCGGCATTGCTTGAGTTGCTGGCCGACCCGCAGTGGCAGCCTTATCTGGTATTTCCGGGCGAGTACGTGGAGCCTGGGCGCGTCACCCATACAGTTCAGGCCGAGAGCGGAAAACGCCCTCTGTTCATTCTGCTTGATGCCACGTGGACCGAAGCCCGCAAGATTTTCCGCAAAAGCCCGCATTTTGATCGTTTTCCGATCCTGAGCCTGCTGCCTGAAAAACTCTCACGCTATCGCCTGCGCCGCTCCACCCGCAGTGAGCATCTATGCACTGCCGAGGTCGCCAGCTTGTGCCTGGACCTTGCAGGTGATACCCAGACGTCCACCGCGCTGGATGCGTACTTCGATGTGTTCAGTCAGCACTATCTGGATGCCCGAAATCAGTTGCCGATGAACGAAAGCAGCGCCGCGCACCATGAGCTGGGTGTTTTTTGTAAAAGACCTTCGCCAGAATCGCTCTCAATAGACTAAAGAAGTAGCGCTACAATTTTGCGCGTTCACAACGTGTGTCAAAGCGTCGCATCCTGACCGGTGCGTTTGACGTCGGAATAAGTTGAACGTTGGGGTCAGGTTTGTCCTTGACCACCCACAGTTCGCTGGGCATGCTTGGCGCCGATTCGGGCGCTGTTGCTGTTCAAACGCTTATTTTTCACGACGTTTAGCCTAAGCACGCCCTTTGACGCACAGTCTTTCAACTGCTGCTCAAGTTGCCTTAGCGAGTGCTGGAATTCATCAGGGCTCGCCTGAAACGGGATCATTTTAAAAATGGCCACATACGAAATCCTGATTGCCGACGACCACCCATTGTTCCGCAGTGCATTGCTTCAGGCGGTGACGTTGGGGCTGGGACCTGATGTTCGTCTGGTAGAAGTCGCCAGTATTGCCGAGCTCGAAAAGCAACTGGCAATCAAGGCGGATTGGGATCTGGTACTGCTCGACTTGAACATGCCGGGCGCTTACGGGTTTTCCGGGCTGGTATTGCTGCGTGGGCAATACCCGCAAATTCCGGTGGTGATGGTGTCTGCCCAGGAAGAAGCCTCGGTCATGGTCCGCTCTCGCGAGTTCGGCGCCAGCGGGTTTATTCCCAAGTCCAGCTCTATGGCAGAAATTCAAAAAGCAGTACGTGCCGTACTGGATGGCGATGTGTCGTGGCCGCCTCAGGCGTTCGAAGAGGTGCAGGTGTCTGCCGAAGCCAAAGCCGCCAGCGAAGGCTTGGCCAGCTTGACGCCGCAGCAGTTCCGGGTGCTAACGATGGTCTGTGAAGGGTTGCTGAACAAGCAGATTGCTTATGAGTTGAGCGTGTCGGAAGCCACGATCAAGGCGCACGTTACCGCGATATTTCGCAAGCTGGGTGTACGCACCCGTACGCAGGCGGCGTTGCTCCTGCAACAACTCGAGTCAATTTCGAACCATTAAATTGCCAGGCTTCACGCTTTTTTGACGAAGCGTGAACTAGCGTTCTTTTCTCATTTTTTGCTCAGTTGCCTATCTATGTCGCCTTTTAAAGGGAAAACCGGGTTTAAACGGATTTTGAATGCAGGCGGATACTCGCTGGATGGGCTGCGCGCAGCCTTTACGGGCGAAGCCGCTTTTCGCCAGTTGGTGCTGCTTAATGTGGTGCTGATCCCCCTGACGTTTTTCTTGAATGTCAGCCGGGTTGAGCGCGCGTTGTTGATCGCTGTATGCCTGCTGGCATTGATCGTCGAGTTGCTCAATTCGGCCATTGAAGCGGCGATTGACCGGATCTCCCTCGATCTGCACCCCTTGTCCAAGAACGCCAAAGACATGGGCAGCGCCGCTCAGTTTGTGGTGCTCACCCTGATTGCCGTGGTGTGGGCTGTCATCCTGCTTTAAGCGATGCTGGGCAGTACGATCTCGTCGCTGCGCTGAACCCCGGCGGTGAAGGCGCGGCACAGGTCCAAAAACTCGCGCATGGCAGAGGTTTGGTACTTTTTCTTGTGCCAGATGAAGTAAAACTGCCGCGCAAGATCCAGCTCCGGCGTTTCAACCGCCACCAGGCTGCCGCGTCTGAAGGCATCGCGCAGTGCCAGGCGAGAGATACACCCAATGCCCAGGCCAGACTCCACCGCGCGCTTGATCGCCTCGGTGTGTTCCAGCTCCAGGCGAATGTTGAGCGCACTCTGATGATGGCGCATGGCCTGGTCGAAGGTCAGCCGTGTGCCCGAACCCTGTTCACGCAAAATCCACGCTTCACGAGTCAGCTCTTGCAGTGTGGCGCTCCCCTTGGCGGCCAGCGGATGCTGCGGTGCGCAAAACACCACCAATTCATCCTCGACCCAGCTCTGAACTTCGATGTCCGGGTGGCTACAGTCGCCCTCAATTAGACCCAGATCAATTTCATAATGGGTCACTTGTTGCACGATGTGCGCTGTGTTTTGAACAACCAGTTTCACTTGGCTTTCGGGGTGAGCTTGCATAAAGCTGCCGATGAGCAAAGTGGCCAGGTAATTGCCGATGGTCAGGGTTGCCCCCACCGTCAGCGAGCCAAACCCGGACTTACCGTTAAGCAGGTCTTCGATTTCTTTGGCCTGGTCGAGCAGGGCGACAGCTTGTGGCAACAGTTGGCGGCCGAGCGCGTTGAGGCTTAAACGCTTGCCGGCGCGATCAAAGAGTTGGCAACTGGTTTGGCGTTCCAGTTCGGTAATTGAGGTGCTGGCGGCCGATTGTGAAAGGGCCAACAAGCCAGCAGCGCGTGACACGCTCTCTTGTTGGGCGACGGTGACGAACACTTGAAGTTGTCTGAGAGTAAATCGCATATCGATATAACCGATAACCCTTATCTTAATAATTCAGTTAACAGATATTGTCGTCGCCATTAGAATGCTATGCAATCGCGCCCATAGTCAGCGCAGGCGAAATTAGGAGCCCCGTACATGAGCAACATGAACCACGAACGTGTCCTCAGTGTTCACCACTGGAACGACACCCTGTTCAGCTTCAAGTGCACCCGCGACCCGGGCCTGCGCTTTGAGAACGGTCAGTTCGTGATGATCGGCCTGCAACAACCCAACGGCCGTCCGCTTATGCGTGCCTACTCGATCGCCAGCCCGAACTGGGAAGAGCATCTGGAGTTCTTCAGCATCAAGGTGCCAGACGGCCCGCTGACGTCCCAGTTGCAGCACTTGAAGGAAGGCGACGAGATCATCATCAGCAAAAAACCTACGGGTACGCTGGTGCTGGACGACTTGAAGCCGGGCAAGCATTTGTACTTGCTCAGCACCGGTACAGGCTTGGCGCCGTTTATGAGCGTCATCCAGGACCCGGAAACCTACGAGCGTTTCGAAAAAGTGATCCTGTGCCACGGTGTGCGTTACGTCAACGAAGTCGCTTACCGCGAATTCATCACCGAGCATTTGCCGCAGAACGAGTTCTTCGGTGAAGCGCTGCGTGAAAAGTTGATCTACTACCCCACCGTAACCCGCGAGCCGTTTGAAAATCAGGGGCGCCTGACCGACCTGATGCGCAGTGGCAAACTGTTCAGCGACATCGGCTTGCCGCCGATCAATGCGCAAGATGACCGTGCCATGCTGTGCGGTAGCCCAAGCATGCTGGACGAAACCAGCGAAGTTCTGAACAGCTTTGGCCTGACCGTTTCGCCGCGTATGCGCGAGCCGGGTGATTACCTGATCGAGCGCGCTTTCGTAGAAAAGTAAGCGTCTTTCAACAAAAAGCCCGCGGTGTCTGACGACAGCGCGGGCTTTTTGCTGACCGGGTTTTAGGCCGCTGTGATCACTTCCAGCACTCGGATCATGCCCGGCTCGGGGTAGTGCCAGCGCACATCCAGGTCCCAAAACTGAGCGCCGTACTCTCGTTCTGCTGTAGGCGTCTGGTAGGCCGGACGTGGGTCTTGCGCCAAACACTGTTCAATCAGGGCCACGAGCGGCTCTTGAAGGCGCAGGGCGTGGGCATGCGCCTGTTGCAGCGCGTTCTCGGCCCAGACCACCGGGATCAGCACAGGGGCTGCGCTGGCCATGTCGTTACTGGCGCCAGGGATTATGTCGGCGTAAGGCACATAGGGCTTGATGTCCAGAATCGGCGTACCGTCGAGCAGGTCGATACCCGAGATGTGCAGCCGGCCTGCTTCAACGCGATCCAGCTTGACGACAGACTGGCCGATGCCATTTGGACGATGAGTGGCACGGGTCGCAAAGACGCCCATCGACGTGTTGCCCCCAAGGCGCGGCGGTCGCACTTTTAATCGGGGTTTGTTCTCCAGGGCTTGATGGAACACAAACAGCAACCACACATGGCTGACCTGCTCAAGCCCTTGCACCGCATCGCCCTGATTGAACGGCGCGACCAGCTCCAGCACACCACGGGCGGCGGGGGCCAATTGCGGCTGACGCGGAATGGCGAACTTCTCCTTGAAACAGGAGCGCACAAAACCGATGGGGGAAACGCTGTAGCTCATGAAGGGACCCTGTAGTCGCGGCCGCAGGCTGCGATGGGCTGCGGTTGCGGCCCATGAAATAGGTGTTGCATCAGATCTTCAGATCTTTTCGCGGCCTGCGCCAGTGACGACTACGGCAGCACTCAGGCGGGCCGGACGCGCAGGGTCAGGCCTTTGAGGAAGTTGCGCAGCAACTGGTCGCCGCAGGTGCGGTAGTTGGTGTGACCAAACTTGCGGAACAGGGCGCTCAGCTCAGGCTTGGACACCGGGAACTCGGCGGCTTTAAGAATCGCGTGCATGTCGTCTTCTTTCAGCTCGAAGGCCACGCGCAGTTTTTTCAGGATGATGTTGTTGGTCACTGGCGTTTCAATCGGTTGCGCAGGACGGCTTTCGTCTTTGCCGCGCTTGAAGATCACCAGGCCATCCAGGAAATGCGCCATCACCACGTCCGGGCAGAAGACATAACCTTCTTCATCTTCTTTTTTCAGGTAGTTCAAGAGGTCTTCCTTGGACACTTCAAAGCCGCCCAGTTTGATGATGTCGACCATCTTGTTGTCGCTGATGTCGAGCATGTAGCGCACGCTGCGCAGTACGTCGTTATGAATCATGGTGGGTAATCCTGATATTCAGCAGAGAGCACCGCAGGCGTGCTGCGGTGTCGATATGTTCGGGGTAAAGCCGTGTTTAGAACTTTTCTTTGGTCGTCATGTAGCGCCATTGGCCTACAGGCAGCTTGCCCATCGACACGCCGCCGATACGAATGCGGCGGGTGGAAATAACCGTCAGGCCCACGGCCTGGCAAAACAGTGCAATAACGCCCGGCTGCGGGTTTTTCATCGCAAAGCGCAGGCGGTTTTCACTCTGCCAGCTGGCTTTGACGGCAGGCAGCTCACGGCCTTTGTACGTCATGCCGTGATTGAGCCGATTGAGGCCGTGAGGCGCCATCTCGCCAGACACTTCAACCACGTATTCCTGTTCAATCTTGTTGGCGTCAGCGGTCAGCTTGCGCACGATCTTCCAGTCCTGGGTGAACACCAGTAAGCCGCTGGCGCCTGCTTGCAGTTCATTGCCAACGCTCAAGCGCAGGAAGTGACCTTTTAGCGGGCGTTTGCCGTAACGGTGCTCTTCACTCAGGGTGTCCGGGCCGATCAACGCCATGGCGCTGTCAGTGTCCAGCCCGGCGGGGGCATTCAGCAAGATGGTCACCGGCTCGGGGGCGGTGGCCTTGGCTTCAGGGTCCAGCTCGACTTTTTGGTTGTCGACCTTGAATTGTGGTTCGTCGATGACTTCGCCATCTACCGTGACCCAGCCACCTTCAATGAACAGTTCGGCCTCACGGCGCGAGCAGCCGACGAGTTCGATGAGGCGTTTGGAGAGACGTATCGGTTCAGACATGACAAGGGCCGTAATGTAATTGGGCGGCTATTGTACCCGCCTCGCGTCGGTTAAGTCCGGCTACATTTGCCTTGGGTCGGTGTTGTGCGTTTATAACGCAGGTGCAGGAGTGGATAAGGCTCACCCATGCCGTCTGTTTCACTGCGGCCGATGACTTCAAATCCTTGTTTGAAGTAAAAGCCGATGGCTTGCGGGTTCTGCACATTGACATCGAGTTGTACGGCATGGAGGTTGTCGATGGCATGCCTGAGCAGTGTTTTACCTACGCCACGCCCTCGGTACTCAGGGTCAATGAACAGCATTTCAACTTTGTCGGCATGGATCCCGCAAAACCCCACGATGCGGCCGGTGAGCGGGTCTTTACAGCAAATCAGCTTCACCGCCTTAAGGTAGGCGTGCGCCACTAGTTCGCGCAGTTCTTGGATATAACGGTCAGGTAAAAAGTCATGGGTTGCCCGCACGGAGCCTTCCCAAACCTGGCACAGCTCTGTGAAATCGTCCTGTTGTGGTGTTTCTACCACCCATACCCGGCCCATTACGCCTTTCTCCTGACGCCCGTCGTTAAACCATGAGGTTAACCATAGCCGTAAAAAAAGCCCTGGCGCGAGTGCGGCAGGGCTTTTTCAGAGCGTGCGGCGATTTAGATCACTTCAGCCCACAGGTCATACTCGTCGGCGTCGGTCACGCGACACATGATCTTGTCACCCGGCTTGATGTCTTTGTCGGTGGCGATAAACACGTTGCCGTCGATTTCCGGTGCGTCAAAGAAGCAACGGCCTACAGCGCCTTGCTCGTCCACTTCATCGATCAGGACTTCGATGTCCTTGCCGATTTTCATTTGCAGACGTGCCGCACTGATGGCTTGCTGGTGCGCCATAAAGCGATCCCAACGGTCCTGCTTGATGTCATCGGGCACTATGTCCAGATCCAGATCGTTGGCCGGTGCGCCTTCTACGGGCGAATACTGGAAGCAACCCACGCGATCCAGTTGCGCTTCGCTCAGCCAGTCCAGCAGGTACTGGAAGTCTTCTTCGGTTTCGCCGGGGAAGCCGACGATGAAGGTCGAGCGGATGATCAGGTCCGGGCAGATGACGCGCCAGTTTTTGATCCGCGCCAGAGTCTTGTCTTCAAACGCCGGGCGTTTCATCGACTTGAGCACTTTAGGGCTGGCGTGCTGGAACGGGATGTCCAGGTACGGCAGGATTTTGCCGGCGGCCATCAACGGGATCAGCTCATCAACGTGCGGGTACGGGTAAACGTAGTGCAGGCGCACCCATACACCCAGCGAGCTCAAGGCTTCGCACAGTTCAGTCATACGGGTTTTGACGGGGGCGCCGTTCCAGAAACCGGTACGGTATTTCACGTCAACGCCATAGGCACTGGTGTCTTGGGAAATCACCAGCAGCTCTTTAACCCCGGACTTGACCAGACGCTGCGCTTCGTCAAGCACGTCGCCGACCGGGCGGCTGACCAGCTTGCCGCGCATCGAAGGGATGATGCAAAAGCTGCAACTGTGGTTACAGCCTTCAGAGATTTTAAGGTACGCGTAATGGCGCGGGGTCAGCTTGATGCCTTGAGGCGGCACGAGGTCGATCAGCGGGTTGTGGTCCTGACGCGGTGGCACCACTTGGTGAACGGCGTTGACCACTTGCTCGTACTGCTGCGGGCCGGTGACGGCGAGCACGCTTGGATGAACGTTGCGGATATTGCCTTCTTCGACGCCCATGCAGCCAGTCACGATGACTTTGCCGTTTTCCTTGATGGCTTCGCCGATGACTTCCAGCGATTCAGCTTTGGCGCTGTCGATGAAGCCGCAGGTGTTAACCACCACGACGTCAGCGTCCTGATAGGTGGAGACGACATCGTAGCCTTCCATACGCAGCTGCGTGAGGATGCGCTCGGAGTCGACCAACGCTTTTGGGCAACCCAGGGAGACAAAACCAACCTTGGGGTTGGCAGGCTTGGTAACGGTGGACATGGCGAACCTCGGTATGTAGTGACGTTACATGCCCGTAAAGGCTGCACGACGAACGGGCGCTTGATGCGCCTCTAATGAAAAAAAGTGCGTGATTTTAGCTATGGTCAACGCACTTGACCAGCGTTATGCGGGGATTTACGACGAGTGCTGCGCTATGCTGCGCGCCGTCGCGAAAGTAGGGTTTCTAACCTATGAATTTTCGTAGATAACAGTCAGACAATCAGCGCATGCTGCCGAGCAAACGTAGCGCTCGCCATTAAGAACAGCGGTCTAGAGTTGTAGGAGTGGTTGATGGGGCAGGCAAGTAGTCAGGCGGCAGACGGCGGGCATTCAAAAGCCAAGCCGATTGGGATGCTGGTTGCGGCGGTCGGGGTGGTTTACGGCGACATTGGTACCAGCCCGTTGTACACCCTCAAAGAGGTGTTTTCCGGCGGTTATGGGGTACAGGTCAACCACGACGGTGTGTTCGGCATTTTGGCGCTGATTCTGTGGTCGCTGATTTGGGTCGTGTCGATCAAATACGTACTGTTCATCTTGCGCGCCGATAACCAGGGCGAAGGCGGCATTATGGCCTTGACCGCGCTGGCTCGCCGAGCCGCTTCGCCTTATCCCAAATTGCGTTCGGTGCTGGTGATTCTGGGGTTGATCGGCGCATCGTTGTTTTACGGTGACAGCATGATCACCCCGGCGATCTCGGTTCTATCCGCGGTTGAAGGGCTTGAGCTGGCGTTTGATGGCCTGGACCACTGGGTAGTGCCCCTCGCGTTGGTGGTGCTGGTGCTGCTGTTTCTGATTCAGCGCCACGGGACTGCCAGCATTGGCAAGCTGTTTGGCCCGGTGATGGTGGTGTGGTTTCTGGTATTGGGCGGGCTGGGCATTCACGGGATAACCCAGCACCCTGAAGTCCTCAACGCACTGAACCCTGTTTGGGGCGTGCGCTTTTTTGTGTCACACCCTGGCATGGGCGTGGCCATTTTGGGCGCGGTGGTCCTGGCCTTGACCGGGGCCGAGGCGTTGTACGCCGACATGGGGCACTTTGGTCGCAAGCCGATTGCACGGGCGTGGTTCATTTTGGTGTTGCCTGCGCTGGCGCTTAACTACTTCGGACAAGGCGCATTGCTGCTCGAAAACCCGGGCGCTGCGCGTAACCCGTTCTATCTTCTGGCCCCCAGTTGGGCGCTGATCCCGTTGGTGGTGCTGTCGACGCTGGCCACGGTGATTGCATCGCAAGCGGTAATTTCCGGGGCGTTTTCCTTGACCCGCCAGGCGATCCAGTTGGGTTACATCCCGCGTATGCACATCCAGCACACTTCCAGCGCCGAACAGGGCCAAATCTACATCGGCGCCGTGAACTGGTCGTTGATGGTGGGGGTGATTTTGCTGGTGTTGGGCTTTGAGTCCTCGGGCGCGCTGGCATCGGCTTACGGCGTGGCGGTGACCGGCACCATGCTGATCACCAGTATTTTGGTGTCGGCGGTGATGCTGTTGCTGTGGAAGTGGCCACCGATTTTAACGGTGCCCATTTTGGTCGGTTTTCTGCTGGTGGACGGCCTGTTTTTTGCGGCCAACGTGCCGAAAATCGTGCAGGGCGGAGCGTTTCCGGTGTTGGCGGGTATTGTGCTGTTTGTACTGATGACCACTTGGCGTCGCGGTAAACAGTTGTTGGTTGATCGTCTCGACGAGAGCGCCTTGCCACTGCCGCTGTTTATTAGCAGCATTCGCGTGCAACCGCCGCACCGTGTGCAGGGCACCGCTGTGTTTTTGACTGCCCGCCCGGACGCTGTACCCCACGCGCTGTTGCATAACCTGCTGCATAACCAGGTCCTGCATGAGCAAGTGGTGCTGCTGACGGTGGTCAACGAAGACTCGCCACGGGTGCCCGCTGAGCGACGCTTTGAGGTGGATGCTTACGGTGATGGCTTCTATCGGGTGATTCTGCATTTTGGTTTTATGGATGAGCCGGATGTACCGCAAGCGTTGAAGCTGTGCCATCTGGACGAGCTGGACTTCAGTCCGATGCGCACGACCTATTTCCTCAGTCGCGAAACGGTGATCCCTTCAAAACTGGTGGGCATGGCGCGTTGGCGCGAAGGGCTGTTTGCTTTCATGCTCAAAAACGCCAACGGCAACCTGCGCTTCTTCAAGCTGCCGGTAAACCGGGTGATCGAGCTGGGAACCCAGGTCGAGATGTAGCCTGATAAAAAAGCCCGGCCTTGTGAGAGGTCGGGCTTTTTGTTGCGCCATGGGTTGACGTGCTCAAGGCCTGTAGCCGATGACGCGCCATGCGAGGCTGCGTGCAGTTGCGCAGCCATCGTAAACTCACCCGTCATAGACGTCTGCGCACCGCTTGCACCGGGTTATTCGGCTACGGCCTGGTGTTTCTTGATCAGGTCGACCAGCCGTTGCGCCAGTGCCGGGTAGTTCTCGTCGAAGTGATGGCCGCCCGGTAGCTTCAAGCCTTCACCCACTGCTGTTTTGGCCGTACAGCCGCTTTCGTCGACTTCCTCTTCGCCATAAATACACACGACTTTGGCTGGCGGCAGTTTTGACATTTCTTCGCCCGTGTCGGCTTCTGCACCCGCTTTACCCAGCCAGCCATCCACATGGATTTCAAAACTGCCACTGCGGGCAAATGCCAGCAACATAATGGCATCTACGCGCTTTTGCTCGGCTTCTGGTAGACGGTTGTAGGTGGCAGGCAGCACATCAGCACCAAACGAGTAGCCGACCAGCACAAAACGCTGGGTGCCCCATTTCTGACGGTAGTGCTGCATCAGTTCTGTCAGGTCGGTAGCGCTTTGCTCCGGGGTTTTGTGCTGCCAGTAGTAGCGCAGCATGTCGATACCCACCACCGGGTAACCGATCTTGGCCATTTCACCGGCCACGTCACGGTCCAGATCACGCCAGCCGCCATCACCCGATAAAAACAGCGTCACGGTATTGTTTTGCTGACCGGCCGGGACTTCGACCACCGGCATGCTCAGCCCACCGTTCTCATTGCCCACCAGGATTTTGCGCAGTTCATTGCTCAGCACTTGCGGCAAATGGATGTCGTAGTCGCTGATGCTGGTCTGTGCATTGCTTTGATCGCGTACGAACGCAGCACTTGGATCGTCAGGGTTGTCGTTCCAGGCCACCAGCCAGTTGCCGTGGGCAGCCGCCTTTGGCACGGGCAGGGCGCATCCCGGCTCTTCGAGCTTGAAGCCCACTGACACCGCTTGCGCTTTGTCGTTGGTTTGCCCGGCCAGCCAGCGCCAGGCCAGCGTTGCACCGGGACCAATGCCACTGACCAGCGTGGCCGGGCCTTTGAGCTGAGCGAGTGCGTTTTGCAGCGCTTGCTGCTGCAAGGTGCAGTCCTCTTTGGGCAGGATGACCTGCGCCAACTGAGCTGCGCCGCCGCGGCTCAACGCCAGTAATTGCTTATCGTTGAGCGCTTCTTCGGTGGGTACGGCGATGACCACTTGGGCGCGGGCTTTCTGGCCCGGGATGACCTTGGTCAGCGTCGAGCCGTCGGCTTGGCTGATGTGTTCAATTGTGGGCTCAGGAGCGGGACGGTTCCATGCCCAATAGCCGCCTGCCACCAGCGCGACCAACACCACCAGAGTGACCAGCAAAAACCGCCAGGAACGATGTTTCATTAACGTTTCACCAATCCAGTCAAGCCGCCTGCAATCAGGGCGGCGGTATCAGCCAGTGCGACCAGCGGATCAAGTCCGGCAGGCACGGCCATATAACGAGGTTCCCAGTCAGGCTGGAATTTGTCTTTAAAACGGCGCAACCCCTGGAAGTTGTACAGGTGCTCGCCGCGCTGGAACAACATCGACCCCAAACGCTGGGTCAGCGGTGCGCCCCGACGCGGTTGCAAGCCGGACAACGGCACCATCCCCAGGCTGAAACGGGCATATCCGTGCTTCTTATAATGCTGAATCAGGCCGACCATCATGAATTCCATGGTCAACTTCGGCGCATCGGGGTGAGCGCGCATCAGGTCAAGGCTCGACAATTCGTGGCTGTGAGTCTCCAGCAAGTTGGCGAATGCCACCGGTTTACCTTCGAAACGAATAATCGCCACACGAAAATGCTTGATGTAGTCCTCGCTGAATCGTCCCAGCGAGAAGCCTTTTTCGCGCACGTTCTTGCCCGTGAGCCAGGCATCGGAAATCACCTTCAATTCATCCATCGGCGCTTCACCCGGTTCGTGAATCTCCAGTGACAGGCCGTCACGAGTGCCGCGGTTCCAGGTGTAACGCAGGTCCTTCATCTCTTTGCCTTTGGCGTCGAGATCAAAGCGCTGCAAATCGACGCGGGCTTCTTCGCCCAGCTTGATCGCGGTCAGGCCGATGTCCATATAGAACGGCAGGTTCTCAGCACGAACCTGATAAAAAACGGGGCGCGCGTGATAGGTGTCGCACAGGTCGCGAAACTGCCAGATCAACTCGGCACGTTGCTGGTTCGGCCCAATCGGGTCGTACAAGGCCACCAGGCTGCGGCCACGGCGGGCGTACATCAAAAAAGCGTTGTCGTGCGGGTGGAACAGCAAGGCTTTATCGCCGGTCAGGGCCAGGCCGCCGTCGGGTTGGTTGGACGCCAGGAGGATTTTCTCGGCGCGTGCCAGTTCCTCGGCATCCGGCAGGTGGATGACGGGCCGGGCGGTGCGCAGCAGCCAGGTCAGCGAAACGATCACCAACACCACGGCGGCGCCCAGCAATGAGCGCAACCCGCGTGGCGCATCGGCATCCAGGGTGAATTGCCACCACAGCTGATGGCTGTAAGGCACGTCCTGATAGGCAAACAGCAGCAGCCAGATCGAGGCGCCCAGCACACAGAGGCTGGCGACCAGATACAGGGGAGAGAAGGGCAGTTCAGTCAAACGGCTGGGGCGATAGAACGAGCGGCGAAACAGCGCCAGCAGGCTGGCGGTCAGGGCCAGAATGCACGCTTCTTCCCAGTCAAAGCCCTTGAGCAGCGACAGCACGGCACCCACTAGCAGCAAAATGGTGGTCAGCATCCACGCCGCCGACAAGCGTCGACGCAAGCCTTGAGCCAGCAACAGGCACAGCACGCCAATCAGGCTGGCGCCAAAGTGTGAGGCATCAATCAGGCGGTGCGGGATAAGAAAGCCGATGTGTTCAAGGCGGGTGTCGATTTCAGGAGTCGCCCCCGAGAACAGCAACACCACGCCCGACATGAACACCAGCACCGCGAGGATCGGAGCGGCAAGGCCCGAAGCGACGCGCAGACTTTGGCGGGTTTGAATCAGGCGCTGGGCTTCGTTGATCAGCAGCATCAGGCACGCGACCAGCAGCGGCAGAATCACGTAAATCATGCGGTACAGCAGCAAAGCGGCGGCCAACGGCGCAGCCCCCAGCTTGTCGGCAAAGGCGGCGAGCAATATCGCCTCAAAGACACCCACGCCGCCGGGAACATGACTCAACACGCCTGCGGCCAGCGCCAGCAGATAAACCAGCATGAAAGCGCCAAACGGGGGCGCTTCGGGCAGTAACAAATACAGCACGGTAGCTGCTGCGGCCACGTCCAGGGCGGTGATCACCAGTTGCAGGAGCGTCAGGCGTGGGCTCGGCAGGCGCAGGGTGCGTCGGCCAGCCTTGACCAGCAAGTTGTCCGGTATCGGTTGTTCGGGCAGTCGGCGACGATAAATGCCCAGTGCCAACAAACCGAACAGTGCCAGCACCGCGAAAGAAATCGCACCCAATAAATAGGCGGGAAGGTGCAGGGCGGCTGCGGCTGCGGGCAAATTGCTTAAGGTTGCGAGCGCTGCCAGGGGCGGTAACGCGCAGCCTAAAGAGAGGCTGGCGAACAGCGTCATGTGTGCCACTTCCGAGGCGCCGACACCGTGGCGTGCATATAAACGGTAGCGCACCGAGCCGCCGGACAGCAGCGACAGGCCGATGGCGTTACCAATGGCAAAAGCTGTGAAGCCGCCAAGAGCCAAAGTTTTGGGAGGCAGTTTGACCCCCGCGTAGCGACTCGCAGACCATTCATACCCGAGCAGGATCAGAAACCCGACAGCCGTGGCAGCCACAGCGCCGAAGAGGGCGGGCTTGGGCACTTCAAGAATGGAGTCGTGCAGTGCGTACAGGTCAAGTTCGCTGAGTAGATGGCGACATGCAATCAGGGCTATCGCAAACAGCAGCAAGGTGAGCACCAGCCCGATGGGTTGGCGGTACTTGCTCAACAAATCCAGCCAGCGCAAGCGGGTCGCGGCAATCGGGTGGGCTGCTGTAACGGTGTCTTTGGGGAGTGGCGAATTATCGGGCATCAATCACCTCGTGGATCGTGCGCGATAGGATGGAGGCATAGACTCAAGTTACCAATCCTTTTGGCTAAAATATTTTGAAATACTTTCAGTTGTTTGCCTGAGGTTCAGGTTGATGAGGTGAAAAGAAGGTAGTTGCTGCGTCAGGGGATAGCTGCACGAACTTTCAGAAATATGCCGTTTATTGTCAATAAACGCGTGCCGGGCACTTTTCGAGCGCGCACAAAAAAGGCCACTCTTTCGAGTAGCCTTTTTCGATGTTTGGTTGCGGGAGCCGGATTTGAACCGACGACCTTCGGGTTATGAGCCCGACGAGCTACCAGACTGCTCCATCCCGCGTCTGTGTGGGCGCATTCTACAGATGAACGAAGATGTGTCAACGCTTAATTGACCGCGCGGTCGAAATAAACAACGTTGAGGTGGTAGGTCAGCAAAAACACACACGCACAAAAAAGGCCGCTCTTTCGAGCAGCCTTCTTCGATGTTTGGTTGCGGGAGCCGGATTTGAACCGACGACCTTCGGGTTATGAGCCCGACGAGCTACCAGACTGCTCCATCCCGCGTCTGTGGGGCGGATTCTACAGCGATACGCCGCAGTGTCAAACTTTAATACGTAAAAACAATGAATTAGGTCGCATGCGCAGATTTCAACCTGAAAGCAGGGCGCGGACTTGCCAGTCACTGCCGCAGGCTGCAATGGGGTTGGCAGTGCAAATGAGGGTCAGCAAGTGTCATTGCATAAAATGCACGCGCACAAAAAAGGCCACTCTTTCGAGTAGCCTTTTTCGATGTTTGGTTGCGGGAGCCGGATTTGAACCGACGACCTTCGGGTTATGAGC